>JAKAOH010000213.1 GCA_021812285.1 Acidobacteriota bacterium | reverse complement strand
ATCCTACAAGGCGATGGCGAACGCGGTGAATCCGGCGCTGTTCCGCTGAGGCGGGAAAGACGGATCCGCAGGCGTCATTCGGAATGCAACGCGCCGGGACAGGCGTTGTTCTGGGCGAAACGCGAGGGACGAAAACGCGTGGAGTTGCAGGCTGAGACGGCAGATATGGGTGCTGCCGGGATTCCCTCGGGCGGAAGGCTAGAAGAGGTGCAGCCAAGAAAGCAGGCTGAGCAGCAGGCACGCGATCACGAGCAGCGCCACCGTCTCCAGCACGGAATCTCCCATAAACAGCCAGGACGAAAGAGCGCTCCGCATGGGACCTCCCTTTGCCGATCGTGTTTGGTCTTGCTCGATCCGGGGCCGAATGCCAGCGCGCGTGGCGATTGGCAGTAGGGACAGGATAGCGGGTTCAGTGGGGGATTCAAGACGTTTGTTACTAACTTGATAACACTAGTACACCAAAGGTAACGGACTGGGTGGGGGGCCGGCTGGTGCGGCAGGAGGGCAGTTGGTTGGTGCGGAAGGTGGGATTCGAACCCACACGCCTTGCGGCGCCACCCCCTCAAGATGGTGCGTCTGCCAATTCCGCCACTTCCGCGTGAAGAGGTGTATCGTTCAGAATTCTAGACTGGCGCGGGAGCGTAGGCAAGTGGCGGAACGCAGCCGGGAGCGGCTGCGCCACCAGGAATGGAGCTGCGGAGGGTGATGAAGCGGAGACTTGCGGCGGCAGCGGTTTCGATCTGGCTGATTTTCGGCGTTGCGCTGGCCGTGCGCGCGGCGTATGCCTGGAGCCAGGCGCGCACGATTCCGCCGAAAGATCTGGCGGCAGCGTCCTTTGCGCAGGAGACGGGGAACATCGCGCAGGCTCTGGCCACCGGGCGCGGATTCAGCGATCCGTTCCGGCAACAGACGGGACCGACGGCGTGGCTCGCTCCGTTTTATCCGTTGCTGCTGGCGGGGATTTTTCGGCTGTTTGGAATTTTTTCGCTGGCGTCGTTCTGGGTTGCGGCGTCGGTGAACATGCTGGCTTCGGCGGCGGCGTGCGTGCCGCTCTATTTCGCGGGGAAACGAATCGGTGGCGTCGGGCTGGGAGTGGTGGCGGCGTGGCTTTGGGCGATTTTTCCGAACGGGGCGATCGTCCCGTTTTACTGGATTTGGGGAACGTCGTTGGCGGCGCTGTTTGCGGCTGCGATTCTATGGGCGACTCTGGCGCTTGATGGGTCGGACCGGCGGCGCGATTGGATCGGGTACGGACTGCTGTGGGGCGTGGCGCTGCTCAATAGCCCGGCGATCGGATCGCTTGGGCCGTTTCTATTTGGATGGCTGGCGTGGCGAAGGAAACGGCGCGGAATGGCATGGTTTGGGAAACCGGCGCTGGCTGTGGTGGTCGTGGTGCTGTGCCTTGCGCCATGGACCGTGCGAAATTACGCGAGATTTCACCGCCTGGTGCCGTTGCGATCGGATTTTCCGTTTGAACTGTGGATGGGAAATAACCCCGTGTGGAATCCGCGCGGGCGAAATCCGATGGCGGCGGTGACGCGGTACGGCCAGGTGCGGGAATACGTGGAGATGGGAGAGACGGCATTTCTGCGAAAGAAATGGCGCGAAGCGACGGCATTCATTCGCGGGCACAAGCGGCTGGAAGTGTGGCTGACGAAGCGGAGAATCGTGGCGCTGTGGATGGGATCGGCGGACCCGATTCTGGCGTTTCGCGGCACGAGCTCCCCGTTCATACGGTTTTTGCTCGTGGTGAACGCGCTGGCAGCGCTCGGGGCGATCGCGGGGATTCTGGTGCTCGGATGGCGGCGCAGCGCGTATGCGTTTCCCGCGGCAACATTTCCGATCGTCTATCCGTGCGTCTATTACGCAACGATTACTTCGCTCAGGTATTTGTATCCGATCGAGCCGGTGCTGATGCTGCTGGGAGCGGCGGGAGTGGCGGGGATTTTTCGGCGCAAAGCCGCTGCCGCCGACGTTGTCGCATGACGAGCCACAGCCGGGATGGCTGTGGCTCACGAGAGTGCAGATCTAGCCCAGCCTGAAGGCTGTACTACGGCGGCGATGGATTGCGCTAGTGCTTGGCCGGGGCGGATTTTGCCGGAGCCGGAGTTGCCGGCGGCAGATGCACCGGGAGCGTGGTCTTGGGTTGCGGCATCGGCGCGGGCTGGCTCGATTGCGGCAAAGACGTCTTCGAGAGGATCGAACCGACGCCGACCGTGGTGTTGGTCTGGCGAAGACTGATGACCAGCGACGTAGCCATGAACATGGCGGCGCACCAGACGGTCGCTTTGGTGAGAAACGTCGCGGCCGAGCGCGGGCCGAAAGCCGTCTGGCTGCCGGCTCCGCCGAACGCTCCGGCCAGATCGGCGGCCGAGCCGCTCTGCATGAGAATAAACAGCACGATCACCACGCACAGCAGCACGTGGAACGTGGTGAGGAACACGGGAACGAGCCAGCCGATCCAAAGCAGCCCCAACCCGATCGTGAACGCGACAATCCATTTCACTTTGGTCGGCATGACGGGAGTCCCCTACCCCTCCTTGTAATTGACAATCGCTGCGAACGACCGCGGATCGAGACTGGCGCCTCCGACGAGAGCGCCGTCAATCGAATCCTTCGCCATCAAGCCGCGGATATTTTCCGGCTTGACGCTGCCGCCGTACAGGATGCGGAGGCGGCTTGCCGCGTCGTCGCCGAACCGGCGGGCGGCGAGCGAACGAAGGAAACGGTGCGCTTCATCCGCGAGTTCCGGCGTCGCCGTGCGGCCGGTACCGATCGCCCAGACCGGTTCGTAAGCTACAAGGATAGGGGAGAAGTCGGCCGGGGTCAACGCGGAGAAAGCGCCCTGGAACTGGCGGTCGAGCACCTGCTCGGTCTGGCCGGCTTCGCGCTCGGTGAGCGTTTCGCCAACGCAGACGATGGGCTCGAGGCCGCTGGCGAGCGCGGCGCGGAGCTTGCGGGCGACGGTTTCATCGGTTTCGCCGAAAAACTGCCGGCGCTCGGAATGGCCGATGATGACGCCCGAGCAGCCCGATTCGACGAGCATCGGCGCGGAGATTTCACCGGTGAACGCGCCCTGCGGCTCCCAGTGGAGATTCTGGGCGGCGATGGCGACGGCCGAGCCGCGCGCCGATTCCACGGCGGCGGCAAGCGCGGTGAACGGCGGCGCGACAACGATGCCGCAATGCGACGTGCGGGCGACGAGCGGCAGAAACGTGGCAAAAAATTCGCGCGTTTCCGCCCCCGTTTTGAACATTTTCCAGTTGCCGGCAACCACCGGCACGCGCGGCGACGCGGCAGCCATGGCTAGCCGGCCGCCTTTTCGGTGAGCGCTTCCACGCCCGGCAGCTTGCGGCCGCCGAGGAATTCCAGCGAAGCGCCGCCGCCGGTGGAAACGTGGGACATCCGGGCGGCAAGGCCCGTTTTCCGCAGCGCGGCGATGGAATCGCCGCCGCCGACAATCGTGGTGATGCCGGGCGAAGTGACCGAAGCGAGCGCGCGGGCGATCGCGACGGTGCCCCAATCGAACGGAGGGGTTTCGAAGACGCCCATTGGGCCGTTCCAGATGACGGTGTGGGCGAGCGCGATTTCGTCGGCGTACAAAACGGCGGTTTTCGGGCCGATATCGAGGCCCATCCAGCCCTCGGGCGTGAGGCCGATATCCACGATGCGCAACTCGGCGCGAGCGTCGAGCGAAGGCGCGACCGCGTGATCGATGGGAAGAAGCAGGCGGAATTTGCGCTTCTGCGCCTCTTCGATGAGACGCGCGGCGAGTTCGACTTTATCGGCTTCCACGCGCGAAGCGCCGGCGGAGATGCCCCGCGCCTTGAGAAACGTATAGGCCATCGCGCCGCCGATCAATAGCGCATCGGCCACGCGCATGAGATTTTCGATCACTTCAATCTTGTCGGAGACTTTTGCGCCGCCGAGCACTCCGACGAAAGGCCGCGCCGGCCGCTCCAGGGCGTCACCCAGGAATTTCAGTTCGCGCTCCATAAGCAGGCCCCCGGCAGCCTGCTTGACGTGGCGCGCGATCGCCTCGACGGAGGCGTGAGCGCGATGCGATGCGCCGAAAGCGTCGTCGACGAAGATGCCATCGGAGAGCTTGGCGAGCGCGGCGGCGAAACCGGCGTCGTTTTTCTCCTCTTCGGCGTGGAAGCGGAGATTTTCCAGCAGCAGAACTTCGCCCGGCTTGAGCGCGGCGGCGGCTTTTTCGGCTTCCGGGCCGATGCAATCGGCGGCGAAAGCGACCGGCTGGCCCAAACGCTCGGCGAGCAGATCGGCCACGGGCCGCAGGCTCTGCTTCGGATCGGGCTTACCTTTCGGGCGGCCGAGATGCGAGGCGAGAATGACGCGGGCCTTGCGTTCGAGCGCGTGGCGAATGGTGGCGAGCGTCTCGACGACGCGGGTATCGTCGGTGACGCGGCCCTCGGCGAGCGGAACGTTGAAATCCACGCGGATAAAGACGCGCTTTTCCGCCAGATCGAGATCACGAATGGAAAGTTTGCTCACGAGAAATCTCCGGAGAACGGGCCATGCGGGGAAACGAGCGCGAGGGAGATGCCGGCCCGCGCGGCGCCCGCGCAGCGAACGCGGAGCGGGCCGGCCACGCTCATCGGGAACCCGCGAGGAATGGGATGAGGTCGCGGCAACGGCAGGCGTAGCCCCATTCGTTGTCGTACCAGGCGAGAATCTTGACGGCGTTCGAGCCGACGACGCGCGTGTAGCCGGCGTCAACGATCGAGGAGCGGGAATCGCCGCGGAAATCGATCGAAACGAGTTCCTCCTCGGAATAGCCCAGGATGCCCTTCATCGGGCCTTCGGCGGCGGCGCGCAGCGCGGCATTCACCGATTCGACCGTGGCGGGCCGCTCCGTGTTGACGGTGAGGTCCACAACGCTGACGTTGGGCGTCGGCACGCGGAGGGCGAAGCCGTCGAGCTTGCCCTTGAGTTCGGGAATCACCAGATGAAGCGCCTTGGCCGCTCCGGTCGAGGTGGGAATCATCGAGAGCGCGGCGGCGCGGGCGCGGCGCAGGTCCTTGTGGGGAAGATCGAGCAGGTGCTGATCGTTGGTATAGGAGTGCACCGTGGTCATCACGCCGCTGACAATGCCAAAGAGATCGGA
>JAKAOH010000212.1 GCA_021812285.1 Acidobacteriota bacterium | reverse complement strand
AGCGGGATGAAGAAGAGCACTCTGATCCTGGTTTTGATCGCGGCCGCGCTGGGCGGCTACGTCTACTGGCACGAATTCAAGCATCCGGCGAAAAAATCGGCGAAAGCCAGTCCGCCGATTTTCCATTTTCAGCCGTCCGAAGTCGCTTCCATCGGTCTTGCCGGGTCCGGCGGCACGATCGTCGTCGAGCGCCAGGGCTCCGGCTGGCAGATTACCCAGCCGGTTTCGACGCGCGCCAATAAAAACGCGATCGAGAGCCTGCTCAATAGCGTCACGCTCGCCCACGCTTCGCGCACTCTCACGGCCACGGGCGACGAGCTTTCGGAATTCGGGCTGAAATCGCCCGCCGTCACCCTGTCGTTTCATCTGAACAGCGGCGAAACCCGGCAACTCGAAATCGGCTCGCCCGATTTCTCCGGCGCGTCCGCCTACGCGCGCGTGGACGGTTCGAAGCAGGTGATTCTCGTCCCCAATTCGCTTCTCCAGGACGGCACGAAAACCGTCGCCCAGTTGCGGGACAATTCCGTGCTTGGCATCACCGACCTCGACGTCCAGTCCTTCGCGCTCGATACGCCCTCGACAAACGTCGAGGCTGTCCGGTCGGCGAAAAACGATTCCGTCTGGCGCATTCAAAAGCCGTCGCCGATGCTCGGCGATTCCAGCGCCATATCGCAGTTGCTCGACAACGTTTCCGGCGCGCGCCTTTCCAAAGTGGTCAGCGAATCCGCCGGCGATCTCTCGCGTTACGGCCTGGTTCATCCGGCCATCTCGTTCCGCGTTCATCTGGATTCGGGCTCCGATCGCACGCTTGAAATCGGCCGGAAGCAAGGCTCGGACTTTTTCGCCCGCGACACTTCGCGCAACATGATTTTTCTGGTGCCGGCGTCGCTCGAAAAGCAGCTCGACGTCACTCTCTTTTCGCTCCGCGATAAGAGCCTGCTCCACGGCCTTCCCAGCGCCTACACCCGCGTGGATTACACGGGGCCCTCCTTCCATTGCGTTTTCGGCGTAAACGGCAAGGGCGATTGGGTGATGTTCCAGCCCGCCGCCGACAAAGGCAAAACCGTCGCCAACTGGAAGGTGTTCGATCCGCTCACGAGCGCCAGCGCCAATCAGATTCTCGATCGCGCGCCCGCTTCGCTCATGGCCCAGGTGGCGCATCCTTCCATCGAAATCACGCTGACTCGCAAGGATGGCGCGAAAAAAATCTACCGCTTCTCGCGGCCCGTCGGGGACCAGGTCTACGTCTGGGTGAGTAACGGAAGCGGGCTCTACCGCGTCTCGAAGAGCACCTACGATTCGCTGCTCTTCCAATCGTCCGGCGACATCCTTCGGTGATCCGCCGGAATTTTCGCGTCGCATCCGGCATGGGCAGGGAAATGGGTTAAATTCCCGCGGAGCCTCGCGCCGGCTCTGTTTTGCGCGTCGGGGCGCCGTTTTCGTTCCTTCTCACCAGTACTTTCCGCATGGGCCGTTCGTGCTGAAAATCTCTCGCTTTCGCGCTCCCGCCGGCGCATCGAGGGGTACTCGTCTAGAACGATAGTTCTGTAAGCTAAACATTCGTAAATTAACGATTTGCTATCGGTTAACCCATAAACCCTTACTTTATAGATACTTGTGGAGAGCTCTCCCAGCCTGTGAGAATGGCGGCGATTCGTGGGGGACCGTGACAACAAAAAGAGAGCAGGATCAACGAGGCAAGAAATCTCCGGCTGCCGGTCCGCCCACCTTCGACGGCCGCCGCAAGCATCGCCATTGGGAAGTGACCATCCTTTACCACGACGGCAAACGTTTTTCCCGGGTGTATATCGATCGGGAACGCGCCCAGCGTTTCGCCGAACGCCAGAAAAAATCACCGGTCGTCCGTTCCGCGAGGGTCAGGGAGGTGTATTGATCCATGCGCAAACCGGGCTGGGAAAGCGTGGTGACCTCGGACGGATACGGCCCGCTGTTGTTCTATCTGGTCCTGAGCGCCAGCGCCGTTTTCGCCGGCATTTTTTTCTTGCGCCTGCTCACCGGTCTTCACATGCTCGCGTTGCCGCTCCACTGAGCGGCCTTGCCCATCGGGCCGCTGGAAGCTGGAGTGCCCGTGCCACCCCCCAAAGTGGTCCATTGCCTGAAAACGCAAGCGGTGGCTGTGGAATCCCGAATTTGCTAGACTGAGGGCGATGCGACCGTAGTTTAGGGGTAGAACGGCAGCTTGCCAAGCTGCAGGCGGGAGTTCGAGTCTCCTCGGTCGCTCCAGATTCCCCTCGGTGCGCTTGTCTCTCCGCGTTGGGCTGCGGCTTTTCCCCCTCGGTCGCGTTCCCGCGTCTTTTCCGCGCGAAACTGTATTTCAGCGCTCTCCGCCGTTTTCACCGCGGCGCGGAAAGTGTTAGTCTTCGCCTGACGCGGCCGCGCGAGCCCGGCGTTTCGCGCCACCCGCCGTCGCAACAGGAAAAATGAGCGCCTCCATCGCCATCGCCGTCGGCAGCACCCGCGCGCCGAAGCTCCGCGCCGTCGAGGAGGCATTCGCGACGGCCGGTCCGCTGCTCGATCGCGGCGCCCGTTTCGAATTTCTCGGATTCGATGTTCCGAGCGGCGTTCGCCACACGCCGCTCAGCCGCCAGGAAACGATGCAGGGCGCGAAGAATCGCGTCCTCGCTCTCGATCGCATGGCTCGCGAGCGCGACGAGGTCTGGGCGTTTCTCATCGGGCTCGAAGGCGGATTCGACGTCATCACCCAGCCCGAATCGCGCCTGGTGCTCCTCGAAAACTGGGTTTGCGTTTCGGGTCCCGATCGCCGGATTGCCTGGGGCCGTTCTGGGGCCATCCAGGCGCCGGAAGCGCTGGCCGTGGAAGTGGTGGATCGCGGCGTCGAGCTCGGCGTCGCGATCGACGCCTTCGCCGGCGAAACCGGGATTCGCGACGCCCAGGGCGCGTGGGGCGTGCTCTCGCGCGGCCAGATCACGCGCCAGGACGCGTTTCGCGTAGCGCTGCTGGGCGCGCTCGCGCCATTTTTCAATTCACATGCGTATCGCCGCGCGCCGGCCGCCGTTCACCAGGCCGATGACCGCGCGCGCCATTCCACCGGGGGAGGGTAACGTGGATATCGTCAAGGGCAATATGGGATGGATCGAGGTGGTCGTCGGCCCGATGTTTTCGGGCAAGAGCGAAGAATTGATTCGCCGCCTGCGGCGCGCCGAAATCGCGCGCCAGCGCGTCCAGATTTTCAAGCCGGCCATCGATCAGCGCTACGCCGTCGCCGAAATCGTTTCCCACTCCGGCCTCGGCATCGGCTCGCATCCCGTCGCCAATACCGAGGAAATCCTGGCCAGCGTCGATCCCCGCACCGAAGTCGTCGGCATTGACGAAGCCCAGTTCCTCGGCGAACCTCTGCTCGATACCTGCACCAAGCTCGCCAATCTCGGCAAGCGCGTGATCGTCGCCGGCCTCGACACCGATTTTCTCGGCCGCCCGTTCGAGCCGATGCCGCGCCTGCTGGCCATCGCCGAGGAGATCACGAAGCTTCTGGCCATTTGCGTTCGTTGCGGCAATCCCGCCGTTCACACCCAGCGCCTGGTCGCTTCGGAGGACCTGATCGTGGTCGGCGCCGCCGGCATGTACGAAGCGCGTTGCCGCCGCTGCTTCGAGCCGCAACTGGCGCTCCAAAAGCCGGCCCAGCAGCCCGATTCCGCCGCTGCGAATGGCTCGACTTCCGTAACGCCCCAGGCTTCCGCGCCCGTTCGGCCCTCCGGCCGCGCTGCGGGCTTCGGCGGCCAATCATAGGATAAAGACCGCGCCACGCCGCTCGGCCGGCGCCTCACTTTCCTTGCTCCGCCGCGCCCAGGTGGGAGTAAAATGCTGGCAACGAGCTATGCGGCGAGCCGGCCTATTCGTTCTCGCTCTCGGCCTTGCCTGCCCATTGATTGGGCTTGGTGCAGGCGCCAGGTCCGCTGCGGCCCAACAGATTCGCCCGCCCGTCACCACTCGCCTTAGCGAAGCCAATAAGCTTTCGATCATCCGCTACGTGGATGGCGAATACGCCAAGGTCGTTCAGCCGCTGCCTTCGGTCAAACCAGGCTTCTATCTCAAGCCCGGACAAAAGCTCAATCAGAAAGCGCTCGCCTCGGCGTTGTTGGTCAGCCTGCCCGCCGCCAATGCCGGCGACACCGTCCAGATCACCGGCATTCAATTCAAGCGCAAGCAGATCGTCGTGAATATCAATGGCGGCAGCCATCCCCACACCAGCTTTATGCAGCGCGTTCACGTCAGCGTCGGGATGCCCTGGCCCACTCCCGCGCGCGTTGTGCCGGATCAGGCGCCGGGCGTCGAGCGGATCGGCTCGACGTTGATCGTGGATTTCGGCCAGCCCGTTCCCAACATCACCGCCGAACAGCTCAAGTCCTATCTCGCGCCGTTCCTGAATTTCAACGGCCAGCGCTCGGCCGCGAAAAACTGGCTCGATACTCTCCCGCCGAAATTTCGCAAGGCGATCGCCGAGCGCAAAGCGGTCGTTGGAATGGACCGCACGATGGTCCTTGCCGCGCTCGGCCGTCCCGGGCACAAGGTCCGCAATTTCCCGCCCGACGGCGCCGAAACCGAAGACTGGATCTACGGCGAGCCTCCCGGCACCACCATTTTCGTCACCTTCGAGGGCGAGCAGGTCATCCGCGTGAAGCAATATCCGTGAGGCCTTGCCGCCCCTGCAACGCCCATCCAGCCTTCTCGCTGTCCCGGATGCGTATTGACTTGCGGGAAGTCGCAGCCTTAATATTCCAGCGGCGTGACGGAACCTTCATCTCCCATTGGCCGGACGATCACGCATTACCGCGTCACCGAGAAGCTTGGTGGCGGCGGAATGGGTGTGGTTTACAAAGCCGAGGACACCGAACTTGGCCGGTTCGTCGCGCTGAAATTCCTTCCCGAGGATTTGGCCAAGGACCCGCGCGCCCTGGAGCGTTTCAAACGCGAAGCCCGGGCCGCCTCCGCGCTCGACCATCCGAACATCTGCACCATCTACGAGATCGGCGAATTCGAGGGGCGTCCGTTCATCGCGATGCAATGCCTCGAAGGCAATACGCTCAAACATCGCATCAACGGAAGGCCGCTTCCGCTCGATTTTCTGCTTGAACTCGGCGTCGAACTCGGCG
>JAKAOH010000211.1 GCA_021812285.1 Acidobacteriota bacterium | reverse complement strand
CAAATCCACTGCGCCGGAATTCCGGCGGCAAGAATCGCGAATCCAATGCCTGCGTGCACGGGATCGTGCAGCACCGTGCCCACAACCACCAGCCACGAAGCCGTAATGTACCCCAGCGTCGTCCACGGATGCCCCGGCACCCGGAAACGCGCCGTTTCGCGCCCGCGGCGAAAACGCTCGCGAAACAGGCAGGTGGCCGTCAATCCCATGAAGAGCAAATCGATCGAAATCATGTAATTCAGTATCTGCTCGTAGCGGCCGGAAACCGCGATCACGATCGCCCACGCCCCCTGCAGGAGGATCGCAACCACCGGCACGCGCGTCCGCGCGTCCAGGCGGCCCACCGCGCGAAAGAAAACGCCGTCGCGCGCCATCGCATAATAGACGCGCGGCGCGGTCAGCATGGACTGGCTCAAGAATCCCAGTGCCGATAGCGCGATGCCGAAGGCGATGATTTCCCCGCCGCGCGCGCCCAGCGCCATCCGCATCACCGCCGAAGCGGGAGCCGTCGCCGCCCCGAGGCCCGCCGCGCCCAGCGCGCGCAGCGAAACGTAATTCACCAGCAGGTACAGCGCTGTTACTCCCGCCACGCCCAGCACCAGCCCCCGCGGCAGGGTTCGTTCCGGCTGCTTCACTTCGCCGGCGATGAAATTCGCCGTCTGGTAGCCGCCGTAGGAAAACATCACCGGCGCCATCGCCGCGGCAAACGCGGCAATCGCCATGGCCGAACCGGTATGTGCCATCGCGTGCGCCGCCGGCCGCGTGAAAAACCAGCCGCAGAAAACCAGCGCTCCAATCGCCACAATCTTCAGCACCATCAATCCGCTCTGCACCGCGCTGCCCGCCCGCACGCCCAGGCAGTTGATGACCGTCAGCGCGCCCAGCGCCAGGGCTGCCAGCGCCGCGTCGGAAAGCCCCATCGGCACCAGCGCCCGCGTGTAATAGGCGAATGTCACCGCAACCGCTGCCATCCCTCCGGTTTGCACCACCAGAAGCAGCGCCCAGCCGTACAGAAACGCCACGCTCGGCCGGTACGCCTCGCGCAGATACGCGTATTGCCCGCCCACTTCCGGCAGCCGCGAGCCCAGCTCCGCGTAAACGAACGAACCCGCCAGCGCGATCGTTCCTCCCAGCGCCCACGCCGCCAGAATTTCCGCCGGCTCGTGCACTTCCCGCGCCACCACGTAGGGATTGATGAAAATCCCCGCGCCGACAATTCCTCCCATCACCACCATTGTCGTCTCGAAAAGCCCCAACGAACGGGACAGCCCGGGGCCGGCGGCGCCGGCATCGGCTGGCGGGGAAGATGGGCGAGCTTGAGGTTGGCGAGCCACGGTCAGCGTGACACTCTATCATTGTTGTGACTTGTGGCAACGGCCCTTGAACGGTGCAGTGCCGGCGCTGGACCCTCCGCCAAGCCTGGGGCAGAATCGTGCGAGTATGATGAGCGTGAACGTTGCGATGGCAAAGCGAGTCGCGGTGTCGGGCCCGGCGGATCGCCGGGTGAGCCTGTCGCCGAAGACGCATGGGCGCGGCGGGAAGCGATTGCTTTTCCGATGAGCAGCGCTCCCGATCTTTCCATCGTCATCCCCGCGTACAACGAAGCCAGGCGCTTGCCGCGCACGCTCGAGCGCGTCGGCAATTGGGCCGGTGCGCAGCGCGAATCGTCCAGCCTCGAAACCGAGATCATCGTCGTGGACGATGGATCGAAGGATTCCACCGCCGAGGTCGTCGCCGCGTGGACCGATCGTCTGCCGAATCTGCGCCTGGTCTCGAACGAAGGCAATCGCGGCAAGGGCTACAGCGTGCGCCACGGGATGCTCGAATCGCGCGGCAAAATCGCCCTCTTCACCGACGCCGATCTTTCCGCTCCGATCGAGGAAGCGGGAAAGCTGCTCGCCGCGGTCGAAACCGCCGATGTCGCCATCGGCTCGCGCGCGCTCGATCGCCGCCTGATCGAAATTCATCAGTCCGGCTCGCGCGAACTCGCCGGCCGCATCTTCAACGGTTTCGTCCGTCTGATGACCGGCGTGCCGTTTCTCGATACGCAATGCGGCTTCAAGGCCTTTCGCATGAGCCGCGCCCGCATCCTCTTCGAGCAGCAACGAATCGAGGATTTCGGCTTCGATCCGGAATTGCTCTACCTCGCGCGGCGCCACGGCTTGAAAGCGGTCGAAATCCCGGTCCGCTGGGCGCACGATCCGGGCAGCAAAATTCATATGCTGCGCGACAGCCTGCGCATGTTCTGGGACCTGGTCAAAGTTCGCGCCAACGCCCTGCTGGGCCGCTATCCGCGCCGGGGAAAACCATGACGGCACGCGAAATCGACAAGGCGATCATTCTCGCGCGCGGCCTCGGCAAGCGCATGCGCCGCGCCGAAGACGACGTCTCGCTCGAAGCCGGGCAGGAAAAAGCGGCCGCCGATGGCGTGAAGGCGATGGTGCCCTTCGGCCGTCCGTTCCTCGATTACGTCTTGAGCGGCCTCGCCGACGCCGGTTTCCGCCGCGTCTGCCTGGTCGTCGGCCCCGAGCACGACGCGATTCGCGACTATTATCACGGCTCCGGTCGCCCGCGCCGGCTCACCGTCGAATTCGCCATCCAGGCCGAGCCGCTTGGCACTGCCGACGCGCTGCTCTCGGCGCAATCCTTCGCTGGCGAAGAGGAATTCATCGTCCTCAATTCCGATAACTACTATCCGGTCTCCGCCCTGTCGGTTCTCCGCGCCCTCGGCGAGCCGGGAACGGTGCTCTTCGAGCGCGAAGGCCTGCTGCGCGGCAATGTTCCCGCCGAACGGATTCGCGATTTCGCCGTCACCGTCGTCGACGCCTCGGGCTACCTCGCCGACATCATCGAAAAGCCCGACGAGCAGACGGTCCGCGCCGCCGGCGAAAGCGCTTTGGTCAGTATGAATATCTGGCGGCTCTCGCCGGCCTTTTTCGAAGCCTGCCGGCGCGTCGAAATCTCAACTCGCGGCGAGCGCGAACTGCCGCAGGCGATTCGGCTCGCCGTACGCTCGCTCGGCTTGCGTCTCAAAGTCGCGCGTTCCGGCGAACCCGTCCTCGATCTCTCGCGGCGCGGCGATATCGCGTCGATGGACAGGTGGTTGCGCGGGGTCGAGGCCAGTCCGTGACGCCGTCGCTCGAATCTCGCCTCGCCGAAGCGGGGCTGAGCCACGCGGAATCCGCGCGCAAACAATCTCTTTTCGATACCGCCGAGCAGGCGCTCGTTCCCCAATCCGCCGCGCCAACGGGCGGCGTTTGGCGATGGTTCGTTCCCGGCCGCATCGAAATCTTCGGCAAGCACACCGACTACGCCGGTGGTCGCAGCCTTGTTTGTGCCCTTGAGCGCGGGTTCTGCGTCGCCGCCGCTCCGCGCCACGACGCACTCCTCTGCGTCACCGACGCGCTCTCCGGCGACCGCGCGGAAATCCCGCTTTCGCCCGATATCGAAATCGGCCAGGCGGATTGGACTGTCTATCCGCGGACGGTTGCGCGCCGGCTCGCCCGCAATTTTCCCGGCTCGCTTGCCGGAATTGAAATCGCCTTCGCCAGCGATCTTCCGCGCTCGGCCGGGCTCAGCAGTTCGAGCGCCCTGCTCGTCGCCGTTTTCACCGCACTCGCTCGCCGCAACC
The DNA here is from genome assembly GCA_021812285.1 of Acidobacteriota bacterium. Classification (GTDB taxonomy): domain Bacteria; phylum Acidobacteriota; class Terriglobia; order Acidiferrales; family UBA7541; genus JAKASX01. The sequence continues at coordinate 1,587 of JAKAOH010000211.1, read as the reverse complement.
GTCTTGAAAATCACGCCTCCTGGCGCGTCTCCATTCCCTCCGCTGCCGATCTCGCCGGATATCTCGGCGCCATCGAAAGTGGCACGGGTTTCGGCTCGCTTCCCGGCGGCGAGGGCGTGGGAACCTTTGGCGGCAGCGAAGATCACGCCGCCATCCTCTGTTCCCGCGCCGGCCATGCCGCGCTGTTTTCCTTCTGCCCCGTGCGCCAGGAACAAACAATCCCGCTGCCGCAAGATTGGGTTTTCGCGATTGGCGTGAGCGGCGTCGTCGCGGAAAAAACCGGCGGCGCCCGCGAACGCTACAATCGCGCTTCGCTCTCAAGCGCCGCAATTCTCGCGCTCTGGCGTTCGGCCACCGGCCGCGCCGATCGCACGCTCGCGGACGCCGCGCGCTCGTCTCCCGAAGCGCCCGAGTGCATCCGCGAAATTCTTCGCCGCGCTTCCGACGCTTCTTTTTCGCAGTCGGAACTTCTCGCCCGCTTCGATCAGTTTTTCGAGGAAAACGAATCCCTCGTTCCGGCCGCCGCAAGCGCGCTCGCGCGTGGCGATGCCGTCGCTCTCGGTTCGCTCGCCGAGCGTTCACAAGCCGGCGCCGAACGCGGCCTGCGAAATCAAGTGCCGGAAACCATCGAACTGGCGCATCTCGCGCGGGAGATCGGCGCTTCAGCTGCATCGGCCTTCGGCGCGGGTTTTGGTGGTAGCGTGTGGGCGCTTGTCCGAAACTCCGAAGCCGCTGAATTTCTCCGGAAATGGGAAAAGGCGTATCGTGGAAAATTCTCCGGCGCCGCTGCGTGCGAATTCTTCCTCACCGGCGCGGGGCCGGCGCTTCTCGATCTTGCGTGAAGACTCAGCGCCGAACGGAGCAATGCATGGACAAACTCGTTTTGGAGAAGCAGCAAATGTTCGAACTTTCCCGCCGCGAATTTCTTGGCCGCGTGACGCTGGGACTCGGCGCCATCGCCGGTTTGCCTCTGATCGCTGAAAGCGGCGTTTTCACCGGTCTCGCGCCGGCGACCACGCGCTCGCGGCAATCCGGCCAGAACGTTTCTCTCGAAAACGCCGCCATCCGCGCCGAATGGGAAATTTCTTCAATGAGCGTAAAGCTTCTCCAAATTACGGATCTCGCCACCAGACGCAGGTTCGGCCCATTGGCGCAGGTTTTTGCTCTGACGCTGGCCGATGGCAGGCGAATCACGTCAAACGCCATTCACCTTGCGCGCGGTCCCCAATTCCAGAACCTGCGCGTCAATCCCTCCTCTTCGCGCCTCGCCGCGCGTTTCGGCGGCCGCGAAGTCGTCGCCGAATTCCGCGATGCTTCGAGCGGCCTCGAAATCTCCTGGCGCGGCATTCTGCGCGACGGTTCGCGTTACGTCCGCCAGGAAATCGAGGTCCGCGCGCGCGGCGGCGACGTTATGATTCGCGAAATCCGCATGATGGATGTTTCCGGCGCGGGCGTGGCCGCGGCCGGCACGGTGAAAGGCTCGCCCATCACCGCCGGCGGCTGGTTTTTGGGTTTCGAGCATCCGCTCTCGGAAACGGTCGTCGAAAACGGACGCGCCCGTGCGTTTTAGGCTACCGATATTTCCCT
>JAKAOH010000036.1 GCA_021812285.1 Acidobacteriota bacterium | reverse complement strand
CAGACCCTCTCCTCCTCAAATGTGCGAAAAATAGCGTACGTTATCTTCGACTGGTTCTGGGCGAGGTTGCGGTACTGATTGCGACCGGAGTCGCCGTGGGCACGGCACTGACGCTGGCGGCGGCCAGGGCGGCCGGATCGTTGCTTTTTGAGCTCAAGCCGAGCGACCCGCTCACATTGGCATTGGCGGTCGTTGTCTTGGCCGGAATCGGCTTTTTGGCCAGCTTCGTGCCGGCTCGGCGAGCGTCACGCCTGGATCCGATGACGGCGCTCAGACATGAGTGAAGCGGGGAGCGGTCAGCGGCGCGCCAGTGCGTGTTAGCCCGGCAGGAGATCCGAAAGGAAGCTGGTGCCGTGGGGGATTTGGTCGCCGAAATTTTCGGCCACGGTTTGGCCTAAATCGGATTGCGTGGAACGCGTGCCGAGCGAAACACCCGAACGCGCGCCCGGACCGTAGAGAACCAGAGGAACGTATTCGCGCGAGTGGTCGGTGGAGGGCCAGGCGGGATCGGGATCGCAGCCGTGATCGGCGGTGAGAGCGAGGAGATCGCCGGGAACGAGCCGGTCGAGCAGAGGGCCGAGCTGAGAATCGAACTCTTCGAGCGAGCGGGCAAAGCCCTCGACGTCTTTCCGGTGGCCGTAGAGCATGTCGAAATCCACCAGATTCGCGAAAATCAAACCGGAGGGATGCGAAGCGAGCGCGGCGGTGATTTTTTCCATGCCGTCCAAGTTGTTTTTCGTGCGGATGGATTCGGGAACGCCGCGGCCGTCGTAGATATCGTAGATTTTGCCGATGCCGACGACCGGCACTTTGCGTTCCTCGAGAACGTCGAGCAGCATCGGGCGCGGCGGCCGAACGGCGTAATCGTGTCGGCGCTCGGTGCGGCGGAAATCATCGGCGCCCGTGCCGAGAAACGGCCGAGCGATCACGCGGCCGACCTGATGAGGGCCGACGAGCAGCGAACGCGCGATTTCGCACATACGGTAAAGCTCGGCGACGGGAATCACCTCTTCATGCGCGGCGATTTGGAAAACGCTGTCGCCCGAGGTGTAAACGATCGGACGGCCGGTGCGGAGGTGTTCTTCGCCGAGTTCTTTCAGGATTTCCGTGCCGGAAGCGGGTTTATTGCCGAGCGTTTTGCGGCCGATGGCGCGCTCGAAGGGATCGAGAATTTCCCGCGGAAAACCGTTGGGATAGACGGGAAAGGGACGGTCGAGCCAGATGCCGGCCATTTCCCAGTGGCCGATCGTGGTGTCTTTACCGGGTGAATGCGTGGCGGCTTTGCCGTAGGCGCCGAGCGGCGTGGGGGGCGCGGGCAAATGATCGAGCGGACGGATGTTTGCGAGGCCAAGGCGAACGAGATTGGGCAGTTGGAGCGGGCGCGGGCGGGCGATGTGACCGAGCGTATCGCGACCCTGGTCGCCGTAAGCGGCGGCGTCGGGCATTTCGCCGATCCCGACGCTATCCAGAACGATCCAAAGAATGCGGCCAAAGCCCGGCATCGCGCCTCCTCGCCTACCTTAGCACAGGGAATGGTGGCTTCGGCGAACAGGACCGGACGAACCGGGCGGGTTTGGGTAAAGAAAGATAAATTATTTCCCATAAGTACTAATACTCTTCATACTTCATTCCCATTATTTAGCCTTTGGGCATTGACTCGCTACCTTATGCTTCTTTGGCACGCCACCTTTATCCCCCCTGCGGTCCGTGATAGGAATGGAGGCATAGCACGCGGGCCTCCGCGGCTGGTCCGGATGGGACGGTAAATGAAGAAGGCCCTCGAGCCGTCCTGCGGTTGCGTTGTCGATGAGAAATCTGGGCTCGGTTCCTTCCCGTTCTCCAGGCAGTGGAGGCTCCAAGGAGAACAAACATGAAGAAGGTGTATCTCGCCGTGGCTGCGCTCGTGGTCTGCGGCGTGGCGATGGCGGCGAATGGCCCTCTCTTTTCTCAAGCTAAGTCCTCCGGCAAACCGGGTGGACCAACCAGCCAGGGGTCCGGCTTTACCAGCGTGACGACCGGTATCAATTCAAACGGGTTTCTTACCGCGACGTTCAAGGATGTCCTGGCATCGTCGCTTGCCGGAGATCCGGTGGAATATACGCTGACGGCCGATGCCGCCGCAAACTGGGTTTGCGCGACAGGCGGAGGAGGAAAGGGCAAGCAACAAGCGTCTCCGTCACCGACGACGGCGCAAGTGACCGGCGAAACAGCCAGCAATACGTACACCGTGCCCAATAATGGCACTGTGAGCGGAGGGATTGGGATGCCGCCGCCACAGGTCCCGACGGGTACGAATGCCCCGACGTGCAACGGCGGAACATGGGAACTCGGCTCGGTTGCCTATCAGCTTTCTTCGACGGGCGCCTTGATGGATTCCTATGGCAATTCGGCCGCGACGTCGGTGTACACCGGAAGTTGCATTCCGGGCGGCACGGCTTGTTCGCAGGTGTTCATCAAGGGGACGCCAGTACCGCAGCCTTAAAGCCGTGCTAGCGCTGAATTTTCTGCTCGCGCCCCACCTTGCGGGAAGACCTTGTGCGGGTGCGGGCGGCCGAGGCGATCGCCAGTTCGCGCCGCAGAGACGCGCGTCAGTGGCGGCCGAATTGGGCGAGTAATTGGCGCAAGCGGGCGATGGGAATGGCGTAAGCGACGTGGCCGTCGCGGCCGTGGACGGTTGTGGCGCGAAGCAAGGAATCGTCAATTGCCTCTTCCGTGGCATCGATGACGGCTTCGAAGAGGGGCGAAAGCGTCTGCTCGTTGAGCCGCGAGATCGGCGGCAGGATGCGCGCGCCGGCGGGAATCACATCGGTGGTGGAAAAGGCGATCACGTAATCGCCGCTGCCGTTGCTGCCGGTGGCACCAGCGCGGGCCATGCCGAAAATGGCGCGCTTCGCCAGCCGATGAAGTTGGCGCGAAGTGAGCGGGGCATCGGTGGCGACGACGATCATGCAGGAACCGTCGGCGCGCTTGCCCATCGTGCCGGGCGGTTCCAGGTAACGCCACACCGGGACGCCGGCAATCGCGAGCCGGCCGCCGAAATTCGTCTGCACAAGCACGCCGACGGTGTAGCCGCCGTCGGAATCGGGCAACTGGCGGGAACTCGTGCCGATGCCGCCTTTCCAGCCGAAAGCGATGGTTCCCTCCCCTGCGCCGACGGCGCCTTCGGCTACCGAACCTGAGCGTGCGTTCGCGAGCGCCTGCAAAACGTCGGCGGCTTTCACATGGCGGCCGCGAATGTCGTTGAGCCAGCCATCGTTCGTCTCCCCAACCACTGGATTGATCGAGCGAACGTCCTGATTTCCCGGCAGCGCGAGTTCCCAATCCATCAGCGCGGCGGCGGCATCCCAAACGCTCAAGGTGTTCGTGAGAACGATCGGCGTTTCAATCTGGCCGAGTTCATTGACCTGCGTTGAGCCGACCAGCTTGCCAAAAGCGTTCGAGACGTAAATGGACGCGGCGACTTTTTCCTGAAACATATTCCCGGCGTGAGGAAGAATCACGGTGACGCCGGTGCGAACGTTATCGCCGCGTACGATCGTCACCTGACCGACTTCGACGCCTTTGACGTCCGTGATCGCGTTGAGCGGGCCGGGAGAATACGGGCCGGGATGAATGCCGAGCTGGCGAGCGCGTGGCCTGGCGGCGGAAGCGCCGGATTGCGCTGCGACGCATGGGAGGACCAGGAGAGGGAGGGCCAGAAGAACGGCGGCAAGGGTCGAAAGTTTTCGCGGCATTTGTTCCTCAGCGCCCTTGCCGCGGAACCCGCAGCCACGGCGCGATCGGGCCACATTCTACTCCCGAAACGCAGGCGGAAACCGGGAAAAGGAACGGGAAGCCGGTGGCAACGACTTGACGGGAAACCTTATAATGAAATCCTTACTGGTTTTGCCAAGGTCTACCACTGATGGCTACACTCACGGCGTCCCGGTCTGCCGGCGCTCCGCAGACGAATGAGGCGATTCGCGTGCGCGGGGCGCGCGTCCACAACCTGAAAAACATCGATTTCGAAATTCCGGCGAACGCGCTGACGATCGTGACGGGTGTGAGCGGATCGGGGAAATCGAGCCTGGCGTTCGACACGCTGTACGCGGAGGGCCAGCGGCGCTACATCGAATCGCTATCGGCCTACGCGCGGCAGTTCCTGGAGCGAATCGAGCGGCCGGACGTGGACGACATCAGCGGAATCGCGCCGGCGATCGCCATCCGGCAACGAAATACCACGCGCAATCCGCGCTCGACGGTGGCGACGGCGACGGAAATTTACGACTACCTGCGGCTGCTTTTCGCGCGTGCGGGGCGCACGATCTGCTACCAGTGCGGCGAGCCGGTGAAGCGCGACACGGTGGACCAGATCGCCGACCGCGTGCTCCAGGAAACATCTGGGCGGCGATTCCTGCTGCTTTATCCGCTGCATTTTCCCGCCGAAGCGGCGGGCGGGCGAAAACGGCGCAAGCCGGCGAAAGAAATGATCGAGCGGACGCTGGGCGAGTTGCGCAAACGCGGGTTCACGCGGCTGTGGCAAGACGGGAACGTGTTCGATCTGGCCGAGCCGGGCGGCGCGCGGGGCTCGGATTTCGCGCAGACCGTTTACGTGGTGGCCGACCGGATGACGGTGGAGGCGGAATCGAGATCGCGGCTGGTGGATTCGATCGAGCTCGCGACGCGGGAAGGACGGGGCGAAGCGATCGTGGAATTCGCCGACGGCGCGGGCGAACGGCTGCGATTTACCGAACGATTCGAATGCCGGCGCTGCGGCATCGCGTATCAGCAGCCCGAGCCGATCCTGTTCAGCTTCAACAACCCCTACGGGGCGTGCCCGCGCTGCCAGGGGTTCGGCAACACGATGGATTACGACCGCGACCTGGTGGTGCCGGACAAGAACCGGACACTGGATGAAGGCGCGATCGAGCCGTGGACGAAACCCCGCTACCGCTTCCCCGCCACGGAAATGCGGCGCTTCGCACGGGCCAAGGGCATTCCGCTCGACGTGCCCTATCGCGAGTTGAGCGAGGCGCAACGGGAAGCCATCTGGCATGGCGACAGGGAAGCCGGATACATGGGCGTCGACGGATTTTTCCGCTGGCTGGAACGGAAAAAGTACAAGCTGCACGTGCGCGTTTTTTTGAGCCGGTTCCGCGGCTACGCGCGGTGCACCGAATGCGATGGCAGCCGGCTGCGGCGGGAGGCGCGCGCGGTGAACATCGCGGGAAAATCGATCGCGGAGATCAGCCGCATGAGCGTGGGACAAGCGGGCGAATTTTTCGCCACGATCGAGCTTTCGGGCGAGCAGGCGGAAATCGCCGGGCGCGTGCTGGAAGAGATCCGGCAGCGGCTGGGCTTCCTGAACGAAGTGGGACTCGACTATTTGACGCTGGACCGGCTGACTTCAACGCTTTCGGGCGGCGAAGCGCAGCGGATTCAGCTGGCGACGTCGCTGGGATCGCAACTGGTGGGCGCGCTCTACGTGCTGGACGAGCCGTCGATCGGGCTGCATCCACGCGACACCAGCCGGCTGGTGCGCATCCTGAAAGACCTGCGCGATCTGGGCAATACGATCCTGGTGGTCGAGCACGACCGCGAAACGATGGACGCGGCCGATCACCTGCTGGACCTCGGCCCGGGCGCCGGGGAACACGGCGGGCATCTGCTTTACGCGGGCGATCGCGCGGGAATCGAATCCGAAAAACGGTCGCTCACCGGGCGCTACCTTTCGGGAGAATTGCAGATTCCGGCGCCGCGCTCCAGGCGGCGGCCCGACGGACGTTTCCTGACCGTACGCGGAGCGCGGGCGCACAACCTGAAACAGATCGACGTGGCGCTGCCGCTGGGCATGCTGGTGGCGATCACCGGCGTGAGCGGATCGGGCAAATCCACGCTGGTGCACGACGTTCTGTCGCCGGCGCTGTCGGCGCGGCGGATGGGTGGAACGCTGGCCGAATTTTGCGACGCGATCGAGGGCGACCGGGCGATCGAGGAAGTGGTGCTGGTGGATCAATCGCCGATTGGGCGAACGCCGCGGTCGAATCCGGCGACGTACCTGAAGGCGTTCGACGCGATTCGCGACGTTTTCGCGCACACGCCGGAGGCGCGGCGGCGCGGCTATACGCCAGGCACGTTTTCCTTCAACGTTCCCGGCGGGCGCTGCGAAACGTGCCAGGGCGACGGCACGGTGACGGTGGAAATGCAGTTTCTGGCCGACGTCGAGCTCGTTTGCGAGGAATGCAAGGGCAAGCGCTACCAACCGAAAGTGCTGGAAGTGACTTACCGCGGCAAGAACATTCACGACGTGCTGCAGATGACCGCGCGGGAGGCGCTCGCATTTTTCGGCGGACAGTCGAAAGTGGTGGAGCGGCTGAGGATTCTGGAAGAGATCGGGCTCGGTTATTTGCGGCTGGGACAATCGGCGACGACGCTTTCGGGCGGCGAAGCGCAACGATTGAAACTGGGCGCGCATCTGGGTGGGGCGGCGAACCGCGGCGCGCTATTCATCCTCGACGAGCCGACCACCGGCTTGCATTTCGACGACATTGACAAGCTGCTGGCGGCGTTTCGGCGGCTCATCGCCGCGGGCGCGTCGGTGGTGGTGATCGAGCACAATCTGGACGTGATCAAATCGGCGGATTGGGTGATCGACCTGGGGCCGGAGGGCGGCGAACGCGGCGGCACGGTGGTCGCGGCGGGACCTCCCGAAGCCATCGCGAAGAACGCGCGGTCGTTCACTGGGCAATATCTGGCGCGAACGCTGGCGCGGGGGAACAGCGCAGGGGCCGCGAAATGAGAAGCGCGAAGCGAATCGCCGCACAGGCAGCGATTTTGCTCGCGCTCGGCGCGACGCAAGCGCATGCCGGTCTAGCGCAGGCCGTGGCGCAGAACGCGCCGAAGAGCAAGCCGCCCGCGGGCGCGAGGGTGGAAAAATTCGCCAATCCCGCGGCGGCGTTGCGCAATCAGGCCATCGAAGCGATGGCGAAGAACGATTTCGAGAGCGCGGTGGGGCTCTGGCAAAAGTATCTCGCCGACCAGCCGAACGATCCTTACGGGCATTTCGAATTGGGCTACGCGTTTACGGCGCTATCGCGCTGGGACGATGCGAAAACGGAATATCAGAAGGCGGTTGCGATCGATCCGAAGCTCGAACCGGCGCAGCTGAATCTGGGACTGGTGCTGCTGCGCAGCGATCCCGCGGCGGCAATCGGGCCGCTGCGGCAAGCGGCAACGCTCGCGCCAACGAACCAGCGGCCACACCTGCTGCTGGGCCTCGCGTTCGAACGAACGGGAAATCTGGCGGGCGCGGCGGCCGAATACGGCGCGGCGGCGAAATTGAACCCGAAGGATTTCGAAGCGCAATACGAACTGGGGCGGATTCTGCTGAAAGTGAAACAGCCGGCGGAGGCGGAAAGCGCGTTTCGCGAGGCGCTCGCGATTCAGCCGGCGTCGCCCGAGGCCATGGCGGGGCTTTCGGAAAGCCTGCTCGCCGAGGGGAAAACGGCCGAAGCGACGAAGGAACTCGAAGCGTACGTTGCCGCGCGGCCCAGCGACGAAACGGCGCGGCTGCGCCTGGCGGGACTGCTGGCAAACGCGGGCGATCTGGATGGAGCGCTCGCGCAGCTCAACCACGTGGGCACGACCGGGCCGAACGCGCTGGGCGTTTATCGCCTGCGAGGCGAAATTCTGCTTTCGCGGAAAGATTACGCGGGAGCGGCGGATGCGCTCGGAAATGCCGCGGCGCTCGGCCCGCGGAACGCGCCGGTGCAGGCGCAACTGGGCCAGGCGCTGGTGCTCGAAAAGCAATACGGGCCTGCGGCACAGGCGCTGAAGCGCGCGGTGACGCTCGATCCCACACAGGAACAGGCCTGGCGCGATCTGGTGGCGGCCAGCTATCTGAACGGCGAATGGCAGGTGACGCTGGACGCGCTGGATCATTTGGAACAGAAGGAGGAGCTGCCGGCGGTATCGTGGTTCATTCGCGCATCGAGTGAGGACCATTTGGGCCGGCTCGCGCCGGCGATCGCCGCGTACCAGAAATTCCTGGCGCTCGACCATGGCCGGCATGGCACCGACGGCGAACTGGCGAAACGCCGCTTGCCGGTACTCGAAAGCCTTTTGCGGCATCAGAAGAAAAGGAAGAAAAAATAGGACGATGAGCGCCTGGCCCAAACCCGCAACCGCCGCCCTGCTGCTTCTGCTGCCGGGGCACGGGATCAGCCAGAAGAAAATCGACAAGCTCGAAAAGAAGGTGCAGCAGCTCGAGCGCAAATATCAGGATCAGAAGAAGCCGGTGGACCGGGCGAAGGCGTTCGCGAAGCTGCTGCCAAGGGCAATCGAGGAAGCGACGATCGAGATCCAGCGCGGCGCGGTGGACCGGGGAGTCGAGCGGATCGAGAAGCTGCGCGCGGAAGCGCACAAGGTGCACGACGCGCTGGTCGTCGCCGTCGAGAATCCGGTGCGCCATTCGAATGGCTTCGTGCAACTCCAGGTGGCGCTTCGCGAAAGCGTCCGGGACCTGCGGGACACGCTGGACATCGTGCCGTACCAGCGCAGGAATGCTGTGGCCGCGGCCCGGGCCGATTTTCAGCAGATCAACAACGAGCTCCTGCAGGAACTTTTTCCGCCTCCGCCTCCTCCGAAACCGCGGAAGAAAAAGCACGCCATGACGGGAGGCTCGCCATGAGAAGAGAATGGGGATGTGCGACGGCGCTGGCGGCGATTCTCGCGTGCGGGGCGGCAACGCCGGCGTCGGCGGCCCGTTTTCCGGCGGGCGCGCCGCAGGGTGATTACCTGACGCAAACCGAAGCCGACAAGATCCGCGACGCCGAATCACCCAACGAGCGGATCAAGCTGTTTCTCGATTTCGCCGCCGACCGGCTGCAGCGATTCAACCACGAACTCCACATGAAGGACACGGGGCCCCGGCGCGCCGATTTTCTGAACAGCCTGATGGACGCTTTCGATTCGTGCGTGAATGAGGCCTCAAGCCACATCGACAGCGCCGTGAGCAACGGCAACGACGTGCGCGACGGCATCAAGGACTTGGAAAAGCGCGGCGCCGGTTTCATGACCGCGCTCGAGAAAATCAAAAAGGAAAATCTCGACTTGAACCAGTATCGCGACGCGCTGGAGGACGCTATGGGCGACCTGCGCGACGACATCAAGGACGCCAAGAAAGAAGAGCGCCGGCTGAATTTCAACGCGCCGCACCGACGTCACGGTCCCGAGGGCCGCGATTGAGCGTGCGGGCCAACAGCCGCCCCGCGCCGGCGCCCGGCGGCGAACGATTGCTGCAGCGGATGTACACGCGAATCGGCTGCCAGGGCCGGCCGCCGCATTTCCTGGTGGAGTTTTATCCCTACGCCAACCTGACCCACACGCTGCGATTCGAGAACGGCGTCGCGCGGGTGAGATTTTCCGATCTGCTGCGCCGCGCTTCGCTGGCGGTGCGGGAAGCGGCGGCGGCGCTACTGCTGGCGCGGGCGTACCGGAAGAAGCCGCCGAGGGAACTGGCGGAACTCTACCGCGCGTATTGCCGCGAGCCGGAAACCGAGCGGCGGCTGGGCACGCTGCGGCGCCGGCGATCGCAACCGATGCTGCGCCACGGGGATCGTTTCGACCTGGCGGCGATGTTCGAGCGGCTGAACCGTCGGTATTTCGAAAGCGGACTGCGGCGGCCGCATCTCGGCTGGAGCGTGCGGCAGTGGCGGATGCAGATGGGCGCGTTCGACGCGGCGCTCGACCGGATCGTGCTGAACCGGCGGCTGGACCGCGAAGACGTACCGCGGCACGTGGTGGAGTACGTGCTGTACCACGAGATGCTGCACGTGAAGCATCCGGGCGAAATGGCTCGCTGCGGATTGCGCGTGCACTCGCGCGCGTTTCGCGCCGAGGAAAAAAAATTCGCGCTCTATGAAGAGGCGCGGCGGTGGCTGGAGCGGGTGCGGTAAAGACGATTGGCGCGGGAAATGGCCGGGGGGTTAAAACCCGCCCTCTACCACAGCCAAATACCAGTTCGTCCCTATGCAAATATCACTTCGTCCCTCACAGCCAGGATGGCTGTGCCACTCGAAACAAAATCAGCGCTCGCTCGCAGCCCGCCTTTTTTGATCGTTCGAGAGCTTTTCGATGCGCTTTTCGATGTCCTTCGCGTTATGGGCGTGCGGAGCGAGCTTCAGGTATTCGCGATAGGCTGCAATGGCGTGGCCGGGATCGTTTTTCTTTTCGTAGACCTCGCCGAGGAGTTCGTAAGGGACGGGCCAGCGGGGATCATGGTTCGTGGCGCTGCGGAAGCGGCTGATGGCGGCGTCGTATTTGGCTTTATTCCGATAGAATTTGGCGACGCTGACGTCTTCTTTCGCGAGCGCGGGGCTGTAGCGATGCTCCCGGGCTTCCTGCGCGGCCAGCGCCTTGGCTTCGGCGGCTTTTTTCTCCGCGGCCTTTTTGGCGGCGATTCTTGCCTCGTCGGCTTTGAGTGCCGCGGCGTCTTTTTGCGCGTCAGTCATTGGTTTCGCCGGAGACTGGGCGGCGGGTTTGGATTGCGCGGCGGCAAAATGAGGGACGAGCAGCACGGCGAGAGTAAAAACGAGCGGGGCCGGTGAAATGGATGGTCTGCGAACGCGTTTGTTATGATGGCGAAATAAGGGCGTCATAGGAGTTATTGTAGGCGATTCGGTGGATCTCGACGAAAAAGTCTCTTCCCTGCCCCAGTCTCCCGGCGTTTACCTCTTCAAGGACGCCGGCGGCGTGATTGTGTACGTGGGCAAGGCGCGCTCGCTGCGGCAGCGCGTGAGGTCGTATTTCGGCGGCTCGCGCGGCCTCGACGCGAAAACGGGATCGCTGTTGCGGGAGATCGCCGACCTGGAAACGATCGTCGTCGACAACGAGAAAGAGGCGCTGGCGCTCGAAAACAGCCTGATCAAGAGGCACTTGCCGAAATTCAATATCCTGCTGCGCGACGACAAGACGTATCCGTACATCCGCTATACCGCGTTCGAGCAATATCCGCGCGTGTACGTGACGCGGCGGCTGACGAAAGACGGCTCGATCTATTTCGGGCCGTATTTTCCGCACAATCTCGCGTACCGCATCGCCAAATTCATCAATAAATGTTTCCAGGTGCCTTCCTGCCATTGCGACCTGACGCGGCCACACACGCGGCCGTGCCCCGGCATGCCGATCGCGCGGTGCCTGGGGCCGGCGATGCCGGCCGGAGCGAGCGACGAACGATACGCCGAAGCGGCACGAGACGCCCGGCTGTTTCTCGAAGGACGGCGGCACGACCTGGTGCGCAGCCTGCGCGAACGGATGGAACGCGCGGCTGGGGAAGAGCGATTCGAGATGGCCGCGAGCTATCGCGACCTGCTGCGGACGATCGAAGAGATGGAAGAGCGGCAAAAAGTGGCCACGGCGCAGGGCGACGACACCGACGTGCTCGGCTTTTACGCCGAGCCGCCGCAAGCGGCGGTGAACCTGTTTCACGTGCGCGGCGGGCGCGTGGTGGATCGGCGGGATTTTTACTGGGAAAACCTGGAGGAATTCGAGCCGGCGGAATTCGTTTCGTCGCTCTTGAAGCAGCTGTATCTGGACGCGAATTATCTGCCGCACGTGATCCACATTCCCCTGGAAATCGAGGACCGCGCCGTGATCGAGGAGATGCTCGGCGAACGCGCCGGTCGCAAGGTGGAAATTCGCGTTCCGCAGCGCGGCGCGAAGCATCAGTTTCTGGAACTGGTGGAAAGAAACGCCCGGCATTCGTTCACGCAGCGATTTCGCGTGCTGCGGCCGGATTCAAAGGCGATCGGGCAGGCTCTCGCCGAGGCGCTCGGCCTGGAAAAAGCGCCGCGGCGAATCGAGAGCTTCGACATCTCGCACATTCAGGGATCGGATACGGTGGCTTCGATGGTGGTGTGGGAAGACGGGCGGCTGAAAAAGTCCGATTACCGGAAATTCATCATTCGCGGCGAAGCGGGCAACGACGATTTCGCTTCGATGTGCGAAGCGGTGGGACGCCGGTACCGGCGCACAACGGAAGATGGGCGCGCGATGCCGGGTCTGGTGCTGATCGACGGCGGCGTGGGGCAATTGCACGCGGCGGCGCAGGCGATCGAGGAAATCGGAATTCCGATGCCGCCGCTCGCCTCGATCGCGAAAAAGGAAGAGATTTTGTCGGTCTACGGGCGCGAAGGCGAGCCGATTGCGCTCGATCACCATTCGCCGATATTGCATCTGGTGCAGTTGATTCGCGACGAAACGCACCGGTTCGCGGTGACGTTTCACCGGGCGCGGCGGACGCGGCGCACGTTGCGCAGCGAACTCGAAGAGATTCCCGGCGTGGGCGCGCTGACCGCGCGGAAATTGCTCTCGCATTTCGGCAGCGTGGCGAATTTGCGGCGAGCGAAGGTTGAAGAGATTGCGAGGATCGTGCCGCGGCCGCGTGCGGAAGCGGTGTTCCAGCATTTACACGACGGCCGCGCGTAGAGCTTTCTCGTCCCGAGCATCGGGCACGGCGACCGCGCCCCTACGAACCACGAAATGAAATGCGCATTCACCTATCTCACACGCGGGGAGCCGCTGCTGCTTTACGGCGACGGGAACGGATGCTATAAAGAAGGACGAAGCCTCGACGGTGGGGCCGTGGCGCAGTTGGGAGCGCGCCTCGATGGCATCGAGGAGGTCGTGGGTTCGAATCCCATCGGCTCCACCATTTTCCGCATGCTTTATCACCTCTACATTCTGCGAAGCGAAGTCTCCGGACGTTACTACGTCGGGCAGACAGGGCGGCTCACATCCAGGCTCGCCGAGCATAATTCAAACTGCTCGAAAGCGCTGAAGAATCGCGGCCCATGGAAGCTGATTTATTCGGAGCCCTACGAGAGCCGGGCCGAGGCCGTGCGGCGCGAGCGGCAGATCAAGTCCTGGAAGGATCGGTCGATGATCGAGCGTTTGGTGGGCGCGTCCCGGTAACGACCGGGAAGGTCGTGGGTTCGAATCCCATCGGCTCCACCATTTTCCGCATTGTCCAGCCCAGAGACTTGGGTAACAGTATGTACGGGTCAAATGGGTGACACCTTCTGTGCAGACGCCACGGAAAATTTTTCTTATTAACGGGCATTCCGGGGGCTTCCCTTCTCTTCGAGACGAAATTCAAATGAAACGCGCAGGCGTGCGCTTTTGGCGCGCGGGGCGCGTCGTGGTCGCGGGCAAACAGGTGCGAAGAAACTACTAACCGAGCGCCGCCAGACGATCGAGGGGCCGTGGAGGAGGTTCCGATACGTGGCGGAGAATCCCCGTGCTACCCTGTAGGAAACGGCCACCTGCAAGGATGGAGATTCCATAAGGATGGAAATCGCGGTTGGAGGAGCACGGCGATGAAAAAGACTTTTCTCCTGATGGTTACGATTCTGCTCGGCGGACTGCCGGCTTTCGCGCAGAAGACGGAAAACAAGCGCATCGAGAATTCCGGCGAAGTCATGACGGAGATTCTCAACGTTCCCGACGACATTCCGGCCGACATTTTGAACAAGGCCGAGTGCGTCATCGTGCTGCCCTCGGTGGTGAAATTCGCGTTCGGGTTCGGAGGCAGCTACGGCCGCGGCGTGATGACCTGCCGCGGCGGCAAGGATTTCACCGGGCCGTGGGGCGCTCCTTCGATGATGGCGCTCGAAGGCGGCAGCTTCGGCCTCCAGTTGGGAGGACAGGCGACGGATTTTGTCCTGCTGGTGATGAACCCGCGCGGCGCCGGGGCCATTTTGAGCAGCAAAGTAAAGCTGGGCGCCGGCGTTTCCGCGGCTGCGGGACCGAAAGGCCGCGACGTCGCCGCCGCAACGGATGTGACTATGCGAGCGGAAGTACTGACGTATTCGCGCGCGCGCGGACTTTTCGCGGGCATTTCCCTGGAAGGTTCGAGCCTGCGCCCGGACAATGGCGCCAACGAAAAGGTCTACGGAAGGAAGATCAACGCGAAAGAGATCGTGCTCGGTGGTGCGGTGCGGCCGCCGGCCTCGGCGAAGCTGCTGCTTGAAACCCTGGACAAGAAGTCGCCCAGACACAAATCCTGAAAACGGGCGCGGGGATTTCCTCGCCCGGATGAGCCGGCCGGAAAAAATCAGCTGGCAAGCTAGCGCGACGCCGCGCCGGAGCGGGCGACTTTCCGCGCCACTTTTTTCATCATTTTTTTCATGCGGTTTTCGCCGGCCCAATAGAGGCTGATTTCGTGGCCGTCGGGATCGTTCAGATAAGCGTGGCGCCAGCCCCAGGGCATCATGGCCGGAAGTTTCGTGATGTAGAAATGTTCCTTCATGAGCCTGTGGCAGAAACCGTCGAGATCGCGAATTTCGAAATAGAGGCGGACGCCGTCGCTCGCCACCGAATCCGCGGGGCCGGCCTGATGCAGGGCGATCGTGCCGTCGCCGCCGGGAGCGTGGAGACGGGCGTAGACGGGCCGATTTTCGAAACGGAAATCCTCGATTAATTTGAAGCCGAGCAGATCGTGATAGAAGCGCAGCGCCCGCTCCACGTCCTTCACGTAAATCATCGCGTGGTTGAAACTGAGTTTGCCTTCGGATTCCACAGGCGCGGAGGGCCGGCGCTTCGCGGACAGGGATCGTTTGGCGGACGCACCGCGGGGAGAGCTCCGGGGAGTTGCGCGCTTTGGGGACCGCTTGGTTCGCACCGGCCGTTTCACGGGAACACTCCCGGTTCGCGGAAAGCAAGACGACGAACAGTCGCAACGCCGCGCCGCTCCCACGAATTGGCAGCATTATCCACGCGGGCAGACGGAATAGCAACCCTGGATAACGTACAGCCGCGATTGGCCTTGTTGCCGCGAGAAGCTGAGCCAGGCTGCGGCGGCAGGTCCTTTAGAGAAAATGAGGGCTAGCTCTCGGATGGGTGGGCGATGCGCTTGGATTCGGGAGCGAACTGCGGCTGGGGATGAGCGGAGGGATTGAGCGCCGAGCCTTTGGCGGTAGCTCTCGATTTGCCGCGCCATTTCAGGAAGCTGTCCATGTAGGTGTAGACAACTGGCGTCAGGTAGAGCGTGACGAATTGGGCGAAGACGAGGCCGCCGACGACGCAGAGACCGAGCGGGCGGCGAGCGCCGGCATCGGCGCCGAAACCGATGGCGATGGGCAGAGTGCCCATGATCGCGGCGGCGGTGGTCATCATGATCGGGCGGAAACGAATCATCGAGCCCTGATAGGCGGATTCGGCAGCGGAAATCTCCCGCGTGCGCTCCAGGTCCAAAGCAAAATCCACCACCATGATCGCGTTCTTTTTCACGATCCCGATCAGCATGATCAGGCCGACGAAGCCATAAATATCGAGCTGCATATGGAAGAGCGTAAGCGTGAGCAAACCACCGAACGCGGCGGCGGGAAGGCCGGAAAGAATCGTGATGGGATGAATGAAGCTTTCGTAGAGGATGCCGAGAACGAGATAGATGACGAGAACGGCCATGAAAAGAAGGATGGGCAAGCCTTTCATGGATTCCTGGAAGGCCTGGGCGCTGCCCTGAAAGCTGGTGGTGACCGAAATCGGCAGGAGCGATTTGGCGAGATTCTGGACTTCGGCGACGGCCTGGCCGAGCGCGACGCCGGGCCCGAGATCGAAGGAAATGGTGACGGAGGGGAGCTGGCCGGTGTGGTTGACGGTAAGCGGGCCGACGCTGGTGGTGAATCTGGAGACGGCGCTGAGCGGAACGAGTTGGCCGGTCGAAGAAGTAATGTAAAGGTCCGACAGCATGTTGGGGTCGGCCTGGAAACGCTTCTGCACATCCATGACGACCCAATATTCATTGGTCGAGGTGTAGATGGGCGAAACGAGCCGCTGGCCGTAGGCGCTGTAGAGAGCGCTTTCCACCTGCTCCGGCGTGACGCCGAGCGCGGAAGCTTTGTCGCGATCGACGACGACATTGGCTTGGGGATTTTTGACCTGGAGATCGGTGGTTACGTCGGTGAGGCCGGGAAGGGCCTTCATTTTCGATTCCATCAGCTCGGAGTAGTGATAGAGCTGAGTGGTGTCGGGTCCGGCGAGCGTGAATTGATACAGGCTCTTCGTCGAGTAGCCACCGATGCGGATGGCCGGCGGATTCTGCAAGAAGCACTTGATGCCGGGCACCTTGTTCAGCTTGGGCTGCAATTCCCGCATAATGTCCTGAATGTTGACGTGGTGCTCGAAGAGCGGACGAATGAACCGGACAGCCGAGCCGAGGACGGCGACGTGGCCGTAGTGGGCGACGAGACGGTCGTAGGTAGGGCTATCGGTCCAGGGACGGTCGGAAGGATCCTTCAAATGCAAAAAGGCGTGGCCGTTGTTGAGTCCGCTGCTGTTCGAATCCTGGATGCTGGAAAAGAACTGCACGACGCTGGGATCGGCCTTCAAGATGCGGTTCACGGCTTCCTGATGGGCTCGCATCGAAGCAAACGAGATGCCCTGATTGGCCTCGGTGGAAACGGAGATTTCGGATAGATCTTCCTCGGGCAAAAAACCTTTCGGGATTACCCAGAATTCCCACGCGGTTCCCACCAGAACCAGGACTCCCAGGAGCAACACGAGAACGCGATGGCGCAACGACCAACGGAGCGTCGCGCCGTACCAGCGAAGTGAAGCGTTGAGACCGCCTTCGAGTTTGCAGTAGAGCCAGCCGTGCTTTTTTTCATGCTCGGGGCGCAGGTAGCGATGGCAGAGCATCGGCGTGAGCGTCAGCGAGACGAAACCGGAAACGAGCACGGCGGAAATCGTCACAACGGCGAATTCGTGCATCAGACGGCCAAAAACGCCGGCCATGAAAAAAACGGGAAGAAAAACGGCGGCAAGCGAAAGCGTCATCGAGAGGATGGTGAAACCGACTTCCCTGGAACCGGCGACGGCGGCTTCGAGCACGTCCTTGCCCATTTCCATGTGGCGGACGATGTTTTCGAGCATGACGATGGCGTCGTCGACAACGAAGCCCACCGACAGCGTGAGCGCGAGCAGGGATAACGTGTCGATGGTGTAGCCGAGCAGGTACATCACCGCGAACGTGCCGACGATCGCCATCGGGAGGGCCAGGCTGGGAATGATGGTGGCGGAAATGTTGCGCAGAAAAAGGAAGATGACCAGGATGACGAGGAGAACGGCGAGAAGGAGGGTGAATTTCACGTCGTTGACCGACTGCTGGATGGGAACCGAGCGGTCGTATTCGATCGAGAGATCGATCGAGGGAGGAAGCATCGAATAGAAACGCGGAATCAGCTTGCGGATGCGCTGGACGATATCGATCGTGTTCGTGCCGGGCTGGCGCTGAACGGCCAGCATGATGCCGGGAATGTTGTTGATCCAGTTGGCGACGTATTTATCCTGCACGCCGTTGGTGACGCTCGCGACCTGATCGAGGCGAACCGGAGCGCTGTTGCGATAGGCGACGATGAGCGGGCGATAAACGGCGGCGTCGGCGAGCTGGCCGTTGGATTCGATGTTGTAGGCTTTGTGCGCGCCGAAGAGAGTGCCCATCGGCATGTTCACGTTGGCGTTTTGAATCGCCTGCTGCACCTGGTCGATTCCGATCTGGCGGCTGGCGAGCTCGTCGGGATTCAGCGAGACGCGCACGGCGTATTTCGACTGGCCGAAGACGCTGACTTCGGCGACGCCGGGAACCATCGAAATCTGCTCGGCGATCAGGTTTTCCGCGTAGTTATCCACCTCGTAGAGCGGCAGGGTGGGCGAGGTGACGGCAAGCAGGAAAATCGACTCATCGGCGGGATTCACCTTCTTGAACGTGGGCGGGAACGGCAAGTTGGCCGGGAGCTGGCTGCCGGCCGCCGCAATCGCCGATTGAACGTCGAGCGCGGCGGAATCGATATTGCGGCTGAGCGAGAATTGCAGCGTGATCTGCGTGTTGCCCAGCGAACTGGTGGACGTCATCGAATCGAGGCCGGCGATGGTGGTGAACTGCTTTTCGAGCGGCGTGGCCACCGACGAAGCCATCGTTCCGGGACTGGCGCCGGGAAGGCCGGCGGAAACCTGGATGGTGGGAAAATCGACGTTGGGAAGATCGCTGACCGCCAGGTCGCGATAGCCGAGAATGCCGAAACCCAGAATCGCCAGCATGACCAGGCTGGTCATCACAGGACGGCGAATGAAGAGTTCGCTGATATTCATCAGATCGGCGCCCCGTCAGAGCCCCTTGGTGAAATACACCTTTGTGCCGGGAACCAGGCGCACCTGACCGTCGGTGACCACCGTTTCGCCAGGATTGAGGCCCTGGAGGACTTCCGTTTCATTTTCGGACGTTTGGCCCGTTGTCACTTCGCGGACGGCGACGGTCATATCGGATTTCACGACGAACACGAAGCTTCCCTGCTGCCCCGCCTGAATCGCTTGCGACGGCACGATGAGGACATTTTGCTGCTCGCCCAGCCGCAGCAGGACGTTCGAGAATTGGCCGGGCCAGAGCCGATGATCGGCATTGGCGAACGTGCCCATCAGTTCGATCGTGCCGGTCTCGGTGTTCACCGTATTGTTCACAAAGGTCAGGTAGCCGCTTTCCGGCTTGGCGTTGGCGTCGCCGGGCGGCGTGGCCTGCACCGGCAGGCTCGCGCGGGCCATGGACTGCTTGATTTGGCCAAGGTATTGCTGCGGCACCGAGAACGTGACGTAGAGCGGCGACACCTGATTGATGACGACGAGCACCGGCGTGCTGTTGGCGGTGACCGTCGCGCCAGGATAGACGAGCTGGGCGCCGGTGACGCCGCTGATGGGCGCGTAGATCGAGCAGTAGGAGAGCTGGATTTTGGCGGTCTGGATGGCGGCCTCGTCGGCGGCGACGGTGGCGTTGGCGGAAGAGGCCGTGGCGAGATATTGATCGTACTGCTCACGCGCGACGATGCCCTGCTGGTAGAGCTGCTTGTAGCGGCCGAGCTCGACCTCGTCGAGCTGCGCCTGGGATTTGTCGCGGGCGAGCGTGGCCTGGGTCTGGGCGAGCGTGGCGAGAAACGGACTGTCGTCGAGCGTAACCAGCAAATCGCCATGGCGAACGAACTGGCCCGGACGGTAATGAACTTGCTTGACGATGCCCGCGACTTGCGATTCCACGGAAACCGTTTTGAACGCCTGGCCGGTGCCGATGGCGTGCAATTCCACCGGAAACGACGTGCGCTGGACTTTCGCGACGATGACCGGCACGGCGGAGGTGTCCTGCGGCCGGGCAACCGCGCCGCTGGTGAGCGAAGGCCGGCCCGAACCCGAGTTACCAGAGCAGCCGGCGAGCACCAGCGCGAGCGCGACAGACGAGACGACGGGAAACATCTTGAGGAATCTGATCATTCGATCCGGTACCCTGCTCTTCGTTTTCGCCCAACCTGCCAGACGCATCCGCCAAACGCGCTGCGTTCAGCGCACGACGGGCAGGCCCGCCCAGCCACAAATTGAGGACAACGCCGAGGGCCTGTCATGTCCGGCTGAGGGGCCATTCAATTCCACTTCGCGCCCCAACATCTATCTGACGTTTCAAGCTGCCGTTGCGTTGCGGCCGGCTTCGACGATTCGCGTCAGGCGCGCGAGAGCCGGGTGAGGCGCTCGGCCGCGGCGCGGAAAGTTTCCTCGGTTTTGCAGAAGGCAAAGCGAAGTTGGCGGCTGCCGTCCGCCGGATTGTTGTAGAAACTGGAGCCGGGAACGGCGGCGATGCCGATTTTTTCCACCAGATAGCGGGCGAAGGCGACGTCGTCGGGGAAACCGAAGGCGGAAATATCGGTCATGATGTAGTAGGTGCCGCGCGGGCGGAAACAGCGGAAACCGGCGCCTTCGAGAATGCCGAGCAGACGGTCGCGGCGCGCGCGATATTCGGCGGCGAGCGTTTCGTAATAGCTTTCCGGAAAACCGAGCGCGACGGCGCCGGCTTCCTGGAGCGGGGCGGCGGCGCCGACGGTGAGAAAATCGTGCACTTTGCGGATCGCGGCGGTGGTTTCCGGCGGCGCGATACACCAGCCGACGCGCCAGCCGGTGACGCTGTAGGTTTTCGAAAGGCCGTTGATGACGATCGAGCGCTCGCGCATGCCGTCGAGCGTGGCGGGAGAAATGTGGCGGGCGCCGTCGTAGACCATGTATTCGTAGATTTCGTCGGTGATGACGAAAGCGTCGTGGTGAATCGCGAGATCGCGAATCGTTTCGAGTTCCTCGCGCGTGAACACCTTGCCGGTGGGATTATTCGGCGTATTCAGAATGATCGCTTTGGTCGCCGGTGAAAACGCCGCGGCGAGTTCGGAGGGATCGAACGTCCAATCCGGCGGATGGAGCTTGACGAAGCGGGGCGTGGCGCCGGAGAGGATGGCGTCGGGGCCGTAATTTTCGTAGAAAGGCTCGAAAACCACCACTTCATCGCCAGGATTCACGATCGCCATCATCGCGGACATCATCGCTTCGGTGGCGCCGCAGCAGATGGTGATTTCGCGCTCGGGATCGAGGGCGAGGCCCTGCGTTTTGCGGGCGCGCTCGACGATGCGGTCGCGCAGCGATTTCGCGCCCCAGGTGATGGCGTATTGATTGACGTCGCGGGCGATCGCTTCCTGCGCGGCGCGCTTGATTTCAGCGGGAGCGGGGAAATTCGGGAAGCCCTGAGCGAGATTGATCGCGCCGTGAGCGAGCGCCAGGCGCGTCATTTCGCGAATCACGGATTCAGTGAAGCGCGCGGCCTTGAGCGAATGGCGCGGGCGATCGGGACGCGGGGACTGGGAAGCGGTCATCGAAAAGCCTCACATCGAGCGATTACGGGCCGGATCGGCCGTTACGAATTTCCTTCCAGGCGTTGCCGGGCGGGCTTCCCCGTCTAGCGTGCCCGCCTTTGTCTCGCTTTTTGCCGAACGCCGCGGCCGGGCGCGGCGGTGCGGGCGACGGCGCTCGAAGCC
Source organism: Acidobacteriota bacterium (assembly GCA_021812285.1). Lineage (GTDB taxonomy): Bacteria > Acidobacteriota > Terriglobia > Acidiferrales > UBA7541 > JAKASX01. Next base: position 2,974 of record JAKAOH010000036.1, on the reverse strand, counting down.
GCGCGGGATGCGGCCGAATCGCCGTACAGGCGCTGGTAGATCACCGCGCCGTCGAGCACCACCTGCACGTAGTGGCGCGTCTGGCTGAACGGGATGGACTCGACGAATTTCGCCGGGCCATCGTCGCCGCGATCGTCCTGCAACCACGCGGCGACTTTCACCTCGCCGGCGTTATAGGCGGCGAGCGCCGCTTCCACGTTGCCGAACTGGCCGACGAGCGCGCGAAAATAGGCGCCGCCGACGCGCAGATTGTAACTCGGATCGTCGAGGCGGCGGCGCGAATACCACAGGCGCAGCTTGCGGCTCCATTTCAAGGCGGTGTACGGCTCGAGCTGGGCAAGGCCAATGGCGCCCGCGCTGCTGACGATACGCGGCTCGAAACCCGATTCCTGGCGAACGAGCGAAGCGATCAGCATCGGGTCCTCGCCGTAACGAGCGGCGTACGCGCGAATCAGCGAAGCGTAAGGAAACGGATAAACGATGCGCCAGATGGCCGCGGGAACCGCGTCGAAGGGACGGGATTCGAGATCGGGCACGAGTTGGCGGACGAGCGCGGCGCCGGTGAGATAATGGCGCGCGCCTTGCGCGGCGAGCGCCGCGTCCACGAGCAGCCGCGGCGCTTTCGTCTGGCGGTAAGCGGCCTGAAATTCCAGCATCGCCGTATCGTCGAAGGCCACCGAGCGTAGCGCGACGCCGCGCTCGTATTGCCGCTCGACCGAAGCGGGCACGCCGCTTTCGATTCGCAACGCGGGCGGGACGGGCGGAATGCGGTTGAGCACCGGGAGAATGGCCGTGCCATGGGCCTCGGCGTGAATGCCGGCCAGGCGCGCCCGAGCCAACCGCGCGAAATAATTTTCCGCGAAACGCGTGGACAGCTTCTCGTAATAAGCGCGAGCGGCGGCCAGATCGCCGGCTTTCTGGCTCAAACGGCCCAGCCAAAAAAGGGCGTCGGGAGTGAACGAAGAATCGGGATAGTTTTCGATCTGCTCGCGCAGGAGCGCGGCGGCTTGCGGATCGTTTTCGAGATAAGCGGTCCAGGCGATCCGCCAATGAGCGGTCGCGGCGTCGGGCCCGAACGGCCGGCGGGCAAGCAGGCGGCGATAGTACGGAACGGCCTGGTCGCGCTCGACGTGCGCCCAGAAATAATTGCCCTGATCGAACAGGGCGAGATCGGCCAATTCGGCGGGCGCGCCGTGCCCCGCGAGCGCGAGGACGTGATTCACCGCCGACTGCATGCTGGTTTCGTCCTTGCGGTCCCAATCGAGATTGAAAATCGCCAGCCAGCGCTCGGCGTCGAGCGCGGGATCGGTCAGCGTAAGCCCTTCGAGCGGGCCGGCAAGACGCGTGAGGTGCGCGTCGCATTCGGCGACGCGCAAATCGGCGCGCTGGCGCTCGACGCCCGTGAGCGCGTTGCCAAGGCGCAGCCATTCGAGCCGCGCATCGCGCCAGCGGCGATGACGAAAGAGGATGTCGGCGCGAGCGATTCGGTCGGCGACGGGCGCTTCGGGAAAGCGTGCGCCCAACTCCGCGCGCGTGCGCGCAATTCCATCGGCGGCGTCGTGCGCGGCCAGCTTCAGAGGAAACAGATTGTAGACGCGCTGAAAACCGGCCGCGGCGAGCGGGAGATTCCCGGCGTTCTGCTCCGCGAGAGCGAGGCGAACAAGCAGCGTGGCCGAATCGGGTGTGCCGGGATACGCGCGCAGCGTCTGAATGGCGCGATCGGGCTCTTTGGCTCCAATCGCCGCGAGAGCCAGCGAACCGAGGGCCGGTTCCAACAAAACGGAATGTGGATATGCGGACAGGAAGTTTCCGAGCAACGCGAGCGCGTCGTGATTGTCGCCGGCGGCGAGCGCCGTCTGACCCTCCCAATAGAGAGCGTAGCGGGCGAGGAGCGGATCGCGGCGCGCGACGCGAAACCACGTCGTTGCGTCAGCGTAACGCTTGCGCGAGAAATCGAAATAGCCGAGCGCCAGCGCGGCGCGGTCGTGCTCGAGGCCCGTCCAGCGGCGATCGAGCGCCAGCAGGCGATTAAAGGCGCGCTGGGCGACGAGTCGGTTCGGGGCGCGCGTCTGCGCGGCCAGGGACGCCAGCAGCTGAAACGCGGCTGCAGGCGCCACTTTCGCGACCGGGCGCTTCGCAGCCGGGGCTGCGCGCTTGGGGGGCTTTGCCGCAGCGCGAGAGGCCGCGCGGCTTCGCACACGGCGCGCTTGCGGATGGGCGAGTTTCTGCGGCGGCGATTGGCGCGGGGCTTCGCGCGGCCACGCGCGGAGCGAAAGCGCGACGCCAATCAGGCACACGAATACGCATACCGGTGCGAAAAGTTTCTTGGAAAATTTCCAGAACCTGCCAACCCCTGCCTTGATGGCCCGACCCTCCGCCGGGAAACCCGGTGCTTCTAGTGTCAAACGATGGGGACGCAAGAGCAAGCGTTCTTCGCGGAATTTGCGGCTCTTGCGGCGTATGTTGAATGGAGCGGGACGAGATCGGCAACGGGCGAATCGCGGGACGGCCGCACAGGTGACGCGCCTGCTATACGAGCCGGCGCGAGCAATTGACCCGCATCGAGCAGACGGGTACGATCATCTTATAGGTAATCTCACCGAAGGGGGCGAAACGGTTTCGACGGGAGTTCGAGTTGTCAGAAGGCATGCCGGCCTCCACTTGTCCGTTATCGAGTGGAAAACGAAAACTGCCAATCCACAATTGGCTCTGGCTGCCTAAAAAAGGCTAGCCCGTCTCTTCAGGCTTCGCCCATGGGCCTGAGATGAGGCGTCGCACAGTGGGCTGGCCGCCGGGTTTCGGTCCGTAATCTGGCGGCGAGATCCATCGGACTAGCTTTCGGCGTTTCTTGCCCGCTCTGAGCGCCGAGAGCGAACCCAATGGAACGGGATACGCATGTAGTCTTCTGACGGCAAGACTCTTCGGACGGGGGTTCGACTCCCCCCGCCTCCACCATACTAAAGCTATACATATA
>JAKAOH010000210.1 GCA_021812285.1 Acidobacteriota bacterium | reverse complement strand
CATGCCGCCGAGTTTCTTCCCAAGCTTCGTCTTGAGCCCTTCCGCGTACGCGAATTGCCGCCGCGCCGCTGCCGGATTCGCCGCGCTCGGGCCGCGCGCCGCATGGAGCGACATCGTCGCCGCAAGCGGAACGATCAGCGCGATCCATCGGATTCCGGAAATTCGTCTCGTTTTCATTGGTTGGTGTAAACCACCTGCCCCAGCCCGTTGCGCTCCGCGTAAATGGGGCTCGACACTTCGGGCGCCGGCGCCGCGGGTTTCGCCTGGAAATACGCGCTCAGCACACGCCGCACGTATCCGGTCGCGTCGGCCGGCGGCGCGTTTCCCGCGCGCGCAACCGCGCCTTCGCCCGCGTAATACGCCGCCAGCGCATTCCGCAGATTTCCCGCGTAGCGATGGAGCAGTTTGCGCAGATACGCCGCGCCGCCACGCACGTTTTCGCCTGGATCGAATACGTTCGCCACGCCGAATCGGTGCGCCGTCGCGGGAATCAGCTGCATCAGCCCCGCCGCTCCTTTGTCCGAAACCGCGCGCGGGTTTCCGCTCGATTCGACGCGGATCACGGCCTGCACCAGCCGCGGATCCAACTCGTCTCGCGCGGCCACTCGGCGAATCAGAGGGGTGAAACGGCCCACGGCAACCGCGCCCGAGCGGCGAACCGTCCCGCGATCCGCCGGATGGGCCGACCTGCCGCCATTCGCCGCATCCAGGTTCGTATAGATGAGGTTTCCCCGGTGGTTGCGATAGGCCACGATCTGCCCGCTTGCCGGCACGGCTAGCGCCAGCATCGCGCTGGCGAGCCCAATCGAGATGGTCGTTCGCACCATCGGTGCCTCTAGGGAAGGCAGACCTGCCACGTTCAGAAAGGAGGGGTCCCTATTGGGACCGAGAGGTCGTACTGAGATCCCGCGATAGGTTTCTGGCAGTCGAATTATAGCATCTGGCCGACCAGCTCATACACCCGGTCGAGGGCCTTTTCGAGCCCGGCTGTGTCTTTACCGCCAGCCTCCGCCAGGTCCGGCCGCCCGCCGCCGCTGCCGCCAAGCTCGCGCGCGAGCGACTGCACGATCTTGCCTGCGTGGAGCTTACTGGTGAGGTCTTTCGTAACTGCCGCGAGCAGAGCCACTTTGCCGTCCTCGGCGCTGCCCAGAACCACCACGCCGCTGCCGAGTTTCCCTCGCAGCGCGTCCGCCACTTCGCGCATCGTGCCCCGGTCGGCGTCTTCCAGCTGCGCGGAAATCACGCGCACGTCTTTCACCATCCGCGCCTGTTCGATCAGCTCGCTCACTCTCGACCGCGCCGCCTTCTTTTTCAGCATTCCCACTTGCCGTTCGAGTTGCCGCGAATTCTGCTCCAGCCGCTCGATGGCGCCGGCCACCTCGCTCGCGGGAACGCCCAGCCGCTCGGCCACCGCCTCCAGCTCGCGGAGAACGCTCCGGTAGTTGGCGATGGCCGCTTCGCCGGTGATCGCTTCCACACGCCGCACGCCTGCCGCCACCGATTGTTCAACCAGGATTTTGAAGACGCCGATGTCGCCCGTCCGGCGAACGTGTGTCCCTCCGCACAGTTCCTTGCTGTAAAAACCGCGCTCGGCCGCCGGATCGGCGATCGTGACCACCCTGACGTTCTGTTCCGGGTATTTCTCGCCGAAAAAGGCCAGCGCGCCCGAGCGCAGCGCGTCGTCGAGCGTCGTGATATCGGTCGTTAATTCCAGGTTTTTCAGGATTTCCTCGTTCACCTGCTGTTCGATTTCCGCCCGCTCTTCCGGGTCAAGCGGAGCGAAATGCGAGAAATCGAAGCGCAGGTGATCGGGAGCCACCAGCGAGCCGGCCTGCTTCACGTGCGCGCCCAAAACGTTTCGCAGCGCCGCGTGCAGCAGGTGCGTCGCGGAATGGTTGCGCCGCGTGCTCTCTCGCCGCGCCGCGTCCCCCACCGTCGCCACGCGGTCGCCCACGGCAAGCGGCTCGCGCGCCACAATGCGATGCGCGATGATTCCCGCCACCGGATAATACGCTCCGCGCACTTCCGCCAGCAGCCGCTCGTTTTCGCCACCGTAAAACCCGCCCACGTCGGCGATCTGGCCGCCCGCTTCGGCGTAAATGGACGTCCGGTCGAGCACCGCTTCGCATTCCGTGCCCGGCTCGACCCGCTCCGCGAGTCCGCTTTTGGTGACCAGCGCCAGGATTTTGCAGTCGCGCGCCGCCGTCCCGAAATAAAAATCCGGCTCGGTGCGGTACGTTTCCGCCAGCTTCGCGTAGATGGGATGCGCCGCTTCCTTCGCCACGCCTTTCCACGAAGTTTTCGCGCGCTCCCGCTGCTTTTCGAGTTCCGCTTGAAACTGTTCGTCAGCGTCGGCCGCAAATGCCCAGCCGCGGCCCGCGCAAACATCCCTCACAAAGTCCGGTCGGAGACCGAGCGTGTCATAGGCGTAGAAGAGGTCCTCGCCGGTGACCGCTGACTCCTGCTCCAGAGCGGGCATGCCGCCGGGCCCAGTTTGCCAGCCGCCCTTCAGCGCAGGGCCCACCCGCCGTGCAAGGCGGGCGTCGAACTGGCGCAGCGCCGGCATCACCAGCCGCGCGTATTTTTCTTCTTCCTCGCGCAGCACCGTCGCCACGCGCGCGATCCCCTGCTCCACTTCCGGATACGGCTCCTTCATCAATTCCGCCACGTCTCCCGCCAGCCGATATAGAAATGGCTCGTCGAGACCCAGCCGCCGTCCGTGATCGATCGCGCGGCGAATGATTTTCCGCAGTACGTAGCCGCGGCCTTCATTCGATGGCAGAACGCCGTCGGAAACCAGAAACGTTGCGGCGCGGCTGTGATCGGCCAGGATGCGGAGCGAAACGTTCGTCTCTTCCGAATCGCCGTACGGTTTGCCGGAAAGCTCGCTCGCCGCTTCCACCAGCGGCCGCAGCAGATCGGTGTCGAAATTGCTCAATTTTCCCTGCAGCACCGTTGCCACGCGTTCCAGACCCGCGCCCGTATCCACCGAAGGTTTCGGCAGCGGCGTCATTTTCCCGCTCGCGTCCCGATTAAACTGCATGAACACCAGATTCCAGATTTCGACGTAACGTCCGCAATCGCAGGGAAAGCGGCAATCCGCGTGTCCCTGCTCGCTCGCGTGCGGGCCCAGATCGTAAAAAAGTTCCGAGCACGGGCCGCACGGGCCGGTGTCGCCCATCGCCCAGAAATTGTCCTCGTCGAATCGAGCGATTCTCTCCGGCGCCGCGCCGGCGATTTCCCGCCACAGCCCGAACGCTTCGTCGTCGGAAATGTGCACGGTGAAATACAGCCGGTCGGGCGGCAGGTTCCAGACGCGCGTCACCAGTTCCCACGCGTAACCGATCGCTTCGCGCTTGAAATAATCGCCGAAACTGAAATTCCCCAGCATCTCGAAAAATGTGTGATGCCGCCGCGTCCGGCCCACCACTTCCAGGTCGTTGTGCTTGCCGCCCGCCCGCACGCATTTCTGGCAGGTCGTCGCGCGGTTGTATTCGCGATGCTGCAACCCCAGGAAAACTTCCTTGAACTGGTTCATCCCGGCGTTCGCAAAGAGCAGTGTCGGATCGCCCGCGGGAACCAGCGAGGAGCTGGGCACGATGCGATGCCCGTGGCCCGCGAAGAATTGCAGAAAGGATTTCCGAATTTCGTTGCCGGTCAAAACAGGCTCCTCTGGCCCCGCTGGGAGGCGCGTGCGGCTCGCGCAGCCGCGAACGAAGCGGTTCTTTTCGCACGAAACCGGCTGTTGTCCGCGGGATCGCTCGTTCGAATTATCGCAAACGCGGCGCGCTCGCCGCAACGCGGCCCGCCCTCCGCCCGGCCGCCTGCCACGAATTTGACACGATTCCTGCCGCAGTATAGCGTCGCGTAAGCGTGTAGTTCCGGTCCGAAAGAGGCAAAGATGAAAATCGCGAACCTGGTGTTTTGTCTGGGATTGGCTCTGGGCGCGGCCGCGCCCGCCGTCGCCGCGCCGCAGGGCAAGCCGTTGCGCATCAGCGGCATCGTGATGCAGGCGAAGTTGACCCATTCCGTTCCGCCCAAATATCCCGAAGCGGCGCGGAAAAAGGGCGTTCAGGGAACGGTGAAATTGCAGGTGTTGGTGGCGAAGAATGGCGCCGTGAAATCCGTGAAAGTCGTCTCGGGCGATAAGCGACTGGCGAAAGCCGCCATCGCGGCGGTAAAACGGTGGCGCTACCAGACCACTCTGCTCAACGGCAAGCCGATCGAGGTGGAAACCGAAGTCGACGTCAAATTCACCCTCACCAAACCGCCCAAGCCCGCGCCCAAATCCGCGTCTCACAACTGACCGGCGCGGGCGAATCCGCGCCTCCTCCCGGTCATCTATCTAGGCGATGCAGGGCAATCGGGGAACTGCCAGGCACCTGGAGGTGCTGTCATGAAGAACGTGCTTCGAGTCGGGAGCAGGTCCGTGGTGCTTGCCGTGGCGCTAATGTCGCTGCCAGCCTGGGCGACGCAAGCAAAGCAGCTGCCTGCGCCCGTGCCGCCAGAAATGGCATCGGCAAAAAGCGTCTTCATCTCCAACGCCGGCGGCCTTTGCGATCCTTACGACCCCGTGAGCTTCGGCGGTGGCCCGAATCGCGCGTACCGGGAATTCAACGCCGAGTTGAGAAATGGGGTCGGTATCGCCTCGCCGCGTCTCCCGCGAACGCCAATCTCGATTTCGTCATACGCTTCTCTTGCCGCGCCGCCCCTTACCGTTCCGAAACAACCACGTTTGAAAGCAAACCCTTCGAAGCACAATTACACCTGACGATTCTCGATATCCGAACGCACGTGTTGCTTTGGGGCATTACCGAGCCCGTGAGCACAGCCGTGCTCGAATCGAATCGAAGCAAGAATTTCGACTACGCAATGGGACGACTCTTGTTCCACCTTGCGAGCATAGCTCCGGAACGCGCTCCTCACACCTGATCCCGCGCGCGCCGCATCCGCCGCGTCTCCACAATCACATTTTCCGGTTCGGGCGCCCGCGCGGAATGCGCGGCTCCGACGCCGCCTACTTTTTCCCCGGCGCCTGCGCCAGGGGACTGAAGCCCTTGGGCGGCGTCGAAGGAACGCCGTGCAGCTTCACCGGCGTCACGCCGGTTTCTTTGCACGTCATCCGAGGGGGAAACGTGTCCACGACGGAATCGGGAATCTCAGCCTCGGAAGCGGCAATCGGCGCCCTTTTGCCGGCCAGCCGCGCCGGGCTGAATCCGCCCAGAAGATTC
>JAKAOH010000001.1 GCA_021812285.1 Acidobacteriota bacterium | reverse complement strand
CTTCCGGGAAAGCTTCCCCCTGGTTGGTGGGCTCCATCGCCCCTCCTCTCGGGCCTTCTTCAGGCCCCTTGTTTTACCAACCAGACCCTCTCCTCCTCAAATGTGCGAAAAATAGCGTACGTTATCGAGGCTTTCGGTCGAGCAGATCGCCGGGCCGCCGCATCCGGGGAAGAAAGGCGGCGCGGTGGGTTGGCACGGGCGGGAGCGCGGCACGGTCGCGTTGCAGGAGCGGAAGCTGCGCGTGGCGAAGCTGCGACTGCGGCGGAAAGGCCCGGGGGACGGGGGCGAAGTGCCCATCCCGGCCTACGAAGCCGTCTTGTCACCACGTCGACACGCAACCAGGAACTCCGGGGCAAGCGTTTTCAGGTAGGCAACCAACGTCCGCATGCGGAAATCGGTACTCATCGATTTTCGATAGGCATTCCGAGCTTCTCGCCGCTCACTTCGGCAAAAATATTCGTAGCCGAGATCGAAGTATTTGCCGGCCAGTTTCGACTGGCATAGCTTTACTTGATCGTCCGTGAAAAGTTCCTTGCCCCCTTCAAGATTTTCCGTATGCACCTGAATGGAATCACGTATCCGTTGAACGGCATCCGAAGTCAAGCTTCCCTGCCTTTGTCTGTAATAGCTGAGGACCTGGTCCAGAAATGCAATGCGGTAACGTCTGGCAAGCCAAAGCCAGAGTTGTATGTCGTGCCCCACACGCAGATCCTCTCGAAAATGCAAGGCGCCGGAGTCGAGCAGAGTTCTCCGAAACATCAGGGCAGATGTGTGAAAGGCTATAAGCTGAACAGACATGAATACGTAAAAGTGTTCGTCACAGAGATAGGCGTTCTCACCAGCTTCTTTCAGGTACCCCGCTGCGCGGGCGGAAAATTGCGCCTGCTTTAGGTCACCCTCTGTGCCGTTCACATCTTCGGAAAACGAAACATAGTCGTGAAAGACAATGTCGACGTCCGGAAATGATTCGAGAAACGATTCGGCCTGTTTGACCTTCTGCGGGTGGTAAAGGTCGTCATCGTCCAGGAAGCCGATGTGGCGTCCCCTAGCAAAGGCGAGGCCGCGGTTCCGCGCCGCGCCAGAGCTCCCGGTCCGAACCGGAGGACAAACGACAATTCGATGATCTTCGGCGGCGAGTCGATTTACCACTTCCAGCGTTCCGTCCGTTGAACCGTCATCCGCCAAGATAAGCTCGAGGTCAGGCTCGCTTTGCTTAAGGACGGAACGAATCGACTCCTCTACGAAAGCTTCCGAGTTGAATGTTGGCATGACGATGGAAGCTTTCGGCACGGCTCACCCCCGGGTGGCACGCAAGGGAATTTGCGTGTCGTCGCTTTTCGTGCGCCCTATTTCCTCGTGCACTTCGGCGGCGAGACTTTCCCAAGACGTCACTCGCGAAAGCTGGCGAGGAACTCCGCGCGAAAAGAGGTAGTGCTGCCAGAAGAAACCAGCAACTTTGCGAGCCTTACACTGGCAATCCAACGCGTCCGCAGGACGGTCGTTCCACCGCAGCCAGAACGACATCACATCGCTCACAATCCAGTTCTTTACGGCGTAGACGCCGAAGCGCCAGAGCGGCGTAGGGAACGGCTGGTAGTAGGCACGAGAACGACCCATGCGGAAGTAACGCGTCCGGAAAAACGATCTGGTCATACGTTTGCCTGGCAATTGGTGGTACACAACGATGTAGGGCGCATAAATGATTCTGTAACCTCTCCAGTGCAGCCTCATCGAAAATTCGGTATCTTCCGCGAAGCCAACCGGGGCGCCCGCGCCGAGTTCAGGAGCGAACCCGCCGACCGCTCGAGCGGCTTCGGTCCGAACCGCCATGTTCGTGCCGTAAAGGTTGCGCTTAAAGGGAGATTGAATCTGGTCTCCGAAATCGCATGAGCTCATGAAACCGCGGAGCTCCTTGGACATCCACTCGGGCTCGCCGCCCTCGAAATCGAGAAATATCCGTCCCTGCGCCCCATCCACTGAGTAGCGCTCAAAGACGGTCTGAACGCCGGCGATGTAACCGGGGTCGCAGATCACGTCGTCATCAGTCAGTGCGAGAACCTCGCCACGAGCGGCGGCGATCCCAAGGTTCAGGGCGTTGCTCTTCCCTTCCTTGCGTTGAGCGAAGTAGCGGAGCCGCTCTGGATATTTGCTCCGGAAAATCTGGCAGACTTCGCGGCTGCCGTCCTCGGCCACGTCGTCGAACACGACGACAACTTCCCAGCTGTCTAGGCGTAGGTTCGGCTCGGTGAAAAGAGACTCCAGTGTGCGGCGCAGCCTTTCGCTACGACTGCGTGTAGCAATGAGTATGGTCACTTTCATATGACAACCTCATTTCCTATGGCCGAAGGGGCGCCCGGGACACTTTCGGACGCTTATCGCAGGTCCAATGCATATTCCCAGGGTAAATCTCGCCGGACTAACTTTCGAAGAGTATGCCGCGCCTAAAAAGGCTCTTGCAGCATAGGTGCCCCTCCGCTATATCCGGCTGTGGTATTCTCTATTTTGAGATATGAGATGTTACGTTATATTCCATAATGATCTTTTCAGCCTCACTCCGGTACAGACGCCTAACCGTTTCGCGCGGCCCATTTGCGTGTAATTCAACACGCTTGCTGTGAGTCAACAGAACATAAAGTGTACTCGCAGCCGACACATAGAATCCCCGCCACCCATCACGGTAGCCTTGGCCCTTCACATAGTGGTGAAAGAACGTCTTGAGTGCCTGTGCGGCTGCGCGCAGGGCGGCCGGCCGCTCTCCTTGGCTTGGACTTTGCCCCGCTTCAACCGTGGTATAGCGGTTTATCTTATCGAAGATATCATAACAATCTATATTCGCGAAGTGGACGATTGCGTGGCCTGGTTCATAGGGCAGGCGATACACTTGTGAACCGGTTGACGGATGCGCACCGTTGTGAATAGTTTCGGTCAGGTGCAGAGAGCCAGGCCTGAAGAATCGCACTTGAATATCGCTCCGTGGGTCCACTCGAGTATGCATCATCGGAGCACCGAGCATGTAGTTCAACCGGGGAATCCCAATAATATCAGTCCTGTTGTCACTGGCAATCTCGATTAGCTTAATGCTCAACGGGCGCGGTATGATTTCGTCCGCATCCAGTACAAGGATCCAGTCGCCGGTAGCCCGAGCGATCGCGAAGGACCTGGCAGATTCGACAGGAACGACTCTTGGGTGAAAGTACACCTTTGCGCCAAACTCGCGTGCGATCTCAACAGTTCGGTCTTCGCTATGCATATCGACGACAACCATTTCATCTGCCCATTGCTGGACCGATCGAAGCGCGTAAGGGAGATTGTTCTCTTCATTCAGTGTATTTATAACTACAGAGATTCGGTGTCTCGGTGAACTGACCTCCGCTCGCGGTTCCGTCATAAGGTGACACTCCATAGAGCCTGCACTTCAGGACCCTTCCACGTCTCGATGCGCGGCTTCTTGGTAGGATTACGGCGCTCGATGAAGTGTGAACCGACTGAGCTTGTATACCAGGGTGAATGAGAGAACCCATTTTGAAAACCTGTATAAGGCGTGGGCATTATGAATCACCTCGGTATTACCCGTGCGAAGAGGCCTTTGACCGCAGAGGAAGACAGCTCAAGATCCCGTTCGTATTCCATCGCTTCAGCCCTCTCAAGAATGTTTCCTTGACGATTTCGCTGATCCGCCGGTCAAATGCCTGTCCGTCGAAATCTACGCTGCGACGCCTTGCCTCACCCGCTATAAAGCACATTAATGAGGTATCTTCAGCGAGAGCAACTGTATATCTGATCAGTTCGGGAATCCCCTCACAAAGGAAGCCGCTGACTCCGCTCTCAACGATTTCCCTTTGTCCGCCGGAGTTCACTACCACGGGAACACATCCAGCCCGCATGGCCTCCACCGTGGCCATTCCGAAATGTTCTGCAAAGGCCGGATTTTCAGCCTGGTTCTCGAACAAGCCTGCCGTGTGCCAAAACACTTTCGCGCTCGCCAAGGCTTGTGTGACGGTATCACGCTCAACGTTAATGAAGAATCGTATCGGCAGTTTCTGCGCAGCTTCCCGGACGGTTGAAAGGTAGGCACGATCCTTTTCGGAATGGCAGGATCCAATCATCCAAAGCTCCCAGCCTGGCACCCTGGAGACAAACTCTCGAAACGCGATGACCTGAGCGAGATGCCCTTTGCATCTGGGTTCAATTCCAAAAAATCTTCCAATAGAAACGATCCGATTTCCCTTCTCGACCGCAGGGACGTGCAGATCGACCGGCGGATATACTACCTGCGCTTGGACGCCCCAACGACGTTCAACCCATCCGGCAGTGAAGCGGGAATTGGCCAGGATGGCGTTGTACCCGTTCAGCCGGGCCTGCCACACACGCCGATATGCTTTCATTCTCAACCAACGATCAAGATGGCTTCGGTGCGCCCACCGTTCATTCTTCTCAAGTTCATTCGCACCGGGAAGCCCGATTGGGAAATGACAGTAAATCAAGCCATGCCGCGCTTGGCAGAAGGGCGGGAGCCAGTGTCCAGCATAGACGAACAGGTCGTATCTCGCGGTGAGCGTCCACGACCTTCGGAGTTGCTGAAGCAAGGAGCATCGTCCAGGGACGTCAAAGCTTTCCCAGATAGCTTCGCACTCCTGTATATTGACTCCGTCCAGATTCACTGAGAACGCGTTCGAGAGCTGCTCGGGGCTGAACCCGCTCCAATCGCGAATGAGGTCGACTGCATAGTCTCTCGCAAGCAGAGAGGCCAGATGGGCGGCAACCAGTGTTCCGCCACCAAGAGACGGACCCGTATGGTCCAAAATTCCTATCCGGGAACTTTCGGTGGGGATGGTCATGTCTTGGCTCCGAAACGACACTTCGTTTCCGCTCTTCACGTCTCCCTGCCTTTGAACTCACACCCTGATCTTCTTTACTGCGTGCCACATGGGTCGCGTCCAAGGAGCGTATTTCTTCAATAAAGGAACGAGAGTTCCGAGGAAGATGACCTCATGAAGATCTTCTTGGAGCCAACGGCGGAATGTCCACGCCCAGTCCAAGGTAGAGATGTAGCAGTGCACGCGCTCTATCAGCGGTAGATGAGCTCGGTAGATCAATAATAGATACTCTCGGAACTGCCGGACGAAAGGGATGCTCCGTTGTCCAGCAGCTGCTGGATCAAACCAAGCCATGCGCTGCCATCGACTGCGGTAGGCCTCAGTTGATTTCTCCGTATGCAACCTGTAGCGAAACAGCGGTTCGGGAATCTGGTAGAACATTCCCCTAAGGGCCAATTCCGCCAGGAAATTATCGTCGGATTGGGTGTAGCCGCCGATCAGTTGGGTCTCCTCGGCGACCCGGCGGCGCATCAGACCATAGATTTCCTCGCAGGCGTTTCTGCGATGAATCACGGTCCGGAAACGTTCGTGCACAGACACGATTCCGCTCACCGGAGAAGAGGCGATCGGGCTCCAGCCGAATGTGGTGCCTTCAATAAGCTTGCTCTGATAGTCGATGCGTGCGAATTGAGAGTAGCACAAGACCACGGATGGCTCGCGATCCAACACGCCGACACACTTTTCTACGAAAATTGGATCGCATAGATCGTCGTGGCAATGCCACTTGAAATATTCCCCCGATGACAAATGGAAAACCGTATTGTGGTTCCAGGCCGCTCCACGGTTCGTCTCCTGACGAAGGTAGCGGATACGCTTGTCCTGTGCGGCATAACGGCGGCAGATGACTTGTGTCGCGTCCGTGGAAGCATTATCGGAAATGATCAATTCAAAGTCCTCGAACGTTTGGGCAAGAATGGACTTGATCGCCTGATCAAGGAACTGCCCACCATTGAAGACTGGCATGCCGACGCTGACTCGTGGTGGTTGGTCCCGCATGTCTGCGCTCCTCATTTCGCCATAGGCAATACCGGAGTCGTCCCCTTCGACGCTGGCGAATGCCTGGCGCAATCGCCGGTGGCCGCCATTACGAGTTGCTCGTACTGGTGGAGCATGACTTGGGTCACCTTGTCCCAGCCGAACAGGTCGATTACGCGTTGGCGTCCAGCCGCACCCATGGAGCACTTGAGATTATCGTTGTCGAGCAGGCGAGTGATCGCGTCCGCCAATCCCGAGGGATCGCCACGCTCTACCAGAAAGCCAGTCATTCCGTCGTCCACTATCTCCGGAATGCCGCCGCCTCTGGTGGCGACGACGGGAAGGCATGCGGACATGGCTTCAACGATCACCATGCCAAATGGCTCGTTCCAAATCGACGGACAGACCATGACCGTAGCCGTACGCAGGCGTTCAGCCAATGCCTTGCGCCCCAGTTTCCCCACAAATTGGACTCGGGATGCGATCTCAGGCGGGAGCATTTCTTTCAGCCGTGACAAATAGTTCCGTTGGTAGAAGGGTCCCCAGTTCGACACCTGAGCATCAGTGTCCAGTTGCAGGATAAACTCCGGAGGAGGCATGGCCTTAGGACCCACGATTTCCAATAGCGCGTCAGGGTGCCGTTCGAGGATTGTTTTGAAGGCTTGAAGCAGCACATGCGGCCCTTTTTCTGGTGCGATTCTACCTACAAATACAATCCGCTTGCTCCCCGCTTCCGTCGAGCTGGAACGGTCGGAGGGAATAAAAACCTCGACATTCGCAGCGTTGTACACAGTGCAGCAGCGGTTACTGAACTGTGGAAAAGCTTGGCGAATTTTGTCCCTTATGTAGTCGCTACATCCAACGATCAGATCCACTTTCTTCAGCCGTTTTTCAGTCATTTTCCGATCAAGCTGACTGAGCCACTCGCATTGCATGTGCAGAATGATCTTTGCGCGCGGGTTGAGTGCGCGTATCGCAGGCACAAGGTCCGAGTAATTCATGATGTGAATCACGTCACAGTGCTGCTTTCGCAACCCCATCGCGACGCGCAGAGCGTACTCGGCGTTGCCCAGTCCGGAGGCGAACAACGGGCGTCTTGGATTGCGCAATCCCGGAAGCCGTTTGATCCGTGGATGTTCTGTCATGGTTCTGGCAATGAGATCATCAAAGCCAGCAAGCACCGGACAGTAAAGAACACTCTCGTGTTGTTCGGCTCGCCTCAGATCTTCCCATCGTTTGGTAAAAACAACGACCTCGCACGATTTTGCCAGTCGACGGGCGACTTCGTACACCCAGATCTCGAGTGAACCCTCTCTCGCAGGGATCGAAATACGTTCGAAAGGCTGGTGAACCATGCCTATCTTCATAGTTCTCCGATTGTTACAGAAGAGTTGGGCTGGGCCGTTGAACACGCGGTGGAAGAAGTGCAAGACAAATCGGTATTTCGCAGGCGGTCCCGATGGGGAGAGGCCTCGTGGATCTGCCTGGATATGAGGTCGCTGCATATCGCGATGCGGTCGACCTGGGGCTTAGCCTGCACGGTCATCACTGCCTCGCTCTTTTACCCGTGCCCTGCGCATCCGGCACGGCATCCGCAGGCTCGCATGCGTCATGCAGGTTCCACTTGCAAGGCAAAAGAACAAATCCGTAACCGCGGTCCACGCCTTTGCCTGAATTGAAGAAATCCGAGGGTTCAATGTCTAGGGCTTTGCAGCGGGGCAGGACGTCCCAGCCGTTTTTCGCGCTGCTGAAGTGGTTCGGTCCCGTGGTCCAGAGGGAAATCCAGTATCGGCCGGGCGTGAGATTTAACCCCTCGAGCGCCACTTCAACGTACCCTTCTCCTGCCGATAAATAAGGGATTTGCCACCCGGATACAGGCGTGCAAATGCTCGCCACGTGTGTTCCCCAGTCAGTATGGAGGTCGATTCCGAACCGCGCGTTTTCTAAATTTCTCGTTGCGTTGTAGTGGAGTCGAATGGTCAGCTCATCGCCGCTTCGAATGATGTGCATGGGCTGGCCTGCGACATCCAGGAACTCTATTCCCGTGAATCGGACCTCGCCCGTTCCTTCGCGTTCCTGTAGGTCGACCAGATTGGGGTCGGTACGCAGACTAGCCGAGAAGTGAGCCAAGTAATCACGAATCACATCAGCTGTCGCGCCGTCCTGACGCACCTGGCCTTGGTCGATCCAGAGGGTTCGGGGGCACAGATGTTCGACCGCAGCTGTGTTGTGCGAGACGAAGAGCACCGTCCGGCCACCCCGGTGGAGGTTTTCAATTTTAGAAAGGCACTTCTTCTGGAACTCGAAATCGCCCACCGCCAGCACTTCATCAACGAGCAGGATATCGGTCTGGAGGTGCGCGGCGACGGCGAATCCGAGCCGCAGGCGCATGCCGGAGGAATAGCGTTTGATGGGGGTGTCGATGAATCGATGAATTCCCGCGAAATCGATGATCTCGTCGAGTAAAACATCGATCTCTCGTTTCTTCATGCCTAGGACGGAACCGTTCAAATACACGTTTTCTCGCCCTGTCAATTCCTCATGAAAACCGGTACCCACCTCGAGGAGAGAAGCCACACGGCCCTCTAGCTGGATCGTTCCCGACGTGGGATAGGTAATCCGTGACAGGATTTTCAGCAGGGTGCTCTTACCGGCGCCGTTCCTTCCAATGATTCCGACAACGCCACCGGTCTCAACGGTGAACGAGACATCCTTGAGCGCATTGATGGTCTCTTCTTCCCTTCTTGGCCGGCGGCGAAAGGGGTAGCGGACCAGATTCACGAGAGCTTCACGAAGCATAGTTTCGTGCGCGAGGGCACCGAGCTTGTACTCCTTGGTGACATGGTCGACGACAAGCGCCTTTGGCATCTCTTTTGGTCCCCTAGATGATGTCGGCAAACTTCCGCTCCGTGCTCTTGAAATAGCTGGCGCCCAGGAAGAGGAAGAGCGCCGTGACTCCTATCGAGATCTCGAGCAAGGACCAGTTCATGATTCGGCCGGAGAAGATGCAGGCACGCCAGGTTTCGATAATGCCGGTGAGAGGATTGAGGGCGAGCAGAAAGCGGTAGCGCTCGGGAACCATTGTAGTAGGGTAAATCACCGGGCTCAGGAACATCCACAGCTGGATGACGAATGGCAGCGCATGCTTCACGTCGCGGTATTTCACGTTTATCGACGCCAGCACCAGGCTGACCGCGATGGCAAAAACTACCAGTTCCACGACGAGCAAAGGCAGGAACAGGAGATGCCATGTAAACGGCACGTGATAGTACACCATCATCCCGAACAACAGGATCATGCCGACGCTGAGGTCGACCAGGGCCGCGAGGATCGGCGCGGCAGGCAGCGCCTCGCGAGGGAAATAGACCTTGCGAATCAGTTCCGCATTGCCAACGAGGGCGCCCGAGCCACCGCTGAGAGCAACGGAAAAGTACGTCCAGAGAAGCAAGGCACTATAGGAGAAGAGCGGATACGGGATCCCGTCGCTCGGCACCTTGGCCATGCGACCGAAGAGCACGGTAAACACGAGCATCGTGACCAGAGGCTGCAAGACCGCCCAACTGGCGCCGAGAACCGTCTGTCGGTACCGGATTTTCACGTCACGCCATGCCAGGAAAAAGAATAGTTCGCGGTAAGGCCAAGCGTTTTTGCACCATCGCAGGAGCATCTTATGGGCGCTTTCTTACGACCCCGTTTGCGTCTGGGGCCGGAGGATCAGCTTTCCTTTCTTAACAGTGTGCGTTTCACCTAGCTTCAACATTTCCTAAAATAGACGCGCGAGTAATCTATCGCGGTTAAGCGCGCCTTCAGGGCCCTACGCTCGACAAACTCGTCAACCGCCTTCCTACAACCGGGAAAGAATCCATAGTCATCAATTATTATGAAGCCTCCGGCAACCACATTGTCGTACAAGTTTTCGAGACATACTCTCGTTGACTCATACCAATCACCGTCGATTCTCAGGATCGCAACGGGACCAATATGACGCTGATACTCGGGAAGGGTATTTTGAAACCAGCCCTTAACAATCATTACACTACTCGTTTCAAGATGCAGCTCGTTGAACAACAGGCTTCTTACTTCGTTGATTGAAGCGACATTTCTTCCAACCGGCGCAAGCCTGCCGCTCATACGGTTGTTTGACAACCACTTGGCATCTTCCCCAAGATCTTCCTGCGTCGCCTCGGGCATCCCTTCGAACGAATCGAACAGCCAAAGCTTCCTATTGCTCCTGGCTTTGGCAGCCACGGTAGCCATAACTGCAGCGCATCCACCTCGCCACACGCCACACTCGACAAGTGCTCCTGGCAGCCTGCTGTTCTCGACAAATGTCGTTAGATCGTACACACTCGACAAGCTAGCCCAGTTTTGTTGAGCGTGTAGACACACCTTCCAGAACAGCGACAGCTTACGGAAGTTGAGATACTTCCTGAGCGGAACATACTTCCATGAGTCGAGAATCATTAACGACAAAAACCTATGTATTTTACTGCCGGTGACCAGGCGCCGCAGCTCACTCTGCATGAAGACGCGCATGTACGTATCCATTTCAAGCACGCCATACAGATTTCATTAGTCTTAAGAATTCATCTGTTTTCGGATCGTGAACAAAATACGATTCGAGCGGAGCGAGGATATCTACGTAACCCTCAATCGATATGTCAATCTTTGCGAGTCCTGGGTCTAAGCTCATGAAGGCTTTGTTGATCGTGGCTCGGGCAGCCTTGCAGCACAAGGGAACTGCGTCGAGGTGATTGACGCCTAAGGCGGGGATTGCTCTTCTGCTCATGCTGGGATCATCTCGGGGTGGAGTCCCAGGCTCTTCAGGTGGGCCGATATCTCCCTTTGGTAGATTGGATTCATCACAACTACGGAATCAGCGTGGTAGTTCAGGAGGAACTCTGGGGCTACGATATTCTGGCCCGTTCCCGGAATAAACATGCCTTGCTTAAAAGGGTTCAAATCGACAACGAATTCAACTGCTTTTTCCCGACGGAATACATTCAGGAAATTGACGGCCTTGGAGCCCGCGCCCCACAGGGCGATTTTCTTTCCCCGGCGTTTAGATTCGCGGAGAAAAGCTCGGTGCTTTTCGACTTTTCTCCGGTAAGCGCCGGCGAAGTTGCGCACATCACCGGCCATGCGCCGGAGTTGTTTGCGCCCTCCCGTACAATTCGCGCCTTCCCCCTTCCCGTGTGAAGCCATTTCGGCATCGAGGCAGAGGAACTGCCCGCCGAATCGTTCGCGCATGCTCAAAACGCGGAAGCCGCTGGAGGCAAACAGGAATCTCAGGGAGTAGCGGGAAAAGTAGGAGCGGTGCTCATAGATGGGATCCCAGATGCCCATCCCACGCAGTGTGAAGAGCGCGTTGGGCACTTCGAAATACAGCTTGGCCCGCTTGCGGCCGTCGAGTGCCTGCCGGACATTCTGCAGAAAAGATTTCGGATCTTCGATGTGCTCGAGCACATGCCGGCAGCAAAGGAAGTCGCAGCGGTAGTTGGCGTACTGAGGGGAGTAATAGTCGCGCACAAATCGAATGTCTTGGCGACCGTTTGAATGGGCGCGTTCAGGCGAGAAGCTCGGGTCGAAACCCACGCCACGATTCCATCCCAACTCGCAAAGACTGTGCAGGAAATCCCCTTGGCCACACCCGATCTCGATGAGATCTTTCCCTTTCAAGTGGAAACGATGAAGCAGATATCGGGCCAGGCGCTCGGCGTACTTCCGGAAAACGGCCGAATAGTGCAGCGAATTCTCGTAGTGCTCGCCATAATTCACCAGGCGGGAGTCGAACGCCGTGTTCCCAATCCATCCGCATCCGTGGCAAAAGCCCAACCGGATCGGCGCCTTGGGCCACTGCCGAGCGGCTTCCGCAGTCTTCAGTAAGACGTTCGAAAGAGTCGGAAACTCGGGGATCTCAAAAAAGATCTCGGTTCCGGAACTGCCGCAGGCAGGACAGCGAGAGCCGATCTTGCCTTTCACCGAGCTTGGCGTCTTGCTCAATTGCCTCGCCTCGCAGAGAGTCACTTGGATACTAGACACGGATGACCGCCGAACTTCGCTTTCGAACGTTTCTGATTAGCAATTGGGCTTCCAGTGACCCACCCAGAGCCAAAACATAACCCATCTCTTATCATTGTGTTGGCAGACTTTCCCCACTCGGTGAACGAAAGCAATTTCACACTTTGGATAAAACCTTCCCGCTCTTTGCCCAAGGCTTACGACTGATCCCCAAACCCCGGGCGAATCAGACCGAAACGATGCGGGGAGCGAGTCCCAATTGCTCCAAATGACGGCCGATCTCTTCGCGGTAGATGGGATTCATGAGGATTACGATGTCGGGGCGGTAATCGCGCAGGAACTCCGGGGGACGAATCTGGTGACCACAACCGGCCAGGAATTTGCCATGACGGTACGGATTGATATCGACCACAACTTCAATTTCATCGCCAATCTCGAGTGTTGTGAGGAACGACACGCACTTCGAGCTGGAGCCCCAAATGGCCATGCGCTTCCTTCCGTCTTCACCTTCTTGAAGGAAATGCCTCCACCAATTCATCTTGTTCGCGTAGTCTTTCACGAAGTGTGCGACGTCCTGTCGGGTGTACTCGGGATCCAGCTCCGGCGCTTGTGCCGAGCTCGGGTTGCTCCCGGGTTGCGCATCGAGCAGCAGGTATTGATTGTCAAACCCCCTCGCTGCCCGCAAAACGGAAAAACCGCAGGATTCGAAAAGCCGGGCCAGCGAAGCGAGTGTGAAGTAGGAAGTGTGCTCGTAATAGATGTCCCAAAAGGCGATTTCCCGCAGAACGCGGCCGACATCAGGCACTTCGAAGAAGACGGTAGTATTCCGACGGTTCCCGACCGCGCGCCGAACCATGCTTAGAAATTCGCGCGTGCCGGGGATGTGTTCAAGCGTGTGGCGGCAGCAGACCAGATCGGCTTCGAGCGAGGCGTATTCCTCGGAATAGTAATCCTGGATGAATTTGAGCGAGCCCTTCGCCGACCAGCCGATGCGGCCGGGATCGCATGCAGGATCGATACCAATTCCCTCATTGCCGCCGAGTTCGCAGAGCAAAGCGAGAAAATCGCCCTTGCCGCATCCGATTTCCAGAATCTTTTTGCGCTTCAATTGATACCGATCGATCAGGTCGGCGGCCAGTTCCCTGGCGAACGCACTAAAACGCGGAGAAAAGGACTGCTGTTCCTCGTAGCCGCTCGAGTAGTTCCGCATGGCGGGATCGTAAGCGGCGTTGAAGATGAAGTCGCAGGATTCGCACAGGGCCAGGCGAATTTCGCCGCGCGGAAAGGCGCGGGCTTCGCCCTGATTATCGAGCAGCAGGCAGCTGTGCACCGGGACGCTCCGCACTTGATGAAAGACAGAGAAATTCGAAGAGCCGCAATTGGGACACTTGCCAACCGTGCTGAGCTTCTCCGTCCAAGCCTGAAGCGCCGAGCTCGCCACTTTCATACGATCACCGGCTGGGGCACGGGAATGATGAACTTGCCTCCTTCACGCCGGTAATCCTGCTGCTGCGCCATGATTTCGTCGGCAAAATTCCAACTGAGCAGCAGAACGTAATCGGGCTTCTCTTCGAGGAGTTTACCGGGCGCGAAAATGGGGAGCTGCTTGCCGGGCATGAAAAGGCCCTGCTTGTGAGGGTTGCGGTCGACGACGAAATCGAGGGATTCGCGGCCGATATCGGCGTAGTTGAGCAACGTGGCTCCCTTGGCGGCAGCGCCGTAGGCGGCCACCCGCTTTTTCTGGCGCTTCAGGTTTTCGAGCAGCGAGCGGAGAGATTGCCGATTCGCGCGGACGCGGCGTGAAAAATCGCGGTAATAGTCCACTCGATCCAGTCCACACTCTTTTTCTTCCCTCAACAATTCGAGAACCGTGCTTCCGGGCCGCTCGCGCCGCTCGGCGTGCAGACGAAGCGAGCCACCGTGGATCGGGAGATGATCGACGCGATTCAAATAGAGTTCGTGGCGGCGGAAGAGGCGGTCGAGCGCGGTGACGGAGAAATAGCAGAGGTGCTCGTGGTAGATCGTGTCGAACTCGCAATGGTCGATCAGATCCTTGACGTAGGGCACTTCAATCGAAGTGATGCCGTCATCTTTCAGCAGAATCCGAATTCCCGCGACGAAGCCGTTCAGATCGGGGACGTGCGCCAGGACGTTGTTCGCTATCACGACGTCGGCGCGGCGGCCTTCCGTGGCCAACTGCTGCGCCAGTTGCACGTCGAAAAATCGGCGCAGCGTGGGAATACCGGCTTCGATCGCTGCCTTGGCAGGGCCTTCGGCGGGGTCGATGCCGAGCACAGGAATGCCATGCTCGACAAAATTGCGCAGAAGGTAGCCGTCGTTGCTCGCCAGCTCCACGACCAGGCTGGAGGAGTTCAAGGCGCACTGCTCGATGAGTCGCAGAGCATTCCCCCGCGAATGGCTGAGCAAGGCCGGCGAGAAGGACGAGTAATAGGGGTAGGTCCGGCAAAAGAGGACTTCCGGCGGTACGACTTCGGCCAGTTGCGTCAGCCCGCATTCAGGACAGAAGACCACATCGAGCGGAAAGGTCGGTTCCGGCTCGGTGAGTTGCTCCCTAGTCAACAAGGCATCGGCAAGCGGCGTCGAACCGAGCGAGAGCACCTGCTCCAACTGGTTTCCGCTGCACGACCGGCAGGAATGAACACGATCGTACATGGCCGGTTTACGCGGTCTTCGCGAGAGCGGGCTGGCCGACGTTCACCCATCGCAACATGGAATCCAGCCTCCCCTCTTGCTGCAGCTTGCGTACGCGCCGGATGCGCATATAGCGCGCGCCTTCGAGATCCTCGAGCGTTAGGCGCACGGAGCGATAGGCTTCGTAAAGCTGTTCGGTACCGCGGCGGGCTGTCCACTGCGGTTTGAAGCCCGGCACCATTTTCCTGATCCGATCGCAATTCACCCGGTAATTGCGTTTATCGGGTCCGGCATCGGCGGCAAAGTCGATATGACTCCTCGGGACCACCTGTTCGACGATGGCGGCCAGTTCGCGGATCTGGAAGTTCTCCGATGTTTGACCCACGTTAAAGGCCTGGTTGTGCACGACCTCGCGCGGCGCCTCGAGCAACGCGACGAACGCCCGTGCGATGTCTTCCACGTGGACGATCGGGCGCCAGGGCGTTCCGTCGCTTTTGAGGAAAACACGACCGCTGCTGAAAGCCCAGCCGATCAAATTATTGAGGACCAGGTCGGCGCGCAGCCGCGGCGAGACGCCGTAAGCTGTGGCGCTGCGCGGGAAGACGGGAGTGAAGGAAGAATCGGCGAGCGCGGAGATCCCCTCTTCGGCGCGCACTTTGGAGATGCCGTAGGCGGTTACAGGCCGCAGCGGCGAATTTTCATCCACAAAGCCCTCGGGCGCGGCGCCGTAGTTACTGCACGAGGAAGAGAAAACGAATCTTCCGATGCCCGCCTCCTTGGCCAGTTTGGCCAAGCGCACGGAAGCACGGTAGTTGATTTCGTAGGTGCATTCGGGGTTCAGGTCGCCGAGCGGATCGTTGGAAATCGCGGCGAGATGGGCGACGGCATCGTAACCGAGCAAATCCGCGACGGTGATGTCCCGCAGGTCCTTGCGGAGCGACGGCGCGGGCGGCGCATCCTCACCGAACGTGCATCCTTCGAAGAGAAAACTGTCGATCCCCGTCACCTGATGTCCTCTCTCTTGCAGCATGGGAACGAGGATGGACCCGATATATCCGTGGTGACCGCTGACGATGATTTTCAAGGATTCACTCCCAGATTTTCCATGGCGCTTTTCCGTTCTCCCAGAGGGTTTCGAGAAGCTTTTTGTCACGCAACGTGTCCATGCATTGCCAAAAGGAATTGTGTTTGTACGCCATCAGCTGCCCATCCCGCGCCAGTCGCTCGAGCGGCTCCCGTTCCCACTGCGTCATATCGCCGTCGATGTAATCGAAGACGCCGGGCTCGAGAACAAAGAACGCGCCGTTGATCCAACCCTCGCTCGTCTGCGGCTTTTCGGTGAAAGTCGCTACTCTGTCGCCATGAAGATCTAAGTGGCCGAAGCGGGCCGGAGGGCGAACGGCTGTGAGCGTGGCGAGCTTGCCGTGGGTCCGGTGGAAAGCGAGCAGATCGTCGAGGTTGACGTCGGAAACGCCGTCGCCCCAGGTGAGCATGAAGGTTTCATTGCCAAGATAAGGAGCGAGGCGCTTGATGCGGCCGCCGGTCAAAGTGGCCTCGCCTGTTTCCACCAGGCTGACCTTCCACGGAAACTGTGCGACACCATTATTGTGGTGCGTAATTTCTCCGGTGCAAAAGTTGACGGTCAGGTCACCATGGAGGGTCGAATAGTCGGTCATGTAGCGCTTGATGACTTCGCCCTTATAGCCAAGCGCCACATAGAAATCCTGATGGCCATAGTGGGCGTAGTACATCATGATGTGCCAGAGAATAGGCCTTCCCCCGATCGCCACCATGGGCTTCGGCTTGACTTCTGTTTCTTCCACCAGCCGCGTGCCGACACCACCGGCAAGAATCGCCACTTTCATAGCCGCTCGATTCCCATTCGAGTGCCTGTAGCTGCGTCCTGCTTCTTATACTTGAACGCGAACAATGCAATCGGACAGCCATCGGTCTCGTGGGACATCCTCGCAATTGATTGACAGGCCATGCTTTATGCCTCAGGCGAGGAGAGCACGGTGGAGCGGGTGGGAAAGGCTTTTCACAGAATTCCCCATTGGTTTTCCTTTCTGTGGCATCCCTGTCCTGGGCAGGTCTGTGGAGCAGTGATTGCCGCTTGCAATCTGCGGTCGTGTACTGACACGGAAAACGTGATCGGGCTTCGTGCGGAACCGGTCCAGCGGGGAGGAGCCGCTTCTACGGCAGGCGTTTGGCTATGGGTGGGCCAACCATCTTTGTGATTGGTACTGGTATGCGTTGCCAAAGGCGGATCGCCAGCCGGTAGCGCGGATTTTCAGGATTCATTTCGGGTAGCGAATTGCCCTCAGGCAGCCAATAAACCCAAAAGAGAGGAACGTCCTGCGTGCCCCACTGTTTCTTGAAGCGGTGGGTGCCGGAGCCGATGGTGGAGCGGCCGAAATCGAAGAACCGAAAGCCGCGCTCAGAGGCAAAACACAAAATGCTCCAATAGAGGAACATGTTGGGGCGCATGTTCAAAAAGTCGTAATGCGAGGAGCTCCAAACGGCTTCAAACGTCGATTGATAGCCGATCAGGAAAGACGCCGCCACGGTTGTATCGCCATGGCGCACGCGGCAGATGAAGGTGTCCTCGGGAAATACGCGCAGAATCTCGGCAAAGAAACGCCGCGTGTAGACAGGGGTGCCCAGATCGCGCATGTTCCTCGCGAAAACTTCATAAAAATCATCCAGAAATTCGAGACCGCCGAAATCGGGCTGGAGATTTGATTTCATGCCCTTGCGAATATCGGTGCGGACTTTATGCGGAAGTGCCTTCCAGAGAGCTTCCTTGTCACCCGTGAGAGCAAGAATCATAGCGACCTTGTGGGTCTTGGTTGGAAGAGGCAAGGCCGGATCGTTGCGATGACGCAGCTCAAGGTACCGTGCCTTCGTTTTCCGTGCGAGCACTATTGCCTGGGCGACGAGCGCCTGTTTAGCCACTTCGCTTTCGGCCAGGACGCCGCCGGCGTTTAAATAAGGAACTGAGGTGAGAAAACTGCCGAAAAGGGCGCTCTTTTGCCAGACGATCGGAAGCAAACCGCGAATCTCACCCTCTTCCTCCGCCAACAGGTAAAACGTCTGCCAGCCGAAGCACTTCTCAACAACCTCTTTCCATCCCCAGCGATGGCAATGGGTCGCTTCTGGCCGACCGGCGAGGTAAGCCTCCCAGCGCAAAGCATCGCCCGGCTCTTTCGCTTGGCGAACTTTCACAAATGAAGGTGCAGTACCTGCTGTTGCGTTCGCAACGTCGTTTACGGCCATTAGCTTGCCATGTTACTTTAGTTTCCGCCGGAGGTCATCCAGGGAATCTGCACCTCTAGATTTGACGCGTCGATTATTTATCACTGTCCATGCTGGCAGACCCTACGCAATTCGATTTCCACACCGCAGCCGCGCTTGCCAAGTTTCTGGGCAGGTTTCCGTTGTTCGATCACTGCGTTCAAAGCGCCTTGCACCACCATGTGCTAGGCGGCATTCCGTTTGCCGCCGGCTTCTTCTATTTCTGGGCACAGGGCGAACGCGAGCATCGGGACGATGTGCTCCGCCGGCTAATCACGGTAGTACTCGGCTCACTCATTGCCATCGCGATGTCTCTTCTTGCGGCAAAAATTATCTCTTGGCTGCCGCCGCAGCACCAGCCGGGCTTGGCTCACCTCTACCCTTCCAATATATTGACCGATCCCAACACGAATTCCTTTCCCAGCGATTCCACCGCCCTGTGCACTTCCATCGCAATCGGCATCTTTTCTCTAAACCGCATGATGGGAACTGTACTGCTGGCTGCCGTCCCGCTGATCGTCAGCCTGCCTCGGATGTACGTGGGCGGGCATTATCCTAGTGACGTGCTGGCCGGAGTGCTCATTGGCTTCGTCTCCTATTGGATTTCCCTCATCGCTTTCGACCGCACGCTTTCGGCCAGGATCGCCTCATTTGGCTCGCGGCCCGGCTGGCCGCGCGTTTTGCTAGAGACGTGCGTCTTCTTGTGGATTTTCGAGGTCGCGGTGAGTTTTCAAGAAGCAGTTTGGATCCTCAACACGCTTCATTTTTTTCACGTGCGGTTCCCGATCTGACTCAGCGCCAAACTTCGCCTTGCGGCGTGTCTCGAATGCTGCAGGCTCACTTCCTGACCCGCCATCCTCCATGAAAAAATTAAATTTTTCCTCCCATACAACCCTGTTCCGGGTGGCAGACATCTATTGCTGTCTTATGTACCGTATAAAACTATTTCATAAAAGTACTAGGACATTTCCTTCGTTCTGTGGTACAAGAGGTCCCGAAAGTCGGTGGGTCCAAGGGCTGCTATTCAGTCATACCGCTTGATATCAGTAGTTTTGGCAGTATCGTATATAAACGCTGTATCAACTATAACTTAGCGCTAGTGTTGCGACCCGGGCACCGTCGCGGCTGTGGCTATTGTCTAGTCCACGAACGTTAACAGGTCGTCCGTCTCCAATAATCACAGGGGCCTGTTGTTTACTATACAGTTAACTTATCATAAGGTATCTGTATATCTAAGGTAAACAATCTGGTATCCCGGTTTCCTGGGGTACTGACTAGCTGGAGGTTCGGGATGAAGTTTCCGCGGTGGGTTCCCGTTGTTGCTCTTCTTTCCAGTGTGTCGTTGCTTGGCGGTTGCGGCTTGGCAGGGTCGTCTTCGAGCAATTCAGGATCGGCGGGGCTGGCGATCACAACAGCCGCACTTCCGGAGGCCACAGTCAGCTTAGGCTACAGCGGCACATTACAAGCGAGTGGAGGAACGACTCCCTACACATGGAGCGTAACGGGAGGGTCCTTACCAACCGGATTGACAATGACGACGACGGGAGAAATCAGCGGCACACCGACGCAGATGGGTTCCTATTCGTTCCAGGCCCAGGTCACCGATGCTGCGAACCAATCGACCTCAACGAATTTCAGCATGCAGGTCACAGGACCGCCTCCGAGCCTCTCGGGAATCACCCCCACATCAGGCAGCACCTCCGGTGGAACGGCTGTGACAATCAGCGGCAAGAATTTGCAATCTGGAGCTACGGTTACGTTCGGTGGCGTTGCGGGCACATCAGTGGATGTCGCGAGTTCATCGCAGATGACCGCCGTTACACCCGCTCATGCTGCCGGTAGCGTTGACGTTACGGTGACGAACCCAAGCGGCGAATCGGCGACTTTGGCGGCCGCTTTTGGTTACGGAAATGCTCCACCTTCTGTTTCGGCCATCAGCCCGAATAGCGGGCCGACGACGGGAGGGACTGCAGTGAACATCACTGGCGCCAATTTCATTCTTGGAGCGGTGGTCCTGTTCGGGACCGCCCAGGCATCTTCGGTCGCGGTCACGAGTCCGACGCAGATTCAGGCCGTCAGCCCGGCCGGCAGCGGCACCATTGACGTGATCGTGAAAAATCCCGACGGACAGACAGGGACGCTGAGCGGAGGGTTCACCTATAGTACGGCCGCCCCAGGAGCACCGACGATTTCGAGCTTGTCGCCCAACTCAGGGCCCGATGGCTCACAGACGCTCATCGATGGCTCGAATTTCGCTTCGGGAGCGACCATAAGCTTTGGTGGTACGGCGGCATCGTCTGTTCAATTCGTGAATACTAACCAGTTGGCCGCAACCGTTCCGTCGATTCCCACGGGCGCCGTTGATGTAACTGTGAACGACCCAGGAGGTGCGTCCACGACATTGGCTTCCGGCTTCACCGTGACTACCCCTCAGAGCTTGCTGTCCGGATGCACTGTCGATGCAAATAACAATCCCTCGTGCCCCATACCCAGCGGATGGACCCTAGCCGCAGCACAGGGATTCGAGAGCGGCTCAGTGCCTTCCAGCCAGACGGTCAATGGAGCCTCTATTGCGTCGGGCTTTGCCCACACTGGCTCCTATGCGGAGGATGGAACATACGCCGGCGATGGAAATGATGTTTATTGGATGCTGAATCCGGGGCAGGTCAACAGCCGGGAGGTCTATGTGTCCTGGTGGGAGTTCGACCAGAGCCAGGGGCGGATGAACGACGAAATGTTCTTGATGCGGCCTTTCATCCTCGATTCGAGCGGGGCGCTCCTCCAGGAAGACATTATCGATTGGTTTCCCGGCCCCAACCGCAGCACTTCGAACACCGGATTCAATGCCTTGGGCGGCCAGATGGTGATGGAGCCTCAAAGCAACACCACCGGTCTCACCACCGTCTACTACGGAACCGTCGGTAATATCCCGTGGGGGACTTGGACGCAGTGGGAGGTCCATTTCAAGGCGAACGATCCGGGACAGACGAACGGGGAACTCGAGGTGTACGAGAACGGCAATTTGTTCATGCAGCAGACCGGCATGAACTTCAACGGATCGGTCGACATGACAGGCCAAGGCATCGAAATTGGCGGTGTCTATACGAAACTGACGTGGATGAGCGGCAGCAGTTGCGGTTCCTTCCTGGGTGATGGGCTTGACAACGGTCCGCGCGTCACTGACTTCAGCAAGCCTTGCCCCTGCGCGAACCAGTGCCCGGCGAACGGATATGTGCCGATCTTCCAGAGGTATTTTGACGACATTATCGTCCTCAAGAAGTAAGAGGGCCAGAGTTGCGCCGGCTTCCGCCAAGGCAGCCGGCCCGTCCTGGCTGTGACGCGTCGTCCCCTCGCACCTTTCGGCCGATGATCGCGTTACCGGCGCTGAAGGTTGGCGGAAGGCCCAAAGCGAAGTACAGGCGGTTACAATGCATCGCCGCACGCCTCGGCACGCCCGCCGGAAACCGGCCCACGTCCCAAAAGCCGGTCGCGAACCTCTTCAGCGGGCTGATTCCGTTAGCCTCGAATTCCTTCTCAAGCGCGCGAACCCTCGCGATGCGGACCACAAAGGGTTGCCCTGATTCCTCCGACCAAAACTCGTACCCGTCCTCCGTTTTGGCCAGTTTGGACTTTCTCGCCTGGAACTTACGGACAAGCAGGATTGTCGCCGCCTCTACAGATCTATGATTATTTTCCATCACAACGATGCCCCCTCCGGGCCGAAGAACCCTGCAGAGGTTCGCAAGTGCTCTCTTCCATTGCGGGATGTGCATCAGCACGCCCCTACAGTGAACCGCGTCAAAGGTGGCATCGGGAAACGATAGGTCCTCCAGGGCCTGGCATACGAATGAAGCTCTGGATTCGAGGCCGTGAGCGGCGAGGTTCTTCCTGGCTCGCAAGAGAATACTTTCAGAGATGTCTGTGCAAACGCAGTAGTGTCCCCTCTCCGCGATGCGCCTCGAATGATCGCCGGTCCCGCACCCCGCATCCAGGACCAAGCAGCCGGTGGGCAGATTCAGATATCGAAAGATACGGCTTGCAATCGCTTCGTTCAGAGCGTCCTGGGCGGCATTTCCACGATAGATTGATTCCCAGACATCATGTATTGCGTCCGCGGAGTAAGTCCCCCTTAGTGTCATTTCTCCCCCTTCCGAAAAGGAGCTCCGGGTAGCCCTAGCTGTGCACCTCCCCACAGTGAATTCGGCTGGAGCGGGGCGCGAGGGGTCCGGGAGCAGTTGCCCATTCACTACCCCCAGAACTCGTGCCTAGTTGTTCCGCGCATCGGTACGCACTGTAGATTCGGCCGCCGATCTGTGCCCACTCGTATTGCCCCTCGACCAAGTTCCGGGCCGCCCGTCCGAAGCGCTCGCCGCAAGAGCGCTCCATTAGCAGACGGGAGACCCTGACCGAGAAAGAACTCGGCGTATCAGCCACGAAGAGGTGCTCCCCCGAGCTGACGCGAAGCCCCTCGCAACCGACGGATGTACTCACGATGGGCTTGCCCATTGCCATGGCGTCCAGGATTTTGAGCCTCGTGCCGCCTCCTTCGAGAAGGGGGCAGATGTAGACGGAGGCACGAGCGAGCAAGGGACGCATGTCTTCCGGATTGGGAAACACGGTGATGCTGGAATCGTTCTCTGAGAGGCGCAGAACGCTTCCCGCGGGGGACTTGCCGGCGATGAAGAGTTTGGCGTCTGGGCAGTCGCGCTTCACGAGCGGCCATACGTCACGGACGAAAAAGCGGATGGCCGAGATGTTGGGCTGCCAATCGAGCGAGCCGGTGAAGATGACGCTGTGAGGCTCCTCGGGCACGTCCATGGGGCGGAAATAATCGGTATCGACGCCGTTTTCGACCACGTGAATGTGTGCGTTGGGGTTGAGGGCCAGGAGCCGCTGCCGGTCTTCCTCGCAAACGACGATATTCACGTCGAAACGAGCGCTGAGATCGCGCTCCCAACGGGCGAGCTTTTGTGCCTCGAGCAACAGATATTTCCTTTTGAGCGGATTCGTTTCCCGCTCGGCCCGGCGCTGCAGGAGCTGCGATTCGCAGTTGTGGTGATTGAGCACTTTCCGGAAACCATTCGCCGATTGGGCGTAGAGGGCCAGGTCAATCGCATCGACGTGCACAAGGGAGCCTGAATGTCGGGCGAGGATTTCTTCCCAGCGATGGCGAAGCCTCTTTGAATACAGGGGACGGCAGGTAAAAGGGACGCGCGAGGCGGCGCTGCGTACGAGTTCCGCGTGCCAACGCGGCCCCTTCCACGGATAAGGCGGGTCCCAAATTTCGACTTCGTCGCAATAACTTCCGAGCGCTTCCTTGTATTCCGCCACCTGACCCGAAGAGGCCCCCTGAACGTTCAGCGCCACCAATGACACTTCAAAAGATTTCGCGGCCTGGCGGATTAGGTTGAAACTCCGCTGCACGTTTCCGCCGCGTGGCGGATAGGGGATGAAATGGGACAGCCAGAGCACTCTCATCGGCGCTCACCCAATTTCCGGTAAAGGCGGACCATCTCGGAAGCAGCGCGTTCCACCGAGAACCGCCGTGCCACCAGACCAGAGCCCGCCGCGGCCAGTTGCTCCCTACGTCGCCCGTCGGCGAGGAGCGCGATGGATGCATCGGCCAAGGCAGACGGCTCTGATGAGTTCACCAATACGCCGCCGACTTCTTGCTCTATCACCTCGGGGATTCCACCGACAGGTCGCGCCACGACGGGCACGTGAAGGTAGAGGGCCTCGAGTAAGGAAGTCGGAAGGCCCTCATGGTCCGAACACAAAACGAGAACATCCATGGCGCGCAGAACGTCGTAGACGTTGTTTCGCTGGCCCAGAAAAGCCACGGTGCGGCTCAAGCCAAGGTTTTCGGCGAGCCGGCGCAACCGGTCCTCTTCACTTCCCTCGCCCGCAACCAGAAATCTGGTGTTCGGCACTCTGTCCGCAATCTCCCGGGCCGCCCGCAGGAAGAGATCGAGACGCTTGATCGGTTCTAGTCGGCCGACGGCGCCGACAACCGGGCAACTCGCGGGAATGCCGGCGCGAACCTTGGCCTCGCCGACACTCAGTGGCGAAATGACGGCCTCGAGGTCGATCGCATTGTGTATGACGGCGAGACGGCCCGGCCGAACGTACCTACTGATCCCGGCGCATAATTCCTCGCTGACGCTGACGACGCAATCCGTAAAATGGCGGGCGGTGAGCCGGTCGACGAATCCGAGGACGCTCCGCCTGACGCGGCGCCAGCCGCCAAATGGTTCGGGAGCGCCGTGCTGTGTGCGCACGAGCGCGGGCACGTTGCACCGGCAGGCCAACATCGTGGCCAGCATATTCTCCTTGTATCGGTGGGAATGAAGGATGCGCACGTCCTTGCCGCGAAGGAATCGAGCCGCTCCGTCCAGAATCCTCAAAAAACCGTATTCCCTTTCCCGAAGAACGCACACTTCGACGCCGCAACGGCGCGTTTCATCCGCCAGGCGGCCCTCGTTCAGGAAGATTGCCGAGACTCGGACGTCGCCTCGTTTCGAGAGCGCGGGGAGCAGCGCGGCTATCTGCGCTTCGGCACCCGCCCAGCGGTCGCCCGAAGCAATATGGCACACGCGGATGGGGTCGGGACAAATGGCGAGCATTTGCTTCGCCACTTCCTCACGCTCAGGCGCGACGCGTTGGCTGCCAGGTGACAAATCTCTCTCCAGAGATGAAGTAGGACCACGCTATTACCGTTGCCGCGTTGCCGAGCAGGAGGTAGCCGGCGAGGCGGAGCGGCTTCCATTGCGTCAGGCGACCGGCGGCGAGGCCAAGGACGCCGATTGCCAGTCCGGCGACCAGAAACAGAGCGCACAGGCGGTAGAAGACGCCGTCGGGCCAGAGCGCGAGGCTTGCGATGAGCAATGCCAGCATCGCGAACGGGACAAGCCAGCGGCACAGCTTGTGGCTGACAAGCTGCCACGATGCCAATCCGTGGCGGAACGGATTCAGCAATTGCCAATGCCAGAAAAAGACGTGCAGTCCATTCACGATGGTTCGCACCTTGCGCTGCAGCTCTGCACGGGACGAGTGCGAGGCCGCGTAGAAGCCGACGCTCGCCGGATCCACCACCGCGCGCATGCCCATGGCAATCGCATGCAGAGGCACGAAAAAGTCGCTGGTCTGATCGGCGTGCCATTTTTCGCACACGGAGCGCCGCGCGGCGAAGAACGAGCCGCTGGCGCTCACCACCGTTCCCACGCGCGATTCCAGGCGCCGGAGCCACATTTCGAGCTGCACGTAGGCGCGTTCGCCGATCCAGCCGCTCTTTTCCTGCACGAGATGGTCTTCGCTGCTGACGCATCCCACGGTCGGGTCGGCGAAATTCGAGACGATCTCTCCGAGCGCGTTGGGCGGCAGTTCGGCGCCGGCGTCGGTGAAAACGAGAATCTCGCCTGACGCAGCATCCCGGGCCTGCAATTGCGCGTATTGTTTTCCGCGGCGCTCGGGCAGATCGATCAGCCGCACGCCTTGCGCGGCGAAATTTCCGGCGATGGAGGCGGTTCGGTCCACGGAGCCGTCCGAGACAATGATGATCTCCCGCTTTTCGCGGGGATAATCGAGGGCCAGGGTGTCGAGGATCTTGCGGCCGATGAGCGATTCCTCGTTATGCGCGGTGATGATGATCGAGACGGCCGGCTGGACCGGTGCACGGCGATGCAACCGGTTCCGTCCCTGGGCGAGCAGCCACAAGAGCGCGGGATAGCCCGCGAACGTGTAAACCAGCAACGCCGCCGACAGCCAGAAAAGCCAGATCATGGTGCTACACCGCTTCCAACAGGCGTTGGTAAAGCGTCTCGTACTCACCCACCATCTTTTCGAGCGTGAAGGCGGATTCCACTTTCGCCTGGCCTCGTCGCGCCAGCACCGCGGCCAACTCGCGGTTCGCGAGCAGTTCCATCACCGCACCCGCAATCGCGTCGGCGTCACCGGGCGGAATTATCCTGCCCGTGATACCATCCTCGACCACCTCTGCCGGTCCGCCGCATTGTGTGGCCACCACGGGCCTGCCCGCCGCCATGGCTTCGAGCGCAACGAGCGGGAAACCTTCACTCATCGAGGGGAGAACGAACACGTCGAGTTCGCCTAGGATTTCGGGAACGTCGCGGCGGAATCCGAGGAAATGGAAACGGTCCCATAGCTGAAGCTCGTTGACGAGAGCAAAGAGCGGCCGGCCGATGTCCGGATCGATATCTCCCACGGCCACGAAATGGGTATCGGGGTAGCGATCGATCACCATCCGCGCTGATTGGATCAGGAACGCGTGCCCCTTGCTCTCCCGCAGATTCGCGACGCAGCCCACGAGCCTAGTGTCGGCGGGAAGGTTCAGTTCCCTGCGCAGGCGTCCTGGGGCCGTCACGCGGAACCGATCTATGTTGATGCCGTTGTAGATCCGGATTATTTTTTCCGGTGAGAAGCGCGCTTCAAGGAGCAAGCGGCCTACGTAATTGCAAACGACAACGACCGCATCCGCAAGATGACGCACGCCGGCGAGGCGAATCGTTTCCTTCCATCCGCCCGAATGATCCAGCTCGATGGCGCCGTGGTAGGTGACCACCGTCTTCCGGCCCGCGAGCGAGCCGGCGAGACAACTGTAAAAATTCTGCGTGGGCAAGTGGGAGTGGATCAGGTCGATGCGCTCGCGCCGAATCAGCTCATGCATCGCGCGAGGCACGCGAAAATCGTACCAGTGATTCGAATCGACAAAATAGACCGAAATTCCGGCTTCCTCCAGGCGCTCCGACAACCAGCCTCCCCGCGGCAGCAGCACGACGGAACGGAACCGATTCCGATCGAGCTTCGCCGCCAGTTGGTAGAGTACGGTTTCCGCGCCGCCAGGGCCGGCAGTTTCGATCGTGTGCAAAATCGTGAACCGGTTCATGACAGCAACTCTTCGATTAGCGATCGGGCCTGGCGCATTTTGCGCAGTTGCCCGCTCAGAATTCGCAAAAATGCGGAGCGGGGCTTTGAAATCCGGCCGTCCGGACCAGAGCGGAAGAAACGGCTCTCGATCGCGTAGCGGCCCTGGCGCAGATTGCTCAGGATGGCCGCTGCCGACGGCTCGCCCACGTCCATCACCAAAGCGACGTCGTAGAACGAGGCCATGCGATGCAAGTCATGGCCCGCAACGGCCAACAGCGGCGGCTGCGCCCGCTTCATCGCGGCATAGGCCTCGGCTGCCTGCGTGGAGGGCAGAAATCTGCCGTCGTATTCCACGTTCC
The DNA here is from genome assembly GCA_021812285.1 of Acidobacteriota bacterium. Taxonomy (GTDB): domain Bacteria; phylum Acidobacteriota; class Terriglobia; order Acidiferrales; family UBA7541; genus JAKASX01. The sequence continues at coordinate 58,237 of JAKAOH010000001.1, read as the reverse complement.
AGATCTCCACGGCATCCACCGCGCGCAGGATTTCGGTCGGACATTTCCACCCGAAACGCTTTGGGTGTGCCAGAACGGCCATTCCACCATGGCTGTGAATCGTCTCCGCCGCCGTGATCGCATCTGCCTGCCGCTCCGCCGTTACAACTCCGATTCCCAAAATATGGAATTCTCCGCAACTGAACTCAGCCCCCGGAATCACGCACAGGCGGTCGCGGGAATGCTCGCGACATTGATCGAGCAGGCATTCCGCCCTTCGGTGGTCAAGATCTTCGGCATGTTCGGTGATCGCGATGAACTGGTAGTTGTTTCGCCGATACAACGCCGCCAGTTCCGCCACGGACAGTGTGCCATCGTGGGAAAAGGTGGAATGCATGTGGATGGCACCCCTAATGCGCACGGATGGTCTCCTTCCGATTTCCCCCCGACCGGAGCAGATCGCGGATGTAGGTTTTGCATTCCCGCCATCCGGGGCCCCGGTCCTCCCACCGGAATACCTCGTAGCGTGTGTTCCGTTCGTAAAACTTCAGAAAATTGCGGCAAGCGCGGAGGCGGGAGACGCCGTCGTCCACCAAACCATTGCCTCCGGTGCGATGCGTGAGCCGGATCAGCAAGTGGTCGAGGTCCCCCAGCAACCAGCGGCTCTTTACTCCCACTTTGTAATCGAACTGCGTCGGCACGTCCTCTCCGGTCGCCAGCCGGAAAAGCAACAACGGGAAATTCATGCCCGCGTCGATCGCGAGTTGCAGGGAACCCCAGAACCGCCCGTTGACTTCCATCAGCTTCGACTGACCATCGCGGTTGTCGACTTTGAACTCGACCATCGCCGGTCCCTGCCAGCCGATCGCCTGGAGCAGGCGCAGCGATTTCTTCACCATTTCTTCGTCGAACGCGATGCTCTCCCGATAGACGCTCGGCCCTCCCCAGGGGGGCTTCTCGCGCAGGCGGCGGTGACAGAAGGCCGCTTTGAGTTCGCCATTCCACACCAGCAAAAAGACTCCGCGACCCTCCCCTTCGATCTTTTCCTGCACCAGCGGACACGGCACGCGCGCATGCGCGGCTTCATATTTCCGGAGCAGGTCCGCCGGGTCCCAGGCGTATTGCACATCGCCGGAAACCCATTTACCGTTCCGCTGATAACGGGAAAACCGCGGCTTGATTACGACCGGGTACGTCAGATCTCGCGAAGCCTCTTTCGCGATTTCATCCCCGATTGCGAAGAGGGTTTCGGGAATAGAAATGGAGAGTTTTTTCGCAAGCAGGAGCAGGGATCTCTTGTCCTGCGCGGCGATCACGCGCTCCTCGGAAGGAAACGGCACGCATGCGAACCGGGACAAGGAGTCTCGCATCCGGGCGACCAGGCGAACGGTGATATCGCTCATCGGGAGCAGGACGGCATAACGGCCGCTCGATACTTCCCGTTCGATAGAGGCCAGGAAGTCTTCCGTCCGCTCGGCTGGTGAGGGATATTGCAATCTTCCCGCGCAATACTTCGAACTTCCGGCAAGGCTTTCCGGCAGACTGCTGCCGACCGTGGCCGGAATGCCAGCCCGGCCGAGCGAACGCACAACCGCGAGGCTGGCGCGTTGGTCGCCGTCGGTGATCAGGACATTCTGGTTTGCGCTGCTCGTCATTGGCTCAGGCCCAGCCCGCAAGCGTCAGATTCAACATCGCCGGGGAAAATTTTCCGCGCAGTCCGGTGACATTTCCGTCGTGGAGCATGAATCGCGGGATTAGGTACTTGTCGCCATTTTCTCCGTGGCAACGCGGCTCGGTTGTGAACGCGCACGCGTAACCCGTCTGTATCACGCGCTCGCGCACGTGCCGGTTCACATCCCCATTGGGATACGCGAAGGCCAGGACGTGTGTGCCGAGCTTCTGTTCCAGCGCCTGCTTGCCGATTCGCAATTCACCGTTCACCGTCTCGTCGTCCTCATACGTGAGTAAGGGGTGAGTGACTGTGTGGCCGCCGATCTCGATGCCCTGATCCTTGATCCTCGCCAGTTGCTCCCAACTCATGATTGCGTCGACGTTGCCGTGGCCGTTTTGACTGCCCGGAGGCAGCACCCCTTCAAGGACGGATTGACGGTTTTGGGCCGGCATGTGCAGTAGCCATTGAACGATCTCATTGATTTCACCGTCCCGACCTTTTGTGAGAGGCACGCGCTCGATGAGTGGGGCGAGCCGCGCTCGCGAAGTGGGATCCTTCCATGCGCCAACCAATTGCTCGACCCAGAAACCTTCCTGCTTGCCAACTAGGCCTGTCGGGACAAACAAGGCTGCTGGCGCCTGTCTTTGCCTCAGTAAGGGCACCGCTCTGGCGCCGGTGTCGATCCAGGCGTCGTCGAACGTGATCAGGCAGGGTGGTTTTTCAGGATTGCCCGAGCCGAGGCTGTCTTTCATGAGTGTCTCGAGGGCGATGAATTGCATTCGCTTCTGCAAATAATCGATAAGTTCCACGAATACGGCTTCGCCGAGAATCATGCCGGGCAGCGAATTCGAGCTCCGCTTTTCGCTTTCGGGGAGAACTCGATGGAACCCGAGCACGTAGGTTCCGTTCTCGTGAAGCCATCGGCGGCGGAAGAACCGCATCAGGGCAAGAACGCCCGAATAGTAGAGCGTTGCGGCCACGAGGACATGGAGAGCCCTGCGCACGTCACGCAGCATGCTTCGTCACCTTGTCGAAAACACACGCCAGCTTGTTTGCCAGGTTGTCGTAGCGAAATTGCGAAGCGAATTCAGGCCGCGTCGTCCGTGCGCGCCGGCCTTCGGCCTCGAATCCGCAGAGCAAAGACTGCAGTATCCGCTTGATTCCCGCCGTGTCGCCTGGGCGCGCTACCCAGCCCGCCTTGCTCGCCTCGATCAGTTGTTGCATCTCGCCATTGCTCGTTACCGCTAGAATCGGCCGCCCGATTCGCAAGTATTCGTAGGTCTTGCCTGCCACGGCCATGCGGGAAAAATTTGGGTCGGCCCAGAAGAGCAATAGACAATCGGTTGCCCGCATGATTTGAAGAGCTTCCTGGTGTGGGACGAATCCCCGCCTCCGGACATGGGGTTGCAGTTGGGGATCGTTCAAATGGCGGGAGACTTCCTCGTCCGGAAATCCGATGATATTCACACGCAGATGGCGCGTCAGGTCGGGGCGTTCGGCCGCGAGTTCCTTCAACGCGGGGAAGAAGTTCCCGCTGTTGCCCTCGTAGATCGTGCCGAAATGCGACAGGTGAAAATATTCCCCGGGCAGCACTTCAGATTCAGGTTCCGGCTCGTCGCTGAAATCGTTCTCGTCAAAGCCGTTGCGAATCACGGTGAGCTTTTCGGCTGGAACTCCCCATGCGGTTTGAAGTTCCCGCGCATGTCCGTCGGTCAACACAACCACGGCATCGGCATGCTTCAACAGCAGGTTCTGTAACTTCGCTTCGAATCGTTGCCGCAACGGCCGCAGTGAGGGATACCAGGGATCCCTGAATTCCATGACCCAAGGAATGCGGAGGGTGAACCGCAGCAGGAAGCCGATTACCGCGCTTGAACGCGGCGGCCCGCTGCTATAGATCACTTCGAAGCGCCGCCGGTGGTGCATACCGATGGCCTTCGCGAGGGCGAAGGGAACCCACGACACCGCTTCGTCGGGAAAATAGACGCAGGACCGGAGGAAGTCGCCTGCTTTCCTCAACCACGCATCACCTTTTCGCTCCCGGTGGCCATTATTTCGCGGAGCCAGCGCGCCCATACTTTTCAGCGCTCGCGCGGTGGGCCCCTCCCAGAAGGCAAGACGCGGCGCCGCCGCACGGACAACCTCCATTTGTGACGGCACTCTGCGGAGCAGGCTCGGGTCCTTCGTACCTCCCCGTCTGTCAGCAGCTAACACGCTCGGAGTCCAGCCCAGAGGGAACAGATATTTCGTCAGGCCGGTCATCCGATAGACTCCGCTCGTGCGGTACGGCGGAAAATCGTGCGCGACGATCAGCACCCTCTTTGCAGAAGCCTTCATACGTTCCCCATCTCAATACCGACCATCAAGCTAGGCCCTCTTGGCGGAAAGATTTTCCTGGCAGCCGACATCTTCCGGCGCGCGGTCAACCTGCAATGCTCCGAGAATGTCGATGATCCGCTCGATGTCCCGCTGCTCGACGAAAGGATGCACCGGAAGCGTGAACAACGTTCGTGACAGGCGCTCCGCCTTTTTTCGGTGACAATTGCCAATCGCCAGGTAACGCTCAATCCCCGGAATGTCGCAGATTGCACTTGGATAGAATGCGGTGGCGCCAATTCCCGCTTGACGAAGGCGAATGACGGCCCGCGTTCGCGTGCTTTCGTCGCGTGCAATTACGGGCAGGCGAACCATCGTGGGCTGGCACTCGGGCGCCGGCTGCGGGAACCTCAACGCGCCGTATCCGTCCAATGCCTCAGTGATGCGCGCCGCATTCGCACACCGTATTTGGTTGATTTCCCCCAGGCGATCGAGAAGATGGACGATCAGTTTGCCAGACAGGGAATCGAGGGAATGCACGGGGAATCCGGTATCGAATTCGGTGGTTCCCAGCTTCAGAAATGGCATGCCCTCGGCAATCCAGTAGAGGCGAGGGGGAAGTAACGCGGAATAGGCAAAGAGTTCCACGAGAAGCCACGCTCTGTGAAGCAAGGATGAATTTCGAAGCTGACTCTGCTCTTCCCTCAGCGCCCGTGCGAGTTCATCCTTATTCGTGACGATCGCCCCGCCCTCCATCGCTGCAAGAGCCTTGCCGCGACCGAAACTGTAGATACCGACGTCCCCGGCAGTTCCGGCAAGATTCCCCGCACGCGCGGCGCCGAGCGCCTGGGCCGCGTTGTCGACGAGAAAGGCGCCGGTTTCTCCGGCAATTCTCTTGTAAAGTGAAACGTCGTTCACAAAGCCGAAGAGGTTTGACGTCAGAATACAGAGTAGTTTGTCCCTCGGCAGAGTATCGAGGCCGGAAGTGTCAGCATCAAGGGTCGCGGGATCCATCTCCAGCGGATGCAACTTCAGTCCCGCTCGCACGACGGATGCCGCCACTGAAAAACAGGTGTACGCAGGAAGAGCGACCACGTTCCTTTCGGGCCGCAGGCGGTGAAGGGCTTTCAGCACGAGCCAGAGTGCGGCACGCCCAGAGGAAGCCCCGAGAATGTGGCGAACTCTCAGACGCGCACCGAGGGCTTCGAGCGAATCTTTCTCTTTTCCTTTGGCGGAGACGCTTGCTTTCCAAGCGTGCAGGATATCCATGACCTCAAGCGGCGTGCCGGCAGGTGGGACGAACCGCAGCATGACCAACTTCTCCTATAGGGCCGCAGTAACGGGCCGTTTTGCCTGCAGGCCCCGCCGCGGAAGGACCGGCTGCTCCGATGGCTGGGCGACGCAGCAAACGCGATGGGAGGCGACACCCAACCCTAACAAGATCCACAAATGCGGATAGTAGAGAACAGCGAGAAACGCTCCACTGACCAGATACCCCACCATCGCCAAATCCAGTCCCGCCGCCAGGCAATAATCCCAACTTCGTCGACCGTCCCGGTCGTGAGCGAGCGCCCAGGCGCGGGTTTTTGCGTTCAGGCGGAAAAATATGAGGACAGATGTCAGAAGCAGGAGCGTGCCTGCCGAACCCAGTTCCGCGATCGCCTCGATGTAGAGGCTGTGGGCCGCGTGCGCGGCGGTGCCATACGGGCTCCAGGACACGTAGAGTGGACTGGCAACGAACACGTGTCCGAACTCATATGGCCCGACACCAAACATTGGGTGATCCGCCCACATGTGCAGGCCGGCTTTCCACAGCATGATCCGGCTGTAAGCATCCTTGTCTTGCCGCCAATGCAAGGCGTGCTGGAATCGCGTCTTGTTGGCTCCCGGCAACACAAACAAGAGGGAAGCCACGAACAACATCAAGAGCAGAATTGCTCCAGTCTTCTTAGGAGTGCGGATTATAGCGGCGAGCACGATTGCGGCTGCTCCCACAACTGCTCCCCGCGATCCGGAAACAAGGATGGCCAGCAAGAATCCAAAGAAACAGACAGCGAGGAACAACTGCCAGAAGAGTCTGTTGCCTTTGCGGAAGAACAAGGCCCAAGCGAGGCCCCAGACAACGCACATCGCCAGCCCGAAATCAGCCGCATTCCCGAAGAATGCGGTGGAACCGCCCGACGCGCCTCCCAGCTTGATGATCTCCATGCCGGAAAAGCCCGCTTCCCGTCCGCTGATATAAGAGCGAACGGCGAATTGCGCCAGTTTTAGGTTCAGGAGAAAGAGGAGGAACAGGAATCCGCGCAGGCGCCAGCGGCTGGCGAGAATGCGAGAGACGAGGAAATAGATCACGATCCATTTCAGTACGTCGGAGAGTCCGCTCCAGATGCCTTGTCGGCCAGCGTTGAATAGGGTGGAAACAGAAACGGAGAACACCAGCAGCAGCATCGCCGTATCGATAAATCCAGCGTCCTTGGCAAGCGCGGCCCGCGAACGAGGCGCAAGCAAATAGCCCAGAAGCGCTATCCCGACCACGATTTTGCCCGTGTGCAAAGGGCTGAGGACGGGGTACATGTCGGGAAGACTGGTGTATTCCACAAAGAGATAGAGAAGAAGCCCAAGGAATCCCAGGCTCCATCGCGGCTCCGAAAGAGAAGGAAGGCAGAGTGCAGAAGGCCGCACTACGGTTCCCGGCATCGCCATTTCGTTTCTCACCGGCTTCCCCTTCCCAGGAAAGCTATCTTCAGCGTCTGGAACATGATTAACAGGTCGAAAGCAATCGACATATTCTTCACGTAGTACAGGTCGTAGCACAGCTTTTCCTTCGATTCCTCAAGCGATGCGCCGTAGGGATAGTTCACCTGAGCCCAGCCCGTAATGCCGGGTAGAACGACGTGCCGCATGGTGTAGTAGGGAATTTCTCTGCTCAACCATTCGACAAATTCCGGTCGTTCCGGGCGCGGACCAACAAAGCTCATGTCGCCGCGTAGGACGTTCCACAGTTGCGGGATTTCATCCAACCGCATCTTACGAAGGTAATGTCCCACTCGCGTAATGCGTGGATCGTCATCGCAAGCCCAAGTCGGCCCAGTATCCGCCTCGGCGTCGGCGCGCATCGTGCGGAATTTGTAGCAGTCAAACACCACTCCGTTGCGCCCCACGCGTTTCTGACGGTAAAACACCGGGCCCGCGGAAGACAGCTTGACGGCGGCCGCGATGACGGGAACGAGTGGCAGCGTAAGGATCAGTGCGGTGAGCGATACGGCTAGGGAAATCGCTCTTCTCGCAGCGAGCACGCCCGCCTTCAAACGGAATCCGTCGGAAAAAATCAGCCAACTGGGGGTGAGGCTCCGAATCTCGATCCTTCCGGTCAGCTTCTCCTCCAGCGCCGTCGAGTCTTCCACCGTGACGCCGCTCAACCGCAGATCGAGCAGTTCCCTCACCGGCATCACGTTCCGCCGGTCGGGCATCGCCACGATCACGCGGTCCACCGCACCTTTCTGCCTCAGTTCATCGAGCGCGGCGCCCAAACTCTCCCGATCGAGCGCTCCGGTCGCCGTCGCTCCCGCCCAGCCCACCACTTCCATTCCTAGGCTGTTGTGCCGCCGCAGCGTGTCCACCAACCGGCTCGCGCTCGGTCCGCTGCCAAGAACATACACTCGCTCGCTCAGGTACGGCTTGTGCAGCAGCCATGAATAGAGAGTTCGCCACGCGAGCAGATAAAGCGTCAGGATCAGCAGCCCGGCAACGTACACCTGCCGCCCCAGCATGAATTGCGGAAACAGGTAGCCGAAAAACGCCAGCAGAATGGAAAGCGTTCCCAGCCCCGCGAACAGCCGGAAAAAGGATTCCCCGGGGATCAGCAGCCGGTGCAAATCGTACAGGTCGAAATAGTAAAGGCACAGGATGGCCAGCCCGGTGATCGACAGAATCTTGTAAAACCCGCTGTTCATCGCCAGCGCCGAATAGAAGTGCGTCGAACCGAAGCAGAGAAGCGTGGCCAGCAGAAAGGCGCCGAGAGCGAGAATCGCCTCTCCGCCCAGCAGAATCAACGTGCGCGTCGGATAGTACACATGGAAAAGTCTGACCACGATTCGACCAACTATCCCTTGTGTTCTTCGGATGGGTATCCGTAGTAGCTGTAGTATTCCGCTCCGTAGCCCGAGCCGCGCCGCACTCCGTTCAGCACCACGCCCACCACCGGTGTGTCTCCGAATTCAGCGCGCGCTTTCTGCGCCAAGTCAAACGGAGTCGCCGCCGCCTTCACCACCAGCAGCACTCCGTCGCACAAATTCGCCAGCAGGCTCGCGTCGGAAACCGGAACCATCGGCGGCGAATCCACGATCACCCAGTCGAAAATCGAAGCCATCCGGTCCAGCAGCCGAGTCAGCCGCCCATTGCTGATCAATTCGACCGGATTCGCCGGCAGGTTTCCGCTCGGAAGGCAGAACAGGTCGTTGTGCGGCCCCTTCTGTATCGCCGTCGCCTCGTCCGCTTCACCACGAAGGAATTCGGCCAGGCCCGGCGTCTGCGGCGCGCCCAGAACCGCGTGCAGGCGTGGCGCCCGCAGGTCCGCATCCACCAGCAGCGCCCGCCGCCCGTGCTGCTGCGCAATCACCTGCGCCAGGTTCGCCGCGATGAACGATTTCCCCTCGCCCGGCAGCGTGCTCGTCACCAGGAGCTTCCGCAGCGAGCCGTTGTCGCGCGCCCGATAAAGCCGCGAACGCAGCGTCCGGAAAATCTCCGCGTCGTATTGGTGGTTGTCCTTCCGGAAGAACAGCATCGTTTTCGTGTCGGGATTCCATGCGGGTTGCTGGCAGCGCCCGGCCAGTCCTTCGAACGTCAACGTCTCGAGCGCGAATCCGTTGCCCGCCAGGGCAACTGCGGTTTCCGTCGCGTGCACTCGCGCCGCCGGCTGTTCGATCTCCGGTACGCTTGCCGGTCGGGGCTCGGCGGTTTCGACGCGTACCTGCGCGATTTTCTCTTCCTCGGCTCGTTTCAAAGCCTCATGGATTCGGCTCATGACGTCCTTTCCCGGGGGTCGCGCCGGCCCGGCTGTGTCCCGCGGATCCGTTCGACCGCCGCCGCCAGTTGGCGCAGTACGTCCTCTGTCGCGGGTTCCTCGGCAAGGGAGATGCGGTTCGTTCTGCTTCCCGCCCAGGCTTCATTCAGTCCCAGGTCGCAGGCCACCTGTTCGATCCGGCTCGCTTCGATCCGCTTGTCCTGGTCGGCGAACGCGCTGATCAGCGCGTGCTCGCCTACCAGGTTCATCAGCCGCGGAATCCCGCACGAGCACGCGTGCATTTTCTCGATCGCCTCGGGCGCGAAAATCTCCTGCCCATTCGCGCCGGCCACGCGCAGCCGTTCGGTCACGTATCCCCGCGCTTCCTCGATCGTCAGCGGGTGGAGCGTCGCGCGCAGATTCACCCGTTGCCGCAGTTGCCGTAGTTGCGGCTGCTTCAGCATCGCCTCGAGTTCCGGCTGGCCCGACAGCACGATCTGCAGCAGCTTCTCCGTGGACGTCTCCAGGTTCGTCAGTTGCCGGATTTCCTCGAGCACTTCCCGGGAAAGGTTCTGGGCTTCGTCCACGATCAATACCGCCGCCTCGCCCGCGCGATAGCGCTCCAGCAGCCACCGGTTCAGCCGCAACAGAATCTGGCTTTTCAATGGCGATTCGCAGGCGATGCCGAAATCCGCCATCATGAAATCCAGGAACTCCGGCACCGTCAGCGAGGAATTGAAGAGGAACGCTGTCGCCATCCGGTACCCGTGCAGCCACTCGAGCAGCTTGTTGAGCAGCGTCGTCTTCCCCGTGCCGACCTCTCCGGTCAGCACGATGAATCCCTTCCGCGCCTGGATCCCGTAGGTGAGGCATGCCAACGCCTCCTGCGCGTCCCGCGTCAAAAACAGGTAGCGCGGGTCAGGATTTGTGCCGAAGGGATTCGCCTGCAGTTGAAAAAAATTCTGGAACATGGGCTGGTTTCCCTATACGTCAAGTGCTCTTGCGTTTGCTGCCGTCTCTCTTGACGGCAATCGCGGAATTCGCCGCCAGCCTTCCCCGTGCCGCGTCTTGCCCAACATCGGCACCAGCGCCAGCGTTGGCACATCGAGATAGAATTCCACGTCGCGCTCGGTCCGAATGAGCTTGTCACGCAACTCCAGCCAAAGAGCTATCGCGATCCCCAGACACAGCCCTCCGAATGCCCCTCCGCCTGCAAAGAGCAGGGGATTTGGAAAAGACGGTGCGGCAGGAAAGGTGGCAGGATCGATGACGCGAAAATCTTCGCCCTGTTGACGCCGCTCCAGGTCAGCTCCCATGTCCGCTTGGGCCTTTTTGGTCAAGAGGTTCCGATAGAATTCGAGCGCTGTTTGATAGTTCCGCGTCAATTCGGTGAATTGTTCTTCAATCAGTGGGCTCAATTGCACCCGAGACTGGTAGTCTTGAATCTCCCTTTGAAGAGTGGCTTGTTCTTTCGTTTTCTCCCGAATGGTCTCGTTGTACTGACGCAATTGTCCGCGTAGCTGCTGAATCTGAGGAGGCTCGGCGTAGGCAGGCCCTTCTGCCTTGCCTGCCGCCGTGCTCCACGACGTCTCGGCTTTCGCCTCGCTTACCTTTCTCTCCAAATGGGCAATGTTCTGCTTGAGTTTTATGACATCCGGGTAATCGTCTGTGTATTGCGCTCGCATCAATACCAGCTTGTTTCGCAAGTCAGCGAGCTGCTGCTCTAGAATCAATAGGTTGCTTCCCGAACGGGTGGCTTTCCACGCGGCCAATTGCTGGTTCAACTGCGATTCGAGGTAGACCTTGTCCTGCTGTATTCGATTGAGAGAATCCGTCGCGGCGGCGAGTTGGGAGTTGTAGGAGGCCAGCAAGTGCATATTGGTTTCCACTTCGTCAGGAAGCCTGCCTAGGTAACGCATCTTGAAAGCCGTCAGCTTCGCATCCTGCTCGTCAAGCGCGCTTTTGGCTTCGTCAATTTGCTTCGATAGAAACTCCGTGGTGTCCTGGGCAACCTGAGAGCGCCAACGCGCGTTCTCGCCGATGAATTGTGAGGCGATTTCCGCACATACCTGTTGCGCCACAGCTGGATTGTTCAAGGTGACCGCGATCATGAACCCGGGGATTCCCGCCCAGGGCGAGTCCACCATCGGCTGAACGGGCGTCACGGTTATGGCCTTGCGCAACCGGAGCGCACGAGCGGCAACTGTAGCGGCCGGCATCTCCTTGGAGAAGAGGTGATTTTCTTCAACAATGGGCACGAGTTGGCCGGTGCTGAGAACCTGTTCACGCATGCTTTCCAAGCGCTGGTTGATCTGCTCGTTCACGACTGGGGCAACGAATTGCTTGCCCACCTTGGGTTGTTGCACCAACACGATTGTCCGTGATTCGTACTGATTTGGCAGTATTCGCGAGAGGAGATACAGGCCAGCCGCGCCTATAATCACCGTGATCAACAAAATCCAATAGCGCCGGCGGAGAATATCCAAATAGTCGTCAACTGTCAGTTCGCGATGTCCCAACATCCTATCCTCTCACGCGTTTTAGTAGGCTTCTTCGCTCATTCGACTCGGGTGCCAGTTAAGACCGAACGAAAAGTACTGCTGTGTGTAAAAGGTTCCGCATGTTGAGCCTACGCAGGTGAACGCCGGCGCAAGCTGTTGCTGCAGGTTGTAGCTGAGAAACATGGTCATCCACCGATTCAGGAGACGCTGCAGATTGACGGTGCCGTACCATGCGTTGTACACGCGTGTGTTGTTGGAGGAGTTCTGTTGCAAGTTTGAGTTACGGGCGTATCCGAGATCAACGTTTAGCGTCCACATATGGGATAGCGGGGTCCCGACATCAGCGTCCACGTAGTCTGTCGTGGCTCCCTGATAGACGCCCGAACCGCCGTTCGTATAATGGTGATACGATGCCGCGAACTGATAACGACGGAAGGAATACGTCAACTCGGAATTCATCGCCCACCCGAATTTGGCATCCTGCCCGCTGGCGCCGTTGCTGAATATATTGGCCTGCGGTCCTGCGCCGATTTGCACACCCATGCGATTCGAAAGGGCGCGACGAAAAGTTATTTCTACAACGTGGTCGGTAAAGTTGCCCAGACCCTGGCTATAACGAAAAAAACTGGCCTGGTAAGACACTGCCATACTATTTTTTGCCGTTAGACTACGGTTGTAACCCAGCTGAGCAATAATATCGTCACTATCGAAGTAATCGGAAGAAGGGAATCGAAGCAGAGAATATGCTCCTGTCAGCGTCAGCGTGGATAGCGGACTCAGGAGGTAATCATACTGACCGACAACCGAATTGCTGACCCGAGAGGAAGACCCGGTTAAAATGGATTGACTGGGAAGAAAACTTGTATCGATATTGGAGATGCCAGAACCGAACAAACCCCCATAGCTGTAGATATTGGAACCTGTGCCGTTGAAACGGGAGTAGCCGAAGGACGCTTCCGGCAGGTACGACACCGCATCGCTAAACAGAAACAAAGATCGCCTCCCCATCACCCGTTGCGACAACGTCAACAGGTGCGCCGAATTGTTGTACTGCGACTGTTGGTTGTACACAAAACCGGTTCCGTCGTATCGCGCGCTGAATGCGTATTTGCCCCACAGGTAATTCAGGTCAAGGCTGCCGCTGAGCGTGCTGACGGAGTCAACCGTGGACGTCCCGAAGGCTCCCGTTCCATACGTGCTCACGCTCTGCGCGAATTGTAACGATGGAATCACATAGCTGTGTCCCGCACCCATCCGGCTAAGGGTGTATTGCTCCGCCCCGGTAAGCGGAGGGGTAGTTGCGGCAGTGCCCGAGGCCGAATTCGATGTCTGGCTCTGGACGGTTTCCCCTTGCTGAGTCGAATTTTGTCCGGGGGGCGTCGGCGTCACGGTCGTCGGCGGCGCCGTTCCGCTTTGTCCCGTCGCTCCTTGCTGGTTTTGCTGGCCGGACGTCTGCGTTTGTCCCTGCTGCTGTTGCGCCCACCCCGCCGACGCGCACAGCAGGAGCGCCCCAGCAAGCAAGACGGCGATAAACACTGGTCTCTTCATGGCTGATGCCTCATGGAACGACGATTGTGTCGCCCGGCTGCAACACCAGGTTCTCTTGCGCCTGTTCTCCCTTGATAACCTTCTTGTAATCGAAGGGGAACTTCACCTGGTGCCCGTTCTCATTCCGCAGAACGTAAATGCCCGATAGTTTCGCGAATGGCGAAAACCCCCCCGCTTCGGAAAGTGCTTGCAAGACGGTCATGTTCGGAAGCATGGGCAAAATGCCGGCTCGACCCACTTCACCCACAATGAAAATGCGTTGGCTATTGATCGCCGTCACGATCACCGTCACTTGCGGATTCTCCAGATACTTCCGCAGATCCCGGGTGATCTTCTCGCCCAGTTGCTCCGGCGTCAGTCCCGCCGCCATTACGTCGTCCAGCAGCGGCAACGAAATCTTCCCGTCTGGGCGCACCGGCACCGTCCGCGAAATGTTCGATTGGTTCCAGACGTTGATATCGAGTACGTCCTGCGGCCCGATGACGTATTTCGGATCGGTGGTCGCCGGAGCGGGATGGTTTTGGACGGACGACTTGGCGGTTTCGTCGTGTGAGTTGGCCGCCTTTTTTTGGCTCACCACGGGAAGCGTGAAAAACAGAAGGAGAACGCAACAAAGAGATGCTCGCTTTCCAAATCGGATATTCATAGGCCCTCCCTCGTCCTAAAGTTCCCCGTGGTCGTCAAAAGCAATCTGCTTCAGCTTGTACAGAAGCGCCTTGTAGCTGATGCCGAGTTCGCGCGCCGCCCGTTTCCGGTTCCAGCGCGTTCGCGAAAGCGTCTTCAGGATCAGTTCCCGCTCCACTTGCCGCGAAGCGTTCCGCGCCGCTTCCTTCAGCGGCAGCGCCGCACCCCCGTCGCCTCCGTCCGCCACGCTCGCCCGCAAGCAGTCGAGTCCCGCCACCGCGCTGCGCTCGTCGGAAAGCAGAATCTTCCGCGCCACCTCTTCCAACTCGCGAACGTTTCCTGGCCAAGAATGCCGCAGCAGTGCCGCGATCGTCTTCCCCTGCACCTCGGCAGGCGCGATGCCCAACTCTCCGGCGTCGCGCTTCAGAAAGAAATCGAGAAATGCCGGGATGTCTTCCTTGCGGTGCCGCAGGGGAGGAACGCGCAGGCACACGCCGTTCAGCCGATAGAGAAGCTCTTCGCGAAAATGCTGTTTTCGGATCTCTTCCTCGATGTTCCGGCTCGTCGCGGAGATCAATCGCGCCCGTCCGTTCCGCACGTGTCCGTTCCCGTCGGCGTTCGCTATCGCTTCCGCCAGCGCGGCCTGGCACGCTGGACTCAACTCGCCGATTTCGTCCAGAAAAATCGTCGCCGGCGCGTCCGCAAATCGCCCGGGTTCATCCAAAAGCCCGTCTATCAGCCGCGGCGTCAACTCCGCGCAGCGCGCCTTCAGAAACGTCGCATTCACCTCGGCGTGCCGCCGATGGATCTCGCGCGCGACGATTTCCTTCCCCGTCCCTCGTTCTCCCAACAGCAGCACTGGCAGGTCGCCGCGCGCCACATCGCTGATGGCGCGATCAAGTTCGCGCATCGCCGGGCTGAGCGAAGCGAGAAACGCCGGCCTTGCAGGTTCGCGTGTCGGCCTCGGTTCTGGGCGTGAAAAAAACGTTTCGTTTTCGTTCATCGGCGTTGCCGTTGATTCTTTCCTGCAGCCGTGCACGAAAACGGCCATTGCCAAAGCCTTGCCCGCTTCGCCGTCTTACAGCTTCTTTCTCAACCAGTTGGGTCCGTCTCATCGCGAAGCGCCCGCCTCCAATTGCCGCCTCTCGGAATCCACGCCCGATTCAGCAAAGTGGCAATCGTTTTCCTAACTTTGCCGCATCGCTTCCTTCCCGTCGCGCTCGCACCGGTCGCCGAAAGCCCCGCTCGCTTCTCACGATTTCCTCTGGAATACGCTGTCGAGTCGAAGGTTAGCCTCACTTCGCCGCTCTGCTTCGCGGCTGCCATGGAAAGCTGGCAGACAATTTGCACCACAGACTCCAACGGGAGGTGTTCGGATGGGAGATTGTGTCGCCTCACCGTCGAGCGAAACACACCCGGCTCGAGCGAGGACTGTCTCCGTCTCCGCAAACATCGCTTTGGCTCTCGGGATTCTGGCCCTGCTCGTGGGCATCCTTTACGGTGGAATCCTCGTTTCGCTTGTCGGCGACTGGATGAACGATCCGAATTATTCCCACGGATTTCTGGTGCCCTTGTTTTCGGGTTTTCTCGTCTGGCGGAAAAGGGCTGCTCTCTCGCGCTTGCCGCTCCTGCCCACCTGGTGGGGATTGCCGGCAATCGCGGCGTCCCTCGGCGTTCTCGTCGTCGGAAAGGTGGGCGCGGAATTCTTCCTTATGCGCAGTTCGTTCGTGTTCTTGCTCGCCAGTCTCACGCTCTATTTTTGCGGCTGGCGTTGGCTTCGCGAACTTCTCTTTCCGATCGCCTTCCTTTTTCTGATGATTCCCATCCCGGCCATTCTCTACGCGCAAATCACGCTTCCCTTGCAGATTCACGCCTCGCGCATGGCCAGTTGGTTTCTCGCGCTTTTGGGCGTTCCAGTGCTGCGCGAGGGAAATATCATTCAGCTTCCCGCCATCACGCTCGAGGTCGCCGAAGCCTGCAGCGGAATCCGATCGTTGATTTCCCTCATCTCTCTGGCCGTGATTTACGGCTACTTTCTCGAACCCTCCCTCTGGCGCCGGCTCGTTCTTGTCGCCGCCGCCGTGCCGATCGCCATCGCCGCCAACGCCCTCCGCATTATGGGAACTGGACTCCTGGTTCAATTCTGGAGTCCCGACGCAGGCACCGGTTTCTTTCACGCGTTTTCCGGCTGGTTGATTTTCGTGCTGGCGATGTTGATGCTCTTCGCGTTCCACGCCGCCTTGCGCGCCGTCACGTCTCGCCGTTCCTATGCCTGATGCCCACGTCAAATCGAGCCTTGGCTTCCGTCTGCGTTTCTCGCTGGCGGTCGCCTTGCTGGCTGCCACCGGCCTCTTCTTGCAGTTGCGGGGTTCCGGCGTGCGAGTACCGGAACGCCGCCCGCTCGCGAAGTTCCCTGGAGAAATTCAAGGCTGGGCCGGCCAGACGATTCCGATTCCTGGGGATATTCGCGCCGTTCTCGGACCGGGCGAATTTATCGAGCGCCTCTATTCCCGCCTCGGCTCGTCGCAGCCGGTTGATCTCTTCCTCGCCTATTTCCCCAGCCAGCGAGCTGGCGACACGATGCACTCTCCTAAAAATTGCCTTCCCGGAGGCGGCTGGACGCCGATCACTTCGAGCCAGGTGTCGCTGGCCGTTCCCGGCGGAAAATCGTTCCCGGTGAATCGCTACCTGATCGCCAAGGGTCTCGATCGCATGCTCGTTTTCTACTGGTTTCAGGAGCAGGGCCGTCCCGTCGCCAGCGAGTACTGGGCCAAGTTCTTTCTGGTCGCCGGCGCGTTTCGCGATGACCGCACCGACGGTGCGCTGATACGCTTCGCCACTCCCATCGGCGAAATGGAAACGCCGGCGATCGCACAGCAACGAATTGTCGGTTTCGCCTATCAGGTGCTGCCTCTGCTGCATTCGTACCTTCCGTGATCGGCGCTCACGAAATGTATTTCGGCGAATATTGCATCCCTCGCTCGTTTTCGCGATCATCCTCGCCCAGGGTGAACGCAAGCCACAAAGTGGAAAAGTATTTCCGTTTTCTACCCAGCCCGTTGCAGGAACCTGCGGTGCGCCGCGCACCTGCCCCTCAGCCAAAGCGTTCTTCTACAAGTAGGGATCCTCCGCCGATCGTGGAACGCCAATTGCTCTCCGTTTGGCTAAACGGCCGGCGAGGAAATATTCGCTTGGCCGCGTTAGGCATACCGGGGCTGGCCAGCCGCTGGAGGTATGGAAACGAGGGGTTCTATGGCGCAATCATGGATGCGAGCGCAACACAAGGATTCTTGTTTGCTGTTCGGGCCTATTCTGCTGGTGCTGTTCGCCGGCGTTCTGGCCGGGTGCAACCAGGACCCGATTCAGCGGCGCAACTCCTATTTCGAAAACGGCAAGAAGTATTACCAGGAGAAAAAATACGACGATGCGGCGATCGAGTTCAAAAACGCTGTCAAGGCCGATCCCCGCTTCACGGAGGGTTATTACTACCTCGGCCTCACACAAAAACAGCGCGGGGATTTACAGGCTTCCTTGCAGGCGTTCACTCATTCGCTTGACATCAATCCCCAGCAGGCTCCCGCCGAACTCGAACTCGGCAATCTCTACCTGATCGGTAATCATCCCGACCGCGCTCGCCAATACGCTTCCGAGGTTCTGTCGCGCGAGCCGAAAAATTTCTCCGCGCAATTACTCGTCGCGCAGAGCTACCTCGCCCAGAAAAACTATCCGCAGGCTCTCATCGAGTTGGAAAAAGCGACGGCGCTCCGTCCCCGCGAAGCTCCCCTTCAGCTGGCCATCGGCATTGCGCAACTCGGGAATGGTGATACGGCCTCTGCCGCCACCTCTTTCGAACATGCGCTCGCCCTCGATCCCACCTCCGTCGATGGCTATCGCGACCTCGCCAACCTGCATCAAAAACTCGGTCAGTTCCAACCGGCCGAACAGACGTTGCGGCAGGGACTCAAGGCCACCTCCGGCGCGCCCGCGCTCTACCTGGCGATGGCCGATCTCTACTGCCGCTGGGGGCGCGTTGCCGACGCCCAGGCCACCATCGCCAACTTCGAGGCAAAGCAGAAATCCACCGCCGATCTGCACTCCGGCGTCGGCGATTTCTGGGTCGCCCACAATCAACTCCCGAGCGCCCTCGCCGAATATCGCATCGCCTATTCCCTCTCTCCCTCGCTCCTGCTCAAGAAAAAATTCGTGAACGTCTATATCACCATGAATGACGTTCCCGATGCGATTCGCTGGAATCAACAAATCCTCAGCCAGAATCCCAAGGACCGCCAAGCGTTGATGTTCGCCGGAGCGATCACTCACCTCCAGGGACGCGACGCTGACGCCGTCGAGCAACTCCGCAAGGCCCTCGAAGGCGGTTCCGCCTCCGTCTTCGGCCACTACTATCTGGGCGTCTCGCTGATGGCGCTTGGTAAAGACGATTCGGCGCAATCGGAGTTTTACCAGTGCCTCAAGATGGACCCCTCCTTCTCCTTCGCATTCCTCCAGTTGGGCCAGCTCAGTTTGCGCGCCAAGGATGCCGTCGGCGCTGCTCATTATGCTCGCCAAGTCCTGCTGCTCGATCCCTCTATGGTCGCAGGGTACCTGCTTGCGGCAGACGCCGCCATCCTGAGCGGCGATACTTCTCGCGCGCAAAAAGCGCTGTTCGTCGCCAGCCAACTCTCGCCCGGATCCCTCGCCATCCAGGTGCGTCAGGCTGTCGTCGACGGCATGCGCAGGGATTACGCCAAGGCCGAAAAGGAATATGAAGCGGTGTTGTCGCGCGTGAAGGATCCTACCCCCATGCTTGCAGGCCTCGCCCAGCTCTATGTGGCACAAGAGCAGACGGGAAAAGCCATTCAAACAGTCAATGCCTATGCTGCTGGCCCCGGCGCCAACGCCGAGCTTTTTGTTCTGCTTGCCCAGTTGCACGTTCTTCAGAACAATCTCGCCACGGCAACCACCGACTGCCAGCACGCTCTTCAATTGAATCCGAAAAGCGCCTCGGCCTATTTCTACCTCGGCCGCATCGCCCAGTTGCGCGGCGACGGACAGCTTGCGATTGAAAATTACGCTCGCGCGGGAAACCTCGACGCCAAGGACTCCCAGTCTGAATTGCTCGCTGGCAATCTCTCCCTTCAGCTCAATCGCTGGGCCGACGCACAGGATTATTACCAGCGCGCTCTCCAGCGTTCTCCCGGTATTGCTTCGGCCCAAGCCGGGCTTGCGCGCGCCATGATCGAGCAAGGCGAGGATTCGAACGTGGCGCTCGGCTTCGCGCAGCAGGCCCGCGCTTCGGAACCTTCCGATCCGTCCATCGCCGATACGCTCGGTTGGGTTTACATGAAGAAGGGCATGGCCTCCCTCGCCATCCCTCCGCTTCAGCAAGCAGTCGCCAGAATGCCGCGCGATGCCGTCTTTCGCTTTCATCTCGGATTGGCCTATTCGGCCGCCGGTCAAAAGCGCGAAGCGCGCGCAACCCTCCTCGAAGCCCGTCGCCTGGGACTCGATCAGGCAAACACTCGACAAGCCGAAGAAACGCTCACGGAGCTGGAAAAACGGGCCAAAACAAAATAACAACGTGTTACCACTCTGCAACTTGGCGGCGCAAACTCTGCAATCGCCTGCACTGGCCAGAACCTTGGGCCCCCAAGGCCTCTGCTAACACATTCCGTTTCAATCCATTCGGTCAGCCTGGTTCCCCGCCGGTTTGGCCCGCGGCGTGCCTGCGTTCTGATGGACGTTACGATTTGCCCGGGAGGGCGCCGTGTCTAAGATTCTAAGGATCGGTTTGCTTTGCGCCTTTGCTGCTTTCGTGGGTTCCCCAAGTGCGCATGCCCAGGTGATGGGCATTTGTGGACCGGGCTGGATGCCAAGCCCCACAGCGTGCACGCCGGCCACATTCTCGCTCGATATTGGAACGATTGGAAGCACGAATCCCACGTTCAACATCGCCATCAACAACAACGGCTCGACTAGCGGCACCACGCTGGTGATTTTGGTGCCGCTCTCCAGCACCAATCCCATTAGCTCTCCACTCAGCTTCTCGGTGAATTTCACCCAGAGCAACGGGGGTCCTGGCGGGACGTCGTTGACTGCGAATCTCGCGAACACAACCCCGTTCACTCAGAGTTCCGGACCTCTGATTTCCGGCTACCTGGGGCTCACCGCTAGCTCATCCAGCGTGGACAACTACAAATTCAATAACATTAACGCGGTTCAAACCGTGCCCGGCACGATGGGTTATGCCGTCTACACGGTCAATCTGCCCGGAGTCAGCGCCGGATCGAGCGGCACCAACTACCTGACCGTCAGTTTCAGCTTTAGCGGCGGTTCCACAGGTTTCCCCTACGGGACGGTCTTCCTCGCCTATGGAACGGACGCTAATGGCCACGTGGATTGGTTCACGCCTTTGACCGATGGTCTGGAAACGGTTCCCGAGCCCGCAACGCTTGGCCTGTTTGGCAGTGGTCTGCTGGGTATCGCGTTGATGTTCCGTCGCCGCATGCGCAAGACGATCTCCTAGCAAGAGAAGCTGGCAAGCTCGGAGCGCGGTCAGGTGCCGGATGGGGGCCGGATGAAAAGGGTAGCTTTGAGTGTCGCTAGTATCGTTTTGGCTCTTGCTGCTGTTCGGCACCGGGTTGCCGATGATCGCTTTCTTAGCCAGGCGGCGATCTGTCGCAGCAGGTAACAAGCAGTAGTTCAGCGCCAGGGGCGCCACGGGCAAGCGAATCGGCGTTCGCTCAGTCGCACGGCCCGCAACGCTTTGTTGAGGGAGAGCGAGGAATCGAGATCAGCTCCCATGTCCGGTTCGGCCTTTTCTTCTCCCATTACGCGTGCCCGCCTCGTCCCTAGCCGGTTTCCTCGGCCCCTTCCTGACGCTCTCAGTGTGGACGTCGAGGACTACTTCCACGTGGAAGCCTTTCACGACCGTATTTCTTCGGAAAGCTGGCCTTCCCATCCCTCGCGCGTTGTGGACAACACCCGCCGCGTTCTCGACCTGCTCGGCCGGCACGGAACCAAGGCCACATTTTTCGTGCTCGGATGGGTTGCCGAACGCTTCCCGCAAATCGTGCGCGAGATTGTCGCCGCCGGGCACGAGGTCGCCTGCCATAGCTACTGGCACCGCTGCATCTGGCATCTCTCGCCCGACGAGTTTCGCGCCGATACACGTCGCGCCCGCGCAGCCATCGAGGACGCCGGCGGCCAAGCCGTCGTAGGCTATCGAGCGCCCAGTTTCTCGGTCGTCGAACAGTCGCTTTGGGCGCTGGAGATTCTCTCGCAAGAGGGTTTTCTTTACGATTCCAGCGTCTTCCCCATCCATCACGATGTCTACGGAATGCCGCACGCGCCGCAAGCTCCTTTCGAGTGGGCCTGCGGCGAGGGGTGCCACCTCTTCGAGTTTCCTCCGACCACCGTTCGGCTGGGCCCTTGGAATCTTCCTGCCGCCGGCGGCGGTTATCTCCGAATTCTTCCCGAGTGGTACACACGATGGGCGTTTCGGAAGGCGCGCCGCGAAGGCCGCGGCCTCGTCCTCTATTTTCATCCTTGGGAAGTCGATCCGCATCAGCCGCGTCTCCGGGGCAGGGCACGGTCCATGTTCCGTCATTATTTCCATATTTCTCGGATGGAGGGCAGGATCGCAAAAGTTCTCGCCACGAGTCATTTCGCGCCTCTGCGGGAATGCCTAGATCAAGCCATGGCAGAGAAAAATAATCCGATTTTATCAGGCTCCTCGCCTCCTTTGGCTGTTGCGAGTCCTTTTCGCTGATCGCGCTCTTTTTGCTTTCTAGGGGTGGTCGAGGCTTTCGGTGTTTCGCCCTAAAAAAGTGAAAGAGGTTGCACCACCCCGTCTTCGAGCCCCCCAGGGAGGGAATCGCGATCGTGAATTAATCCTCTTGGGTTCTATGAGTTACGTTGGTCGGTTTTATGGCGGTTTTCCGATCGTTCTAGGACTGGCAATTGCAAGGAGGCTCCTTTATGCAGACGCGCTCCGAAACCGGCCTTCCCGTTGCAAAAAGATCGGATTCCAGCCGTGCGACCCTCTCGCCGCTCCCTGGGCCGCTCGTTTCGCCCAGCCGCGCCAAAACCACTTCCCGTGCCGCGGATCGCCGTGAATCGGAAAGTGACCAAAAGCTCGCCGAGATCCCTCAGCCGGGGAAAGGCGCTCGCCTCAGCTTCTCTCTCAAGCAGATCCGGAGCGTGGCTCTTCGCTGCGATCATTGCCGGACGGTAATCCGTTTTCCTCGCATCCGCTGGACCGGTTCTCCCGAATCCTGTCCGAACTGCGGCACGTCATGGACTCGTCCGCCTTCGTGCCAGGATCCTCTCTCCGAGGATGTCGCGACCTACGCATTCCGCGTTCTCCATGCCTTTCGCGAAGCTCTGCAAACGCTTTCGGGCATGAATTCAGGAGCCGTTTTCACGGTCTCGCTCGAAACCGGCAGACGCGGGTCAAAGGAGAAATTCCAGCCGGCCGTCGCCGCTCCCAACGGCGGGCGGCACGGCTGAAGAGCTTTTTTCGCCGAGAGAACGCCGATGCTAAAAGAAGCCCTCATGTCCGATAGTCCGCGGCACAGGCACCGGCACTGGAGAGCCACCATCTACTACATGGACGGCGAAAAGTTCACCAGGGTTTATGTGGATCGGGCGCGTGCGCGGCGGTTTGCCGCACGCCAGAAAAAATCTCCTGTCGTCCGCTCCGCCCGCGTCCAGGAAGTGCGCAAAGGACACTCCTAGCGGTCGCGCTGAAGGTCTTCCTAAAATTTCCAGGCGGCATCGCGTGGCCGCGCCGTGCGGCTTGCCGGTGCGTC
Source organism: Acidobacteriota bacterium (assembly GCA_021812285.1). Lineage (GTDB taxonomy): Bacteria > Acidobacteriota > Terriglobia > Acidiferrales > UBA7541 > JAKASX01. Next base: position 35,785 of record JAKAOH010000001.1, on the reverse strand, counting down.
CCGCGTACTGGTGGCGCGCTCTTAGCGGTGTGTGGATTCGGGGTGAATCGGGCGCGGTGGCAGTTCGCGCTCGTTCGCGTGGTTTTCCGACCGCTGCGGCGGTTCGTGGGCATTGGCCCGGGCGGCGGCTTCGGCGCGCTCGTCGTAGCGCCCAAAAATCATTTTCCCAGCGCTCGTCTGGTGAACGGACGTTACGGCGATATCGATCGTCTTGTTGATCATCCGCCGCGCCCCATCCACAACCACCATCGTGCCATCATCCAGGTACGCCACACCCTGGTTGGCTTCCTTGCCTTCGCGCAGGATGAAGACGCGCATCGCCTCGCCCGGCAGCACCACCGGTTTCAGCGCGTTCGCCAGTTGATTCACGTTCAGCACGTCGATGCCCTGCAGCGTCGCCACTTTATTCAGATTGAAATCGTTCGTCACAATCTTCGCGTCGTATCGCCGCGCCAGCTCGATCAGCTTCAGATCCACTTCCGGCACTTCGGGAAAATCCTCTTCGGCAATCTCCACGTCGAGCGAAGGCAACTGCCGGATCCGCTCCAACACTTCCAGCCCACGGCGCCCGCGCTGCCGCTTCAGCGGGTCGGCCGAATCCGCCACGGTTTGGAGTTCGTGCAGCACGAACCGCGGCACGATCACCGTCCCGTCCATAAACGACGCCTCGCACACGTCCGCCACGCGCCCGTCGATGATCACGCTTGTGTCCAGAATCTTCGAAAAGTGCCGCCCTGACCGTTCGGTCCCGAACACGCCCCCGAACGCCTGCAGGTTCAGCATGTCTCCCTTGTTCGCACCCACCAGCATCCCCACGTAGGCCATCACCGCCACCAGCGCGATTCCCAGGAATGATTTTGATTCCGCCGGCAGCGCCGTCTTGTCGACCACCAAGTGGATCAGCAGCGCCGCCAGTATGCCCAGGATCGACCCGACCGCGGCCCCGATCAGCCGCCGCAGGCTGATCTTTCGCAGCCGCTTTTCTCCCAGGATCACCAGAACTGCGAAAACCAGCCCAAACAGCGACCCGGTAATTTTCGTGAATCCGAAAGGGTGGAAATGCCAGCCGATCAGCACGCAAATCAGGATGAAAAGGCTGCGCAGCAGCAACAGGTCCCACAGGCTGGCGAATCCTTCGGGTTCTCCCGCCTCCCGCCGCGCGGCTCGGGACACACCCCCATCTCGCGTTTCGCCGCCTTTGCCTTTCGCACGGTTCTGGGCGGGGGGGATGAGACTTTTGCGCGTATCCGCCAATGGTATGAGGCCAGTAAAAAGCCTAATTCCTTATAAGATTTCCACTTCGAGCTTTGGACGTCGGACGATTCCAGCCAAGTATAGCATGAGCCGGCCCTCGGCCAGCCCCACTCCCGCCTTTTTGCTCCCCAGACCGAACCTCTAGAATTCCTCGCCCTCACGGCCTCCCGCCGATTCCGCCGCCGCCTCTTCGAACCGCGTATATTTCTCGAAAAAAACGAATTTCAGCCGGTCCGTCGGGCCGTTCCGCTGCTTGGCGATCAGAATCTCCGCCACACGCCGCTCCTCCTCCGGCAGCTCCGTCCGGTAGAAATTCGGCCGGTGGATGAAGACCACCACGTCGGCGTCCTGCTCGATCGCGCCCGATTCGCGAAGGTCGGCCAGTTGCGGTCGGCGCTCTTCGCGTTCTGGCGCACGCGTCAGCTGGCTGAGCACCAGAACAGGAATCTGCAATTCCTTCGCCAACCCTTTCAGCGCCCGCGAAATCGAGGAAACTTCCTCGGTCCGGTTCCCGAACCGCCCGCGCGAGGAAATCAGCTGTAGGTAATCCACCACCAGTAGTGAGAGCCCCTTGTCCCTCTTCAGTCGCCGCGCTTTCGCCCCGATTTCCAGCACAGTGGCCGACCCGGAATCGTCGATCCATACCGGCGCTTCGCGCAGTTCGTTCAGCGCCTGCATCATTCGCCGGCCTTCCTCGCGCCCCAAGTGCCCGGTCCGGAACCGGTGCATGTCCAGCCGAGCGTACGAGGCCACCAGGCGCATCAGCAGCGATTCCTTCGACATTTCCAGGCTGAAAATCGCCACCGGCTGCCGCTGCGCCATCGCCACGTTTTCCGCGATGTTCAGCGCCAGCGCCGTTTTCCCCATCGAGGGTCGCGCCGCCAGAATGATCAGCTCGGAAGGCTGCAAGCCGGAAGTCAACCGATCCAGTTGGGTGTAGCCGGCGGCAAGGCCCGTCAATTGCTGCTCCCCGCTCAGCATCCGATCCAGCCGTTCGGAACTTCCACGTACGATCTCGTTCACGCCCACTAGGCCCGCGCGAATCCGGTCCTCGGCCAATTGAAAGATCAGCGTTTCCGCCCGGTCCAGGATCTCCTCGGCTCCCTCTTCCGCTTCTAGCGCCTGCTGCTGAATCGCCTCGGCCGTGTGGATCAGCCCACGCAGCAGCGATTTCTCCTTCACGATTCGCGCGTAGTGATCCACGTGCGTGACGCGCGGCACCCCGTCCACCAGTTGCGCCAGATATGCCGGGCCGCCCGCCGCTTCGAATTCCCCGGACCGTCCCAACTCTTCGGCCAGCGTCACCAGATCGATCGGCCGCTGCCGCTCGCCCAGCGCGATCATGTGCTGGTAGAGCCGCCGGTGCTGGTCGAGGAAGAAATCCTCCGGCCGCAGCACTTCCACCGCCGCGTTCAGGCTGTGATTGTCCAGCAGGATCGCGCCGAGGACGCTACGTTCGGCGCTGGGATTGTGAGGCAATGGTCGTTCGAGTTCGACGGTCGTAGCCATGTTCGTATTCGCTTTATTTTCGCCTTGAAAATATCCCCGCGCAACGCCTTTTTCGCCGCCCTTTGCGCCGGGCGAACCGCCATTCTCCACGCCGCCCTGAAAAAAGCCAGTGCGCGCCTGTGAATTTCGGCGGCATTCATCCACAGCCCCGAACCCCAATCGGAATGCGCCCTCGCGAATTTTCGCGGCCTGTGGAAAAGCGCGCGTCCGGTGGAAAACGTTGGTCCGAAAACACAGCGCCCCACGCGCCGCGCGGGCGCATGGGGCGGAGGAAATTCCCAGACTCTCTCGCCGCATTACTCCGCGGGAGCCGGTTCCGGCGCGGGTTCCGGCTGAGCCGGCGCGGCCGCTGCCGGCGGTTCGCCTTCCCGAGCCACCACCACCTTGATCGTCGCGGAAACGTTGTGATGCAGCTTGATCGCAACGTTGTATTCGCCGGTCAGCTTGATGGGCTGTTCGAGCGCCACTTTCCTCTTGTCCACCTGGATGCCCTGCGCTTCGAGCGCTTCGGCGATGTCGGCCGACGTCACCGAACCGAACAGTTGGTCGTTCTGTCCCGCCTTGCGCTGCAACGTCACAGAAGCCGCCGCCAGCAGCCCGGCCGTTTGTTCCGCGGCCGAATGCTCCTGCACCTCGATTTTCGCCAGCCTCGTGCGAATCCGCTCGAGCTGTTTCAGGTTTCCGACCGTCGCCTGGAGCGCCAGTTTGCGCGGCAGCAGATAGTTGCGGGCGTAACCCTCGGCCACGTCCACGATCTGGCCGCGAGTGCCCAGCTTTTCGATGTTTTCCTGCAGGATGATCTTCATCGGATATTCCTTCGCGCTACGCCCCCGCGGCGAATGGCAGCAGGGCGATGTTCCGGGCGCGCTTGATCGCCACCTTCAGCCAGCGCTGATGGCGGGCGCACGTGCCGGTGATGCGGCGGGGGATCACTTTGCCGCGATCCAGAATGAACGTCTGTAGCAACTCGGCGTTCTTGTAATCGATGTAATCCACCTTGTCCACGCAGAAACGGCAAACCTTCCTCTTGCGAACGTACTGCCGCCGCGGCTTACGCGGGCGGTCGCCGCCGGGTCGGGGTCCCGAACCGTGCGAGGAACGGCCGGAGTGTTGCGGTGTTACGGGAGTCGTACTCATCGGAATCTCCTTGAAACGGGCTTAGCCCGAAGCTGCGGCCGGTTCGCCGGCGGTCTTGCGCGGACGGCGAGCCAGACGGCGTTCGCGGCGCTCGCTCAGTTTGCGCTGACGCTTCAATTCCTCGTCGATGCGCACCGTCATGTACTTCAGCACGGGCTCGGAAACCTTCAGGCGGCGTTCGAGTTCCTTGATCATCTCGCCCTGGCGTCCGTAGATGGCCAGGAACACGAAGAAACCTTCGCGGCTTTTGCCGATGCGATAGGCCAGCTTCCGCACACCCCATTTTTCCACTTTTTCCACGCGGCCCTTCTGCTCTTCCACCACCTGTTGCAGCGTGGAAAGCACCTTGTCGATGTCGGTCTCGGGAGTATCCGGCCGGCAAATGAAAATCAGTTCGTAAAAACGTTCTTCTGCCATCGTCTCCTCAATAGGCTCCGGGTTCGCTCCCGCCGGAGCGCGGTTCCCCGTCGAGCCCCTCGGCTCGCCGGTTAAAGCGGTTCATCGCCGCCGCGACGCCCTTCTCCAGAATCATTTCGACCGCTTCGACGGCCCGGTCGATCGCTTCGGCGGCCACTTCCAGGTCATTGTCGCTCATCGGCTCGAGCACGTAATCGGCCAGGTCCATCCCCGCCGGCGCCGCTCCGATTCCCAGCCGCACGCGAACGAATTCGTCGGACTGGATCGCGCCGATGATCGATTTCAGTCCGTTGTGCCCGCCCGCCGAGCCGCGCTCGCGAATCCGCAGCGTGCCCGGGGGCAGCGCCGCGTCGTCGGTCACCACGATCATGTCCGCCGGTTCCGCGTGCAACCGGCCCAACAGGTCCCGCACCGCGATGCCGCTCGCGTTCATGAACGTCAGCGGTTTCACCAGCGCAACGTCCGTACCCGCCAGTTGGCCCAGTCCCACCAGCGACTTTCCTTCCGGCCGCCGCACGCGAATACTGCTGCGTTCCGATAACCGGTCGATCACCAGAAAACCCAGGTTATGCGGCGACCAAGTGTATTCCGGCCCTGGATTGCCCAATCCTACGATCAGTCGCATCGCCAGATCGCAACCGCCGGAGCGCGCCGGGCGAATCGAGGCCTCATTCGCCCTTGCCTTCGCCCTCTTCGCCTTCCTCCACTTCCTTCTTGCCCTTCTTGATGACTTCGGGCTCGGCCGGCGCAGCCGCTTCCACGGCCGCGGCGGCTTCCGGCGCGGCGGCGGCTTCCTCTTCCTTCGACGGAGCCACCACGTGCGCGATCACGCGCTGCGGATCGGTCAGCAGCCGCACCTTCGCCGGATCCAGCGGCAGATCGCCGGCGCGCAACTGCTTGCCGATCGTCAGTTCGGTCACGTCGAAATGAATTTCGTCCGGAATGTTTCCGGGCAGGCATTCCACCTCGATTTCGCGCGCCACGCGCTCGAAAATGCCGCCCTGCACCTTCACGCCCTGCGGCTCGCCGAACGTATGCACGCGCACCTTCACGCGAATGATGACGTCCATCGCCACCCGCTGCAGGTCCATGTGCAGCAGGTCGCCTCGCACGGGATCCACCAGCCAGTCCTTCAACATCGCGCGCGCCGGTTCGCCGCCTTCCACGCGAACTTCATGGATGATGTTGTGCTCGGCCGTGCGCAGCACCTGCTGCGCCTCGCCGGCGCCGATCGCCAGCGCCTCGGCATTTCCGCCGCCGCCGTAGAGCACCGCCGGTACCCGGCCCTCGCGGCGCAGCCGCCGGGCGGCGTTCTTGCCGCGTTCGTCGCGGCGTTTCGCTTCTATCAACATGGCCTCGTTTCCTTTCCCTGGGCCGCTCCGCCGTGCGCAGCGGCCGCTTCGCGCGCTAGAGGAAGAGCGCGCTGATCGAAGATTCCTCGTGAATCGAGCGGATGCCGCGCGCCAGCAGGTCGGCCACGCTGAGCACCTTGATCTTGCCGATTTTCGCCGCTTCCGCCCGAAGCGGAATCGAATCCGTCACCACCATCTCCTCGATCGAGGATTGGCAGATCCGTTCCACCGCCCGGCCCGAAAGCACCGCGTGCGTGCACGCCGCGAACACCCGCTCCGCTCCCTGCTCCCGCAGCGCTTCGGCCGTCTTCACCAGCGTTCCGGCCGTGTCCACGATGTCGTCCACGATCAGCGCCGCTCGTCCTTCGATTTCGCCGATCAGGTGCATCACTTCCGTCTGGTCCATCGCCACTCGCCGCTTGTCCACGATCGCCAGCGGCACGTCCAGTTTCTTCGCGAATCCTCGCGCCCGTTCCACGCCGCCCGCGTCCGGCGAGACCACCGTCAGATTCGGCAGGTCCTTCTGCCGGAAATGCTCCACCAGCACCGGCGAGGCGAACAGGTGATCCACCGGCACGTTGAAATAACCCTGAATCTGAGGCGCGTGCAGGTCCAGGAGCAACGCCCGGCTCGCTCCCGCCGTCTCCAGCAGGTCGGCCACGAGTTTCGCGGAAATCGGCACCCGCGGCTTGTCTTTCCGGTCCTGCCGCGCGTACCCGTAATACGGCACCACCGCCGTGATCCGCCGCGCCGACGCCCGCTTGAACGCGTCGATCATCAGCAGCAGTTCCATCAGGTGGAAATCCACCGGCTGCGAGCACGGCTGAACCACGAAGACGTCCGTGCCGCGCACGTTTTCCAGAATCTGGATGTAGCACTCGCCGTCGGCGAACGTGCTCAGTTCCACCTGGCCCACCGGCGTGGCGAGAATCCCGCAAATCGCCTCGGTGAGCCGCGGATTCGCGCGCCCACTGAATATTTTCAGTTTATCTACGGCCAAGGGTGAATCCTCAAGCCCTGCGCCGAGTTTCTCCCAGACGCCGGAATTCGCCCCGGGTCACGGTGCGGGCCAAAAATACTTGCGTATCTTGGAACTTCCGAGCGGCTCGGCGCGCTTGCGCTGGGTTCTGGAACAGGCCAAACACCGCCGAACCGCTGCCCGCCAGCGCGGCTCCCGCAGCTCCCGCTTGGAGCAGCCGCCCTTTCATCTCTCGAAGGATCGGATAGCGGTCGAAAACCACCGCTTCGAAATCGTTCAGGAGATCGGCGTCCTCGAGGCTCCAGCTACGGGCGCAGGAAACAAAGAGTTTAGGGGGCGCGGCGGTCTTTGTCAACTTAGCGTCCAGCCATCGGTAGGCCTCGGGCGTCGCCACGCGAATCTCCTTCGGCAACGCCACCACCACCCACCTCCGCCGCCCGTCCTCCAGCGGATAAACCTCATCGCCACGGCCCACTCCGAGCGCCCTGCCGCCCACTAGAAAAAACGGCACGTCTGCGCCCAGTGACGCTCCCATCTCCAACAGCACTTCCGGAGCGATTCGCTTGCCCGAAATGCGCAAGCCCCCCGCCAGCGCTGCCGCCGCGTCGCTCGACCCTCCGCCCAGCCCCGCTCCCATGGGAATGTGCTTGTGCAATCTCGCCCGCCAGCCCCCGGAAAGCCGCAATTCCCGGCTCAGCAGATCCAGCGCCCGCCAAACCAGATTCTCCGGTCCTGGGTCGAGCGCCGCTCCGGAAATCGTCAGATCGATTCCCGCGCGGCGCGACCTCCGGATCGTCAGGTCGTCGTGAAGCGAAATGGATTGAAAGATGGTGCGAAGCTCGTGGTAGCCGTCCGGACGCGTTCTCGTCACGGCCAGTTGCAGGTTGATCTTGGCGAAGGCGGCGAGGCGCAAGGCAGGTTTCCGGCTCGGGCGTTATCGCGGCGTCATCGCGGCGTTCGTGTTTTTCCGCTGCGTTTGCTTCCGCGCGTGCGACAGTTTCTTCCGCAGCGCTTTCACTTTCGCCGGTTCGTAATCCGCCGGTACCACGTGCGTCCACTGATCGAGCGCTTTCTGCCACGTCTCGACGGCCAGATCGGTCTGTCCCAGCCGGTCGTACACGTCGCCCAGATGCCCCAGAATCGTCGGATCGCGCGGGCTGCGCTCGACAGCTTCCTTCAGATAATGCCGCGCGTCGGCCAGCCGGTTCTGCTTGAAATAGGCCCAGCCCAGACTGTCCAAATAGGCGCTGTTGGCGGCGTCGACGGCCAGCGCGCGCTTCACCAGCGTCGTCGCCTGATCCAGCCGCACACCCTCTTCCACCAGCATGTATCCGTAATAATTCAGCGCTTCCGCGTTGTTCGGATCCACGCCCAGCACCTTCCGGAATTCCTGCTCCGCCGGCGCCCATTTTTTCTGCCGTTCGTAGATGGCTCCCAGCAGAAACCACGCCTGGCTCTTGTCCCCGGACGTTTTGGATAGGGATTCCGCCGCGCGCGCGTCGCGCTCGGCCTGCGCGAATCGCCGTCCGCGCAATTCCACCTGCGCCAGATCCAGAAACAGGTCCCGGTCCGACGCCGATCCGTCGAGCAGCGCCTTCAGCGTCTTCACCGCTTCGTCGGTGCGTTCCTTGTCCCCGAGCAGCAGCGCGTAGGTCACCTTCAGGCGCCGGTCCTTGGGGTTGGCCGTCAGGCCTTGTTGGGCCTCCGAAATCGCCTGATCGATCTGGTTGTTTTCGCGGTAGGTCTCGATCAGTTCCAGCCGGCTGCGGTTCGCCTCGTCCGGGCCGAGCGCCGCCATCTTCTGGAACGTATCGATCGCCGCCGGAAAATTCCCCTGGCGCCGGTACAATCCTCCGAGTTCCTCGTACAAAATCGAGTACACGCGCGGGTTCGCCGCCCGGTTCGAGGAGTTGTGCTGCAGGTCCGCGATCGTGCTGGAAAGCACGTTCACCGCGTCCTGATAGCGGCCTTGCGCCTTGGCGATCAGCGCCTCGTTGTACGCCACTTCAAGGCTGTCCGGAGACAATTGCCTGGCCCGCTCGATATCGGCCGCCGCCAGATCGAATTTCTGTTGCTGATATTCGATCTCCGCCAGCCGCAGGTAACTGTCCGGATCGGTCGGATCGAGTTCGGTCAGCTGCCGGTATGCCTTCGCCGCTTCGTCGAACTTGCCTTCGTGAAAGAGCGTCCGCGCCAGTCGCCGCCAGTGGGCCGGAACGTCCGGCTCCAGTTTCGTCGCCTGCCGGTACGCCGCTTCCGCTTTCACTTCCTCGTGAATCTGCGCGTACGCGTCGCCCAGCAGATCGTACAGCCGCCCGCTGCCGGCGCCCTCGGCCACTTTCGAAAGCTCCGCGATCGCGTCCTGCGCGTGGCCTTCGTCGAGCAACAATTGTGTGTATTGCTCGATCGCCGGCTCATAGGTCGGATCATGAGACAGCAACTGCTTCAGCACACCCGCCGCTTTTTCCGGCTGATTCTCAAAGCGGTAAAGCCGCGCCAGCCACAGCGCCGATTCCTTGTCCGCCGGCGCCAGTTTCAGAATCGCTTCGTACTGCTCGGCCGCGTGCTGGATGGTCTGGCCCTGCTGCCCCATGCCCACCTGGCCCAGCGCCCTCACATAGATCCGCGCCAGCAGCCGGTGCGCTTCCAGATCGTCGGGATGCGCCTTCAGAACCTGCTGTACGGTGTCGACCGCTTCCGCCGTCCGCTGCGATTCCGCGTAAGTTTCCGCCATCTTCAGCGAAATCGTCGCCACGCCGGGATCGAGCGCCAGCGCTTTTTGATAGTAGGCGATCGCCTGATCGGCGTATTGCTGGTCGCCCGTCTCCTCGTAGGTCTGCTGGCTGATGTGTCCCAGAATGAAATTCGAATAGGCTTCCGCCTGCCGCTCCACCGAACTCGGCGTCGTTTGTGTCGCCGGCGTCGAGGGTTGCTGGCCGGCCCCGGCAGCCATGGGAAACAGAAACAACAGGGCGCAAACCGCAAAGGGCTTCACGAATCGCTCCGAACGTGCCAATGAATTCATTATGGTTGGATGAACGGGGAGCCGTCAAAAGATTCCAGGGTTTTGCGTTCCACAACGCACCCGAGCACGCTTCCCCCTTCCGGCACCCATTTGTTTATGGGACCCGCGCGCGCGTCTTCCGGTTTCCATCGTTCCGCGGGCCGGTCAATTCGCTGTCGGTTCGCCCCGAAAACTGCCTCCTTAATGCCAGAAATGCCGCCGTCCGGTGAAGACCATTGCCAGGCCCAGCCGGTTGGCCGTTTCGATCACTTCCTTGTCTCGCACCGAACCGCCGGGCTGAATCACCGCGGTCGCGCCGGCTTTCGCCGCTTCCTCCACGCCGTCGGGAAACGGGAAAAACGCGTCCGAGCCGACCACGGTTCCCTGGAGCGGCAATTGCGCTTTCATTGCCGCGATTTTCACCGAATCCACCCGGCTCATCTGTCCCGCGCCCACGCCCACCGTCTGCCCGGCGCGTGTGAAAACGATCGCGTTTGATTTCACGTGCTTCACGATCGTCCAGGCGAATCGCAGCGCCGCCATCTCTTCCGCCGTCGGTTTCCGCTCGGTCACCACTTTCCATTGCGATTCGTCCACCGGAACGCGGTCCGCCTGCTGCGCCAGCCAGCCGCCGGAAATCGCCTTCAACTCGGTCGTTGCGGGATCGGGCGTATCGAGTTCCACCAGCCGCAGGTTCTTTTTCCCCGCCAGGATTTCCCGCGCTTCCGCGCTGAACCCGGGAGCGACGATGCATTCGACGAAAAGCTTTCCCACTTCGCTCGCCGTCTCCTTCTCCACCGGGCGGTTGAACGCGATCACGCTCCCGAACGCCGAAACCGGATCGCACGCGAGCGCCAGCCGATAGGCCTCGGCCTGGTTTTTATGCTCGGCCGCGCCCGCCGGATTCGAGTGCTTGATGATCACTGCCGCCGCGTCGCTGAATTCCTCGGCCAGCGACCACGCCGCTTCCAGGTCCACCAGATTGTTGTAGGAAAGCTCTTTTCCCTGCAGCTGCCGCGCGCCCGCCAGGCCGCTCGGCGTTCGCCCCGCCGGCGCGTAGAGTGCCGCCTGCTGGTGCGGGTTCTCGCCGTACCGGAGCGATTGCCGCTGCTCAAGCGCCAGATGCAGCCGCGCCGGCAGCGCCGCGCGTTCACCCAGCGCCAGCTTGCCATCCGGCGCGCTCACCCGCTCGAGTTCGGTCGCGATCATCCCGTCGTACCGCGCCGTCGTCGCGAAAACTTTCCGCGCCAGATCCAGCCGCGTTTCCAGGCTCAATTCCCGGCTTCGTTCCAGTTCCTCGGCCACGCGCCCGTAATCGGCGGGATCCGTCACCACGCCGACGAACCGGAAATTCTTCGCCGCCGAACGGATCATCGTCGGGCCGCCGATGTCGATATTTTCGATGAGTTCGTCGGGCTCGATCCCCGGCTTCGCCGAGACCGCTTCGAAGGGATACAGGTTCACCACCACCAGATCGATCGGCGCGATCGCGTGCTCGGCCGCCTGCACGCGGTCTTCGGCCAGGTCGCGCCGGAACAATATTCCCCCGTGCACTTTCGGATGGAGCGTTTTCACGCGCCCGCCCAGCATTTCCGGCCAGCCGGTCAGTTCGGAAACGTCCCGCACTTTCAGTCCCGCCTCGCGCAGCAGCCGCGCCGTGCCGCCCGTCGATACCAGTTCGATCCCGAGCGCCGCAAGCCTCTTCGCGAATTCCGCGACGCCGGTTTTATCGTAAACGCTGACAAGAGCCCGTTCGACGGCCACTGCACCCTCCCTCGAGAGCAAAATTTGAAAAGAGAAAGACGACTATTCTATGCGCCCCGGCGCCGCAGAGAAAGGCGCGCTTCCCACGGCTTTACGCGGGATCGGCCACTTCGTCCAGCAGCAGCGGCAGTCCCAGTTTGTTCCGGTAGTTTGCTCGGTACTGCTCGGAATCGTACAGCCTCACCACGTCCACGCGGCGCGAAGGTCCCTGCGGCAGCGGCACGCAGGCGTAGCGCCCGCCGCGCACCGCCGTCATGCATCCCCGTTGCCCGCGGCGGATCAGGTCGATCGCCATGCTCGCGTAGGTCAGCGACACCATCTGGTCCAGCATGTCCGCTTCCCCGCTTCGCAGGTCGTACGTCAGATCGCTCGAAATCGGATCCTCGCCCGATCGCGCCCGGATTTCTTCCGCCAGCGCGAAGCCGATGTCCGCTTTCTTCCGGTGTCCGTAAGCATCCGCCTCGCCGTATTCCGACGTCCGGTGTCCCTTCCAGATCGCGCCCTCGGAAGCGATCACGAAACTGTAGCGGCTCGGATTCCGCCGCTTATCCTCGACCAGCGTGTTGATCAGCCCGTCCAGGTCGAATTCCACTTCCGGCAAAACGCACCGGCTGAACGTCACGTACGCCGCGTAGAGCGCGGTGAATCCCGCGTCCCGCCCGAAAATCCGGAAAACGCCGATCCGCTCGTGCGAGCCAAGCGTGGTCCGCTGCCGGTTGATCAGCTCGCGCGCCCGCGTGATCGCCGTCGAAAATCCGATCGCGTATTCCGTGCCCGGCACGTCGTTGTCCATCGTCTTCGGAATCGCCACCACCGAAATTCCCTTTTCGTCCAGAACGCGCGCGTAGCTGAGCGTGTCGTCTCCGCCCACCACCACCAGGTAATCCAGGCCCAGCGCCTCGATGTTTTCCAGAACCACCGGCGTCAGGTCGTACATTCCCTCCGTCGTCGCCATCTGCGCCAGCCGCTGCGAATCCAGGTGTGACGGCAGCGCGCGCGTCTTCACCCGCCGCGGGTTCGTCCGCGAAGTGTGCAGCACCGTGCCGCCCGTCCGGTCGATTCCGTGCGTGTTCGCCGGATCGAGCCGCATCAAAAACTCGCTTTCCGTCCCTTCGCTGGCCTGCGTATTCGTCAGACCCATCCAGCCGCGCCGGATGCCCAGCACCTCAAAGCCGAGCGGCACCGCCTCCGCCACAATCCCCTTGATCACAGAATTCAGGCCGGGAACGTCGCCCCCGCCGGTCAGAATGCCGATTCTTCGCTTAGCAGACACGGAACTGTTCCTCGCTCTTCCCTGTGGATTCACGCAAGCGACTCCAGACAATTAGTATACGGCTTTCGCGGATGGTCCCAGGAGTGGATGCGGATTTCGCGAGGAAAAAGGGATTCTGCGGCGGGAAAAACCAAAAAAAACCGCGCGGGCCGGCCTTTTCCCGCCAAATTCACGGCAGGGTCCCACCTCAACCGGCCTGCGCGGGCTTTGCACCACCTCTAGAACTGCAGAATATAAGAAAGTAAAAATTCCGCTCAGTTCCCGCTCAAGCTGGTTGCGGCTCGCTCCCGGCATACGCCTTTCCGTCGAGCCGCCCGAAATACTAAGCGGTCCCAGGTTCAGCGTCAAATCCGAATTGCCCACCGTGAGTGCAAAGTGAAAATGTCCAGTTGCATCGGGGCGGGAAAGCCCGGCGGAACGGGCGCGAGGAGTAAAGCAAAAGGAGGGTTCGGATTGGCCGCGGCAGGGTGTCACAGGTGGTCGAGCAAAAAATCCGATAGGTGGTTTTGTTTCAACGAGATAATTTTTCCAGGGTGTCACTTTTTGAGCCTCTTCTACGTGGACTACGGAACCTGAATTCAGAGTGGCCCTGCTCCTCGGGCGAGTGAAACGGATTCCGCTCGATGCGTGGCTCGGCATGTGACGCTTCCTCCGGCGTGCGGATAAAGAGCCGCTGATTTTCCGGACGCGAGGCCATTTTCGCGCGATGCGACTCGGAGCGCGAGGGGTGGTTATACGTAAGGAGGCGCGGGGAATTGCGGCGGGCCAGCGCGGGGCTCTCTTTCCGCTGTGTCGAAGATGATCGGTAGCGCGTCTTGGGCGCCTGCGGAGGATGCCGGAGTGACAATCCGAATTGCCCTCCTGTGCACCCTTCCCACGCTCAGGGCGATGCCTTCGGCGAATCGAACAGCCGGTTCGCTTCGGCGTAGGAGATCGTTTCCCTCGTGAACGAAGTATAGGTGCCCGTTCCGTTCAGCTCGGCGACGATCTTTCTCACCAGCGTCATCGCCGCCCGCATCGGCCCCGATCCCAAGCTCACCCGACGCACTCCCAGCCGCTCGAGTTCCGGGATCGGAGGCGTCGTTGGCCCCGCCAGAATATTCAACGGCCCGTCAATCTCGCGCACCAGCCGCCCGATCAGTTCGCCGTCGTAAACCCCGGGGACGAACAGGCAATCCGCGCCCGCCGCACGATACGCGTTCACCCGCCGCACCGCCTCGCCGAACCATTTCTCCGGATCTCCCTTTTTCGCCAAATACACGTCCGTCCGCGCATTCAAAACCAGCGGAACGCCCGCCTTCGCGCCAGCCTCCCGCGCCGCGCGGATTCGCCCGCATTGCAGTTCGATTTCGATGAAGTCGCGTTCGTCAGTCGCATCCTCGAAATTCATTCCCACCGCACCCGCGGCGATCGCCGCGCGCGCCGTTTCCGCCGCCGCTTCCGGCGTGCGCCCGTACCCAGCTTCCATATCCGCCGTTACCGGAACCGCAACCGCCCGCGTGATCCGTGCCACGGCCGCCGCCATCTCTTGACGCGGAATGCGCTGCCCATCGGGATAGCCGAGCGAATAGGCGATGCCCGCGCTGCTGGTGGCAACGGCGGGGAAACCGGCTTCTTCCACCACGCGCGCGCTCGCGGCGTCCCATGCGTTGCACAAAACCAGAATGCGCGGCCCGGCGTGCAGCGCGCGCAGGCGTTCCGCTTTCTCCCGCAGATTGTTTGTCGTCATCTCATCCCTCCCGCTTGAGCGCTCACCGCACACGCGTGGACCGGCTCTTCGTCTTTTTCCCTGGAATACCCCACGGCGGCATCGTACCACCGCCGCAAGTCCAGACCGAGCCGATGGTTTGGGGCGGCTCTGATGAGAAAGACTCGCCGAGCGGCCGCGGCCAGTAGGCGGAGCCGACGCGCTGGCCGGAAACTTCGCCGTGGCGATGGCGCTTCCGTTCCGTTACAATCGCCGCGGTTCCTCAAATGAAGTGCTCTGCCGCTTGCGGCCGGAAACTGGTTTCGATCGCCGTGGCGCTGGGTTTCGCGCTGCTCGCCGGGTGCGCCGCCGCACCGAAACATCCTTCGCCTCCCGGGCCCACACCCACCTCGATTCCGGCGCTGCAATCCGCGATTCAATCCATCCTCACCCGATACCACGTTCCTGGCGCCGGCATCGCGCTTGTAAATAAGGACAAAGTGATCTGGACGGGCGGTGTCGGAATGGCTCGCCTGGCTACAAACACGCCCGTCACCGCCGACACGATGTTTCGCGTCGGCTCGATCACCAAAAGCTTCGTAGCGCTGGCGCTGCTCCAGCTCCGCGAAAAAGGGGAAATCCACCTCAACGCGAAGCTCTCCGACGTCGCGCCCACGCTTCCGTTCCGCAATCCCTGGGAATCCACCGATCCCGTCACCGTCGCCGACGTTCTCGAGCACACCGCCGGCTTCGACGATATGCCGCCCAGCGAAATCTACAACCTGTACGGCCCGGCTGATCAGGATCCTTTCGCCGTCTGCGAGCGGTTCTCCGAAACGCTCGTTTCCCGCTGGCCGCCCGGCACGCGCATGGCCTATTCCAATCCTGATTACGGCGTCGCCGGCTATCTCATCTGGAAAGCGAGCCACGAGCAGTTCAATCCGTACATTCGCGATAACATTCTCACTCCGCTCGGCATGTCGGTCAGCGGTTTCACGCTCACCGACAAAATCTTCGCGCAGCTCGCCCAAGGCTACAGCGGGAATCCTCCGCGTCCGGCGCCCTACCTGAACATCTATCTGCGCTCGGCGGGCGATTTCAAATCCTCTCCCGCGGAAATGGCCAAGTTCGTTCAGATGTTCCTGAACGGCGGCAAGGCCGGCAATCAGCAGATCGTCAGCGCGGCTTCGATCAAGCGCATGGAATATCCGCAAACGACGATGGCCGCACGCGCCGGCCTGAAGGAAGGCTACGGCCTGGCCAATTACGCCACGCTCGACGGCCCCGTCGTCGAGCACGGGCACGACGGCGGAATTTCCGGTTTCCTCTCCACGTACAATTACATGCCGAATCAAGGCGTGGGGTACGTAGCGCTCATCAATAGCGACACCGGCGGCGACGCGCTCGAGCAGATCGATCGTTTGCTGGAAAATTACCTCCTTGCCGGCCAGACGCTGCCCACGCCGCCCACCGCCACGGTTTCCGCCGGCCAACTCCGGCAATTCACCGGCTACTACGAAAAGGAAAATCCGCGCGAGCAGATGGGGGCGTTTCTCGACGTGCTGCTCGGCGGCCTGCGGGTTTCGCTCGCGAATGGCCGGTTGTATCTGAAGGGATGGCGCGGGCCGGCCCGGCGTCTGGTACCCACCGGCAACAATCAATTCCGGTTTTCGGATCAGGCCGCCGCGAGCATGATTTTCCTGCCGGGCTCAAATGGCCATGAAATTCTGGCTATGGGCGGGGGTTTTTTTGGCGAGCGCCGTGGCGAGTTCTGGCCGATCGCGAGGATCGTTCTCCTTGGTCTGGCGCTCGTGGCCCTGGCGAGTTCCTTGCTTTTCGCGCTTTGGTGGTTTCCCCGCAAGCTGCTGGGAAAAATGAAAGGTGCGGCGGGAATTCCGCTGCGGACGATGCCTCTGCTCGCCGCGCTCAGCCTGATCGCCGCGTTTTGGATTCTATCCTCGACACCGATCTGGGTCCTCGGCACCTACGACATGCAATCCGTGGTTGTGTGTCTGCTCACCTGGGCGTTCGCCGCGTTTTCCGTGCTTGGAGTCGTTCTCGCGTGGCCGGCGCATTGGCAGGCAGTCCATCGCGCCGCCTTCTGGCATTCGCTGATCGTTTCGCTGATCTGCTGCGCCCTCACCATCTACATGGCCTATTGGCATCTGCTGGGCATGCAGTTGTGGAAACCCTAGCGGCGCCTGGCATCCGGCGGCCGGGCCCCGCCTAATTCGAAGCGTACGCCTGCCGGCAAGCTTCGTGCTCGCGGCAATTCGGCGCGCAGTTCGTGTAATCAATCAGGATGTAGTTGTGGCAGGCCGAGCAGACCACTCCATACATCGTTTCCACAAAATCCGCGTGTCCCGTGCTTTCGTTGTGCTTCCGCCGGGCTTCTTCGCGCGTTACATGCATGGGCTGCTCCTCTCGCTCCGCTCGGCATTCCCCTCGGTTGCGGCGGCCCGCCCGGCTGCAAAAAGGGCTGGGACCCGGCACCCGCCATTCGTGCTATGCTCGATTCGCCGCGGCCGCACCGAGCGCGATCTTCGCCGCAAATTGAGTATACCCTCCCGCTCGAGCGCTCAGGCGGAGCCGAACGTTGCGCCGCGGGATCCGTCCGTTTGTGGGGTGAGCGATGCGAAAAACCCTGACCTTGCTGATGATTCTGACCGCCGTCATTGCCTGTGCGTTGCCGATTTCCGCCGGTGAGCGTCCCGCCGCTCTGGCCGCGCTCTTCCGCAAAGCCATCGCCAGTTCCGAAATCCAGGCGAAAGACGCTTCCGCCTACCGCCTCCAGGCCGCCGTGCGCGTCTACGGCTCCGACCAGAAGTACCTGCAGGGAACGGTTATCGAATTCTGGACGCCGCAGGGGATGCTGCGCCGGGAAACTCTGCTCCAGAACTACAAGCAGATCGACGTCTCCGACGGCACGAGCGAATGGCAACAGAGTTCCCTCGGTTACGTCCCTTACACCGTTCACGAACTCTGGTCGGCGCTCCAGTTCGCTCGGCGTCTTCAGTGGTGGCTATCGCCCGGCGCGGGAACCGCGGGCGGCGGCATCGTCGCCCCACGCCTGGCCCAGGTCAAGGCCAAACGGCTCGCCGGCGTATTGCCGCCCAAGGGCGGCCTGCTTTGCGCTCAAGCCTCCCTTTCCGAATCCTACGCGTCGGAATTCTGCTTCGAACGCGCGACCGGCCATTTGATCACCGAAACCGATCCCGATGGAGTGCGCTACGAATATCTCGCCTACGCGCCGTTCGGCGACAAGAGCTTCCCCCGAGTCATCCGCGTCATCGACGATCGGGGCGTCGAGCTTGCCGAGATGCGAATCCAGCGATTGACCGCGGTCGAAAAACCGACTTCTTCGCTCTTTCTGCCCATTGCCAACGTCAGGCCGGAAGGCGCGCGCTCCGCTTGCCTTAGCGTCGTTCCCGCAAGAGTGGTGAAGCGCGTTCCACCGGTATTCCCGCCGGCCGCGCGCGACGAAGGGCTCTCCGGTACGGTCGTTTTCTACGCCTACGTCGGAACGGACGGCGTGCCGCGCGGTTTGTGGCCGGTCAAATCGCCCTCCACATGGTTCACCACCGCCGCGTTCCAGGCCGCCGGCCAGTGGCGTTATCAGCCGGCCGTTTGCGTGGAAGCCGGCGGCTCGAAACGCCCGATCGCAAGCCCCGTCTATCTCCGCGTCCCATTCACGCTGCAACAGCAGTGATCCGCGTGATTGGGCGCGCATTTTCGCGAACGCGCGCCGCCTGAATCGGTTATATTCCTCTTGCTTCGCGGAAACGCGAGCCGGCTGCAATTCCGCTCCTGGGAGAATTTCGCGTGAAGCGACAAACGATTTGTCTGCTTGTGGCCTGCCTTTTTGCGTTCGCCGTTCCCGCCGCGGCCAAGAAACACAGCAAGCAAAATCCTGCCGCCCTCGCCCTGTTCAAGAAGGCGATCCAGCTCTCCGACATTCAAAGCGAAAACAGCACGCCATTTCGCCTGCAAGCCACCGCGCGCATTTTCAACGGACAAGGCCAGGAATCTGACGGACTCTTCGTGGTGTTCTGGGCGCCGGGCAAGAGATGGCGCACGGAAGCGATGTTTCCCGGCTACACCGAGACATCCGGACGTGACGGCAGCACGCTCTGGTCCAAGAAGAGCTACGAGTACGAGCCCTATCCGGTCTCGCTGCTTTGGCAAGAGATCAGCTTTGGCGATACGTTGCGGTCGTTCATCGCGAAGCCCCGAGCGAATGCGTCTGAAACGGAGAAGCCTCGCAGGAAGCCGACTCAACTGCCACTGGACAAGCCGAAGCCGAGGAAAGGGACGGATAACGAATGCGTCCGGGCGGCGGGCTTTTATCAATTCTGCTTCGATCCCTCGACGAGGTTGGTTCAAACATTTGGGCAGGCCGGGCCCCTGCGTTTTGAGTACGGCGACTACCAACCTTTCGGCTCGAAGCTTTTTCCACGAACAATGCGCATCCTTTATCCCAACGGCAAGAAGATGGTGGAATTGCAGGTCACTTCAGTCTTGTCGCTGAAGACTCCCAACCCGGCTCTGTTCGCGCCGGTGGCGGGAGCCAAGGAAAGATCGGCTCCAGCCAGGCTGAACTGCGGCCCGGGTAAGGTGATACGAGCCAAAATCACCCACGAGGTCATACCGATCTATCCCGCACAGGCGAAAGACCATGGAATCGAGGGGACTGTGATGATGTATGTGACGATCGGGAAAGACGGTGTTCCACATATGCTCTGGGTCGTGAATTCTCCATCGCCATTGTTGAGCGCCGCGGCCGTGGAAGCCGTGCGCCAGTGGAGATATCGCCCCACGGAGTTTGTTTGTTCACAGGGCAATCAGGTGATTGTGAGTTTGCTGGACGTGAACACAATCATCACCGTCCACTTTAGACTTTGAGTGTGCGGCCCTTGGTCGTCGTTATCGCGGCTGTTTGCACAACGCGGAATGCGCACAAGGGTGATACTGCGGCTCCGGGCAACGAAAGCATTCCACACGCTGACCGGTAGCGTGCATCGAGGGCTAATGATGAAACGATTGCGTGCTTTGGCTTTGGTGATTTTGTCCGTGGCGCTTTGCCTTCCCGCGCGCGCGGCGGAAAAGCATCCCGACGGTGTAAACCTTTCACCTTCGCCTCACAGCTCATCCGCCAAGAAGCGCAACAGACAAAATCCTGCCGCCGTCGCACTGTTCAAGAAGGCGATCCAACTCTCTGACATTCAAAGCAAAAACAGCACGCCATTTCGCCTGCAAGCCAGCGCGCGTATTTTCAACGGCCAAGGGCAGGAGCTGGACGGGCTTCTTGTGGAATTCTGGGCACCAGGCGGAAAGTCACGCAAGGAAACTCTGCTGGGTGGCTACGTCCGCGCCACTATCTCCTTAGGAAAGAATCGCTGGCAAGACAGCAACTTCAAGTACACCCCGTATCCGATTCGGGTGGCCTGGAGCACGCTGGACTTTGTCGATGATTTGCAGGAGATACTGCGACCGGCCGTCGAGCCGCCTCGCCCTGGCGAGACAAGGCGGCTTTTCAAGAAGGAGATGTTTGGAAAGCCGAAGTTTGAAAAAGGGGAGGCGGCTCAGTGCGTCGAAACCCGCGGGGGCGGGAACACGGGAACGCGATACTGCTTCGACCGCATCACCGGGCACCTCGCTGAGATGACGTTCCTTTACAACGGCATGCATTTCGAGTTTGGCGGCTATCAGTCGTTCGGCGACAAGAGTTTCCCACGCGTCATACGCGTGCTTTATCACGACCAAACCGAGATGGCCGTACTTCAAATAACCGGCCTCCGCGCCATGGAAAACCCCCACTCGTCGATGTTCACACCTGCCCCAGGAATGAAGGAAGTGAGCATCGCGCCGGGTTGCAAACGGATCACCCCGGCAAAGCGGGGTCGCGAAGTGCAACCCGTCTACCCTGCCGCAGCCGAAGACAAGGGAATTTCCGGACGGGTAATCCTACACACCGTGATAGGGGAGGACGGCATTCCGCACGCGCTTTGGGTGGTACGTTCGCCCTCGCCGCTATTGAGCGATTCCGCGATTGAAGCGGTGCGTCAATGGCGCTACACTCCCCCAACCTGCTCGGCAACGGGAGCGAAATTCCCTGTAGATACGTTCATCACGGTTGTCTTCAACCTGGGCGGCTGAGCGGGTCGGTTGGTCGGCAAGTCACGCCGAAAGGCCGAACAGAATCGAGGGCGATAGATGTCAACTCGGCAGATTTTTATCCCGGCGATCTTGGCCACGGCGCTTTGCCTTCCCGCGCGCGCGGCGGAAAAGCATCCTTATAGCGTAAACGATTGGTCTTCGCTGCACAGCGCCGCGGCCGTTGCCGTCGCGCCGCACGGCGGCACGATTCTCTACCGCGTGGATTACGGCGGATTCAAGGGTTTGGAAAATCACCAGTGGTGGCTGATTCAGCCGAATGGCTCCGGCAATCGCCAACTGAAGCTGGCCAAGGGATTCGATCCCATCGGATTCACCGCCGACGGCACATCTCTCTATGGCGTCTATCACGGGAAGCTGACGAAAGAGCGCGGCCAGCTCGCCGTTGAAAATCTGCAGGGAGGTTCGCCGCGCATCCTGACGCATCTGCCGTCAGGCATTTTCTCGGCCCAGCTTTCGCCGGATGGCACGCGTTTCGCCGTGCTCGCCGACCCACGCCGGCCCGACCCGCTGCGGAACGTTCGCATCATCGTGACGAATCCCGAAACCAGCGTCTACGTGATCAACGCGAATGGAACCGGCGGCGCGTGGTGGTGCCCGTCGCTCCACGATGTCGGCGTCGCGGCGTGGTCGCCCAATGCGATTTCTCTTGCCCTCGAATCTTCCACGCCCAAAATCGGGCATCATTTCGTGCACAGCTCGATTGACGTCTGCTCCGCCAGCGGACCGCGTCCGGTCGCGACCATCGCCAACGCCACGGCCAGTCTCGGCTGGCTCCGCGGCGGCCGCACCCTCGCGTTTCTCAGCACCACCACGCACGTCCTTACGCCCGACCACGTCTGGACCGTTCCCGCGTCGGGCGGCGTTGCAACCGACAGAACTCCGCATCTGCGCGGCTCGGCGATGCAGCTCGCTTCCGATCCCCAGGGCAACACTTGGGTGCTCGTGGCGCGGGGCGTGCGGTTGGAAGTGGACGAGTTCGAAAACGGCGCGCTCGTGCCGCGCTACCGCTGGCCCGGCGGCTCGGTGGAGGGAACGCCCGTCTTCCCGCAAGTGGCGAGCGCGCGCAGTTCGCTGGCATTCACGGTCGGCGATCCGACGCATACGGCCAACGTCGCGGTGGAAAGGGAAGACGGGAAGCTCGCGCGAATCACTGATGCCGGCGAAAAGCAGTTGCAATCGGTCGCGCTCGGGCCCGTGCGCGTCGTCAACTGGAAGGGCCCGGCGACGCCGCTCGAGGGCATCGTGACGTTTCCCGCCGGCTACGTTCCCGGCCATCACTACAAATTCCTCGTCCTGCCGCACGGCGGCCCGGAATCGAACGACGTTCTTGCGCTCGACTCGCTCTCTCGGCTCGTCGCGGGACTGGGCTACGTGGTGATGCAGCCCGAATATCGCGGCTCGACCGGTTACGGCTCCTCGTTCTTGAACGCGATCTATCAGCATTTCGGCGATCGCGCCTACGAAGACGTCGCCAGCGCCACCGATTTCGCCATCGCCCAGGGTTGGGCCGATCCGCATCGCCTGGCGATTTTCGGTTGGAGCGCCGGCGGTTTCATGACCGCGTGGACGGTCACCCAAACGCATCGCTATCGCGCCGCCGTCGAGGGCGCCGGCATCACCGATTGGCTCAGTTTCATTCCCAGCAGCGACATTTCGCAGATCGATTACGACGCCCGCTTCCCCGAGCACGATCCCGAGCCGTTCCTGAAATTTTCCGCCGTCCAGTTCGCCGACCGCGTGACCACTCCGCTCCTCATCCTCGACGGCACCGCCGACGTTCGCGTGCCCACTTTCCAGGGCCGCGAACTCTACATCCTGCTCGCCGAGCAAAAGAAGGTCGTGAAGCAGGTTCTTTATCCCGGCTCGCCGCATTTCCCCGTACTCTGGCAGCAGCGCCGCGACGTTTGGAAACAGGTGAGCGACTGGCTCAATCGCTACAATCCCTGATTCCAAAAACGTGCCCCGGCCTGCCGCAACTGTAAGGACGCGGCATCCCGGGCGTGGCATTGCGCACCGGCTTGTGCGGCGCGAGACGTTTTCCTACAATTTGGAAAGAGGTTTCGGGAAATGCCCATTTACGAATACATCTGCGATGAGTGCAAGACGCGCTACGAGCGCCTGGTGATGGGGAAAAACGGCGATATTTTCTGCCCGAAATGCGGCAGCCATAAAGGCTCGCTGCAATTTTCCACGTTCGCCGCGCCCCACGGCGAGGATTCCGGCGCCGACGCCGCTCCCTCCTGCGGCTGCAATCCCTACGGCTGCGGCTGCAATAATTAAACTTCAGGCACGACAAAAACCCGTCGCGATTCCCTGCGCCGCGCGTCCACCCGAAGACCACTCCCTCGTTCAAATAGCCGCGGCCTGCGCGCCGGCAATGGGCGCTCCAAAAAGGAAACGCCCCGGTTTGACCCGGGGCGCTTCGAGAAAGAAACGAAATCAGGTTGAGGTTAGTTGACGCCGACCGGCGTTTCCTTCTTGGCCTCCGCCGGTTTTCCGCTGCCGTCCCCGTTCGAGTGGCCGTTGCCGTTCGACGGCGCCGCCATCGGCCCGCCGATCGAAACCAGCTGTTCGACCGGCTTCTTCAGGACCATTTCTTCATAAATCTCGCGCACCTTGGCCGCTTCTTCCATTGCCTTGCGGCGCCGTGCGCGGTCCTCGTCGGCGGCGTAGAGCGGGATGTTGTCGTCGTATTGCGGCCGCACGCGGGCGGCGTCCTCGGAATCCACGCTCAGCGAGTGCTCGTAGTGATGGAGGTTCACGCTCTTGCCGCGGGCGTAGATTTCATGCTTGCCGTGCGTCTTGTACCACTGGGCGACGGTGGCGTTCTTGTACATGTTCTCGATGATCTTGCGCCAGCCGATGCCGGTGTTGTACGCGCAGAAGGAAATCTCGCCGAGCTGCGTCGCGTAGGGGATGATGCACATCTCGGTGCGGCGGAAATCGTAGTTGAAAAGATCCTGAAACCACATGCCGGCGATGAAGAGGAAGTTCCAAGGATCTTTCCGGCGCCGCATCGCGTCTTCGCGGGTGCGCTCCGGGCCCACCGAGCCGTAAACCTTCTTCGTCTTTTCCTGTCCCTGCACGCCGAAGGTCTTGTCGAACTTTTTCAGGATGTCCCACAGCGAAAGGCTCGGCGGAGCATCGAACGCGCGGTAGTTTTTGAGCATCGCCAGCGCCATCATGAAGCCCGAGAATTTCTTGCTGCGGGCGGCGTCGGTGATCTTCTGCATGTCGCTCACGAGGCCGGGGATGTTCAGGAACTTCGGCACCGGCGCCCATTCCTTGGTCTGCTTGTTAATCATCACCGCCGTTCCCACGCCGCAATTCGGGTGGCAGCCGCAGCTCATCTGGCCCCATTGCGCCTCGGGACCGTGCATCAAGTCGGCGAAATCGGCGAACGGGCTGATCAGCGAGATCGGGAACCAGTCGCGCGTCGGCTCGATTTTGCCCACCTGCTTGCTGACGTCCTCGGCCATGTGGGAGAGGGTGTAGCGCTGGTGCATCCGGCGCTCGTCGGAGATGTCCTCGTCGCGCCCGGTGAAGCTGACCGGCTGGAAGCTGACGAAGGCGATCTTGTCCGGGTTTTCCATGGCGAACTTGACGATCGGACCCACCTGATCGTTGTTCACGTTGTTGACGATCGTCGTCACCAGCACGATCTCGATGCCCGCTTCGTGGATGTTTTCGATGGCGCGCAGCTTCACGTCAAAGAGGTTCCCGACGTGGCGATGGCTGTTCGCGTCGTTGCCGATGCCGTCGAACTGGAGGTAGACGTAGCGCAGCCCGGCCTCGAACGCCTTGCGCGAAAATTCCTTGCTCTTCGCGAATTCGATGCCGTTGGTCGCGGCCTGGACCGAGTTGTAGCCCACTTTACGCGCGTAGCGCACGGCGTCCAGGAAGTAGGGATGCATTGTCGGCTCGCCGCCGGAAAACTGCACCGACATCTGCCGCCGCGGTTTCACCTGAGCCGCGTTGTCGAGGATCTCCTTGATTTCTTCCCAGCTCAACTCGTGCACGTAGCCGACCTGGTTCGCGTCCATGAAGCAGGGATCGCACATCATGTTGCAGCGGTTCGTCAGGTCCACCGTCAGCACCGAGCCGCGACCGTAGCGCACGGTGCTCGAGCCGTGATGGTGCACGCTTTCGTCGTTATGGGCCGGAATGTCGCGGCCGGGGAAATTCTTTTCGATCCAGGTGAGGAACTGAGAATCCACGGCCATCAAGTCTTCGTACCGGCCGTGGATCGGGCAATCCTTGACCATCCACACCTGGCCGTCCCGCTCGATGATCTGCGCCTTGATTTCGCCCACCTTCTCCTGAACCAGGTCCTGCCAGTCCTTCTCCCCGTTCATGATGGCCGAGCGCGCTTCCTTCACGCAGTCCGGGCAGAGCGAATCGGTCGTGCGAGGCCAGCCCAAAGTCGGCTTGGACTTCTCCCACGACTTCAGCATCGGCCGGTCGGACCACTTCGGCGTAAACGAAGGATTCGGATTCCGCTGATTGAAATACTGAATGGCGTTGAACGTCACGCCGGAAACTTTGCACACTGCGGCATCGAGGTATTTCATCAGTCTACGATTAGCCGGCATCAAAACACCCCCTCGATATGATTTGTCTCGTGATCGCCCGGGTTTAGCCGCTTCTGCATCCATACTGTTGCAGGCGCACTCGAGGGCCTGCTTACCCAGGCTAGTACGGCGCAAGTCTGTCACCCCCTCCCGTCATGTGTCCACAGGGTTACGGCCAAGGGGGCAAAATAGGGGTTAAGCGGTCGCTTCGGTGCGTTGAGTGGCGCAGGGAGCTTTCCGCTAACTTAAGGCCGGAAAAGCAGTTGAAGGAAACCGGGGGTGATTTCCGCCCGTTTCAACCGGTGCCGCGCCCGCCGTCATGTGCTTTCTTCCATCAGTTCCGGACGAAGCACCGCGGCGGCAAAATGACCCAGCGCAACCGCCTCCGATTCCTCCAGCTCGATCCATCGAACCAGGCCATGCTGCTTAAAATAACGCCCGGCCTGCGCGTCGCTGATGCCCAAATAGCGTCCGAGGCGCGCGCGCACGGAGCCTTGCCGTGTGTGCCGGCCTGAAACGAGTTGGTCCATCGCGGCGCGGATGTTTCCGCACGCCTCCACGTAATACATCGTCGTCAAATCGAGGTCGGAAACCAGATAAACGCCGGGACTCGCCGGCAATTCGCCAATTTCCTCGATGGAATTCGGATGCGCGGCGAGCAATTGCCGCAGCTTCGCTTCGAGTGCCTTGATTTCCGAGGCTAGCGCCGGCTCGCCGCGCCGGTAGATATGAATGGGAGGCAGTTGTTCGATAGCCTGCTCGCGCGCGGGCTTCCGTTCCACTTCCCTTTCACGCTCACGCGGAGCCGGTGAAGGCGCCGGCGGGCGCGAAGGAACAGGCGGGCGCGGCGAAACGGGCGTGGGAGCCGCGCCTGGCTGCGTTGCCGCACTTTCCGGCCGTGCTCCGCCACGGCCTCGGCGCCGCCCGCGGCCGCCGCGGCGGCGACGGCGCTTTTCGCCTGTTGGAGCGGGTTGCGCGCCTGAGGTCTCGGCCGGAGCGGCTGCTTGGGTCTCGTCCTCAACTTCCGCTTCGTCCTGCGCCTCCGTTTCAGGAATCGCTTCCGGACCCGGCTCGGCCGCGGGTTCGGAAGGCGTCACGCGTTCTCGCGGTTCCGGCGGCGCTTCGGCCGTTTCCAGGGGCAGCGGGACGCCGAAGCGGGTCAAAGCTTCTTCCGCTTTCTGCTTCCATTCCGAGCGGCGGAAGCGCTGCCAGGCGCGTTTGTACCAATCCGTTGCGCGTTCAATGCGGCCGGCCAGCTCTTCGAGTTGCGCCAGTTCGAAGGCGACCATGCCATCGCGCGTCTTGTCGTAAAGTTGTTCGAGGCGCGTCGTCGCGTCCTGGCCGCTTTTGGCCCGGCGGATTCGCGCGCGAATTTGTCTCCAGTCCGTCACGCGCAGATTCTACCCTAAGCCGGCCTGTTCCCGCTCTGCTTCCTGCACAAATCGGAATGTTTTGCCCCTGCGGACCGGCGCGGCTGCCGTGGGCCGGTCCGGCGGCTCGCCTGCCGCGTGGCCCGGCGTAAAATGAAGTTCATGCTCTCCACGCAAGAGCGGGAACGCACCGCCTGGGTAACGCGCAAAGCGAGCGAACTTGGATTCGATCTTTCCGGCGTCGCGCCCGCCAGCCGCTTTCCCGAACTCGACAAGCTCGGCGAATGGCTCGACCGCGGCCACGCCGGCGAAATGCGTTACCTCCACGATCCGCGCCGCCTCTCGCTCGAACGCGCGATGGAAGGCGCGAAAAGCGTGATCGTTTGCGGCGCTAGCTATCGCACCGAGGAGCCGTTTTCCACCCAGGTGCTCGCCCGGCCCGATGGCGAGCGCCCACGCGGCTGGATTTCGCGTTACGGCTGGGGCGACGACTATCACGACGTGCTGCTGCCGCGCCTGCGCGCGCTGATGGCGGCCATGCGCCAGGAGTTTGGCGAGGAGTTTCGCGCGCACGCCTACGTGGATACGGGGCCGGTGGTCGAGCGCGTGGCGGCGAAATACGCCGGCCTCGGCTGGCTGGCCAAGAACACCTGCCTGATCAACCAGAACCTGGGTTCGTTCCTCTTCCTCGGCGCGATTGTCACCACGCTCGCGTTTGAGCCGACGCTCGGCCTAGCCGAAGCGCCGCCGCGCGATCTGTGCGGCTCCTGCCGCCGCTGCCTGGACGCGTGCCCCACCCAGGCGTTCGTGGCGCCCTACGTGATGGACCCGCGCCGCTGCATCGCCTATTTCACCATCGAGCTGCGCGGCTCGATTCCGCAGGAATTTCGTCCAGCGATGGGACAAATGGTTTTCGGCTGCGATATCTGCCAGGACGTTTGCCCGTGGAACCAGCGCGCTGCGCGGCGCGGCCCGGCGACGCTCGGCCGGATTCCCGAATTTCGCCCGCGGCTCATTCCGCCCGAAGAAGCGGCTGAGGGTACGCAAATCGATGCGTCTCCCCGTTCCCTTTTCGCGCCGGAAATCGAATGGATCGCTTCGCTCGATGAAGAGCAATATCGCCGCGTCTTTCGCCGCAGCCCGGTGAAGCGCGCCAAATATCGCGGTCTCATTCGCAACGCCTGCGTCGCGCTCGGCAATTCCGGCCCCGGTCTTATACCCGAATCGCGCGATCGCATCCTTCGCCTGCTCGAGCGACTCGCCGCTTCGCCCGACGAACTTATCGCCGAACACGCCCGCTGGGCGCTCGACCGCCTGAACGCCGCGGCGCCATCAAAATGAACGCGGGAAAAAGAAATCGCGGCGCGGAGCGTCCAAATTGGAGCTTTATCCGCGCTGCCATTCCCTCATGCTCGATGAGGTCCGCTGCCTGCGAGGAACGTGCCTGCATAACGACGGCAAGCGGTGTAACGTGAAAGAGGCCATGAAAACCAAACTGACGGCAAGAACGCGGCTGCATCGTCTGCCCAAGCGTGGTTCGCACGATCCCGCCACGATTCGCGCCATCCTCGACGCCGGTTTCCTCGCCCACGTGGGATTCGCGGTACACGGGCAGCCGTTCGTCATCCCCACGCTCTACGGCCGCGATGACGATACGCTTTTCCTGCACGGCTCGGCCGCCAGCCGCATGCTTCGCGAACTCGAAACCGGTGTCGCCGCCTGCGTCACGGTCACAGTGGTGGACGCCGTCGTGCTCGCCCGCTCCGCCTTCCATCATTCGATGAACTACCGCTCGGTGGTCGCGTTTGGCACCGCGCGCAAAATCGCCGACGCCGCAAGCAAAACGCACGCGCTGCGCGTGATCGCCGAGCAGGTCATGCCCGGCCGCTGGCAGGACGTTCGCGGGCCAAGCGAGAAAGAGTTGAAAGCGACCGCCGTGCTTGAATTCAAAATCGAGGAAGCGTCGGCGAAAATCCGCACCGGCCCTCCGCTCGATGAAGAAGCGGACTATGCATTGCCGGTTTGGGCGGGCGTGTTGCCGCTCCGGCTCGAGGCCGGAGAGCCCGTGGCCGATCCACGGCTCAAGCCCGGCGTCGTCGTGCCCGAATGCGTTTTGCGCTACCGCCGGGCGTGAGTGCAGACTGGCTGCGAACAAGAAAGAAGATGAAGGAGCATCCCGTGACCGGACGACCCGAAACGAGCGAAGCAGCGCCTTACTATTTCACGTACATCAATCAGGTGCAGGGAGAAGACGTCCTGGCGGTTCTCGAAACGCAGAGCCGGGAAGCAGCGGCTTTTTTCTCGTCTATTTCCGAGGAGAAATCGCTTCACCGCTACGCGCCGGATAAATGGAGCATTCGCCAGACGCTCAATCACCTGAACGACACCGAGCGCGTCTTCGCCGGCCGCGCCCTCTGGTTCGCCCGCGGATTCGAAACGCCGCTGCCCAGCTTCGATCAAGCCGTTGCCGCGTCGGCGGCGCAAGCCGACACCGTGAGTTGGGCGTCTCACATCGAGGAATTTCGCCGCGTGCGTCTGGCCACGCTTTCTCTCTTCCAAAATCTGCCCGCTGGATCCTGGCTGCGCGCGGGCGTCGCCAGCGACAATCGCGTCACCGTCCGCGCTTCGGCTTTCATCATCGCCGGCCACACCACGCACCACATCGCCGTCCTCCGCGAACGCTATCTTTAGGCAGTAACGCCTCGCGCCTTTCCCTCCGCATTGTCAGAATCGAGTTGCATCTGTCAGGATGGATCCGACGGATGCGCCCTCGGACTTGTTGATAAAGCGCACCTATCGCGGTGAATACGGAAATTTAAATGCCCCGGCATCCCCGCAAGCGACACGCACAAGTGTCGTTATGCCTTCTTGTCCAATTCCTGCTCGTGTCGGCGGCGCCTTTGTGGGCGCAGGGGAAAAAGACCCAATCTTTCGTGTTGAACCCTGCGAAACCTTACGCCTACATCGTGTTTGACCATGCCGGGAAGCGGACGCCACTCGGTAATGGCGAAAACAAGTACGGATATTGGTTGAGGCTCGTCAACAACTGCCGGTTGCCTATCGCCGTCACGGTCTTCTCGAGGAACTACCCAAATAGGGAAGTGGGAACCGTGCTCTTCGACCGAGTGGTGAAGATTCAGACCCCGAGATTCCCTGGTGTACCAGTCTTCCAGCCCCGGCCTTCGACGGCCGAACCCTCAATACCAGCCCTGACCCCTCCGAGGGTGCCACCGGTCCATTCCAAGTCATCAACGAGCAAATGGAAGAACGAGGCCACGGGATCGCCTGGCGTACCGGCTAAGCCGTCATCGGGCTGCCTAACCCCCTCGGGAGAGCCCCCGGAGGGCTATTCTAAAGAAACCGCTTCACTGACCGATATCGGGCCAGGAAAGAGTCTTCTATTCAGTATTCCGTCGAACCAACTTAGTCCCGATTTTTATATTCAGGTCAAGTTCAACCTCGAGGTCAATCCAGAGAGCCCAGTCGAGCAACCAGACAGCTATGTAGATTTCGACTGGTGGCGCCTCCCTAAGGCGGTGCGGCGGCTTTGTAAGTGATCGCGCAGAGCGTGTGGCCCGCAAGGGCCGGCCTTTCCTCGTTTCCCCCTCGTTCGTAATTGTCAGAAACGGACCGCATCTGTTAGCTTGAATCATCCGTGCCAGGGAGCGAAATGGACACCATTCGCGTCACCATCGAGGGCGGCTCGTCGGGCGAAGTGCCGAAAGGGACTTCCGTCGGCGAAGCGGCGGCCAGGCTCGCGCCGGAACTGGCGCGCGAGGCGCTGATCGCCCGCTCGAATGGCGACCTGATCGATTTGAATCGCCCGCTCGAAAGCGACGCCAAGATCGCGCTTTTGACCGCGCGCGATGCCGAAGTGCTGCCGATTTTCCGCCATTCCGCCGCTCACCTGATGGCCGCCGCGGTGATGGAGCTGTTTCCCGACGTGAAACTTGGCGTCGGTCCGCCAATTGACACCGGCTTCTTCTACGAATTCCAGCGCGAAACGCCGTTCACTCCCGCCGACCTCGAGCAGATCGAGGCGAAGATGCGCGAGCTTTCCGAGGCCGATCTGCCGAACGTCCGGCGCCTCGTGCCCAAGGAAGAAGCGCTGCGTCTCTATCGCGAATCGGGCCAGCCGTTCAAATGCGAGTTGGTCGAGGAAAAAGCGCGCGAGCCCATCGTTTCGCTTTACAGCACCGGCAAATTCGTGGATTTCTGCCGCGGGCCGCACGTCCCGTCCACCGGGCGCATTCGCGCCTTCAAGGTGATGAGCGTCGCCGGCGCATATTGGAAAGGCGAGGAATCGCAGCCGCAGATGCAGCGCGTCTACGCCGCCTGTTTTCCCACCCAGGCCGAACTCGATGAATACCTGCATCTACTCGAGGAAGCCAGGCGCCGCGATCATCGCAAACTCGGCCCCGAACTCGGCCTGTTCACCATCGAGGAGGACGCCGGCCCCGGCCTGATTTTCTGGCATCCCAAGGGCGGCCTGGTGCGCAAGCTGATGGAAGACTGGCTGCGCGACGAGCTTCTGCGCCGCGGCTATGACTTGGTCTTCACGCCCCACGTGATGCGCCTGCACCTGTGGGAAACCAGCGGCCACGCGAATTTCTACCGGGAAAACATGTTCGCGCCGATGGAAGTCGAGGACGCGCCCTACCAGCTCAAACCGATGAACTGCCCCGGGCACATCCTGATCTATCGCTCGCGCTTGCGTAGCTATCGCGAACTGCCAATGCGCCTCGCCGAACTCGGCACCGTCTACCGTTACGAGCGCTCCGGCGTGCTCCACGGCCTGCTCCGCGTCCGCGGATTCACCCAAGACGACGCCCACATCTTCTGCACGCCCGGCCAGATCGAAAGCGAAGTCGAGGCGTGCGTCGATTTTGCGAAGGCCACGCTGGCGACGTTCGGTTTCGAAAAATTCAAAATCGAGCTTTCCGTGCGCGATCCGGCCCATCCGGAAAATTACGCCGGCACGGTGGAGGATTGGGAGCGCGCCGAAAACGCACTCGTTTCGACGCTCCAGCGGCTCGGCTTGCCCTTCGCCCGCATGGAAGGCGAGGCGGTTTTCTACGGCCCCAAAATCGACGTCAAGCTGATCGACGCGATTGGCCGGCCCTGGCAGCTCACCACCGTCCAGTTTGATTTCAATCTGCCGCAGCGTTTCGGCCTCGAATACGTCGGCGAAGATGGCGCCCGACATCAGCCGCTCATGGTGCATCGGGCGCTCTGGGGTTCGGTCGAGCGCTTTTTCGGCATCCTGATCGAGCATTACGCCGGCGCGTTTCCGCTCTGGCTCGCTCCGGTGCAGGCCCGCGTGATTCCCGTCAGCGCAAAAGCTTTGGATTACGCCCGCCAGGTCCGCGACCGCTTGCGCGCGGCGGGCCTGCGCGGCGAACTCGACGAGCGCGATGAGCGCCTTCAGGCGAAGATCCGCGACGCTCAGCTCGAAAAGGTTCCCTACATGCTCGTCGTCGGACCCAAGGAAGCCCAGTCCGGCTCGGTGGCCGTCCGCCATCGCGTCCGCGGCGACCTGGGCCCGCAGCCGCTCGATACGCTGATTTCGGACCTTGCGCGCGAATCCGCCGAGCGCCGTTCGGGCCAGGAAACGCCCGAGGCGTGACCTATGCCGGTCCTATGCTATACTCCAAGAGTTATTCTGGTCTTCAAGACCCGCTCAGAATCGCCGTTCGTGGCAGTGAAGCTTGAGTTGGAGGTGACTTCCCATCTTTGATCGGAACCGGCGCGCGCCGGCTGGGCCGCGTGTTCGCATCAACGAAGCGATTCGCACCCGCGAAGTGCGTGTGATTGACGACGAGGGTAATCAGCTGGGGGTGATGGCGCCCTTCGAGGCGATCCGCCAGGCCAAGCAGTCCGGTTTGGATCTGGTGGAAATCGTTCCCACCGCCGTTCCGCCGGTTTGCAAGATCACCGATTACGGCCGGTACCTTTACCAACTCAATAAAAAGGCCCACGAGCAGCGCAAGCATCAGAAGGGTCAGCAGATCAAGGAAGTGAAATTCCGGCCGATGACGGCCGAGCACGATTATCAGGTGCGGAAAAATCAGATCATCCGCTTCCTGGGCGAAGGTTTTAAGGTGAAAGCAATGATCTTTCACCGCGGCCGCGAAATGGCGCACAAGGAGGTCGGCCGCGCCAAGATGGACCGGCTGCTGAAAGAGATCGGCGAGGTGGCGCAGGTGGAACTCGGGCCGCGGATGGAAGCCAATATCCTGCTGGCCCTGCTCGCCCCGAAAAAGGGCACGCCGCGCACGGCCCAAGCGGAAGCGTAAACTGAGGGTTCGATGGCCAAGAAGCTCAAGTTGAAAACGAAGCGAGGCGCCGCCAAGCGCTTCAAAGTCACCGGTTCGGGCAAGATTATGCGCGCCCACGCCGGCAAGCGGCACCTGCTCGGCACCAAGCCTTCCAAGCGCACCCGCCGGCTCGGCAAGAACGTCGCGCTCAAGGCGGCGGATATGTCGGAAGCGCGCCGGATGCTGCCGTACGGCATTTGACGCGGCCCGCTCGCGGAAGAAACCAGGAGAGAAGGATTCATGGCTCGAGTCAAGCGTGGCACCAAGCGCCGCGCCCGGCGCAAGAAACTGCTCAAACACACCAAGGGCTTCTTTCTCACCAAAAGCAAGCTCTACCGCTCGGCGAAGGAAGCGCGTGAGCGTTCGCTCCGCTACAGCTTTCGCGATCGCCGCGCCCGCAAGCGCCAGTTCCGCACGCTTTGGATCCAGCGTGTCGGCGCCGCCGCTCGCCTCAATGGGCTCACCTACAATCAGTTCATCAACGGCCTGAAGCGCGCCGGCGTCGATCTCGACCGCAAAATTCTGGCCGAAATCGCCGTCGCCGACGCCACCGGCTTCGCCGACCTCGCCAAACAGGCCCGCGCGGCGCTGCCCACCGCGGCCACCTAAATCGTTCTTCTTTCTCCGTAGACACAAGGGGCACGCCTGGCTCGCCGCTCGCTGGCGGCCTGCAGCGTGCCCCCTCGCCAGATCGCGCACGCTCTTCGAACCTTCATCCATGCCGAAGAACTGGCGGAATCCTTCCCAGGCTTCACAACGGTGCGGCGGACGGGCCGTTCCCATTGCTATAATCAATCGCCTTTTGCGGAAGTCTTGCCGTTCCCGCTGAGCGAAACATGCCTGTGAATTTGCCGATTGTCGAAAAAACGCTCGAACAGCTGGGCGCCGATACGCCCGAGCGCGTCGCCGAACTCTTCGCGCAGGTGCGAGCCGAATTCGACCGCGAAATCGTCGCCGTCGCGGACGAGAAATCGTGGAAGGAGTTGCGTGACGCCTGGCTTGGGCGCAAAAGAGGCGTGCTTCGGCAGGTCACGGAGAACTGGCTGAAGGCGTCCGGCCCCGCGCTAAGGGCAGCTGTCGGCCAGGGCCTGAACGATCTCAGGGCTCATGTAGAGGGAGCACTGGAAAAACCCTTCAGCCGCGACGCAACGGCGTACCCGGAGCCTGTCTCTTTGAAGTTTAGTGTCGGAGCCGTCAAGGCTACGGGGGGGGCCGGACTCGATCTCTCGCTTCCCGGCGTCCCGCGCGTCGTCGGTACGCGGCATCTGGTCCGCCAAACTCTCGAGGAAATCGAAGGGATTTTCCTCCGGCTGGGTTTCGCCGTGGTTGAAGGCCCGGAAATCGAAACCACCTATTACAACTTCGAAGCGCTGAACATGCCGGAACTCCATCCGGCGCGCGATATGTGGGACACCTTCTACGTGGATTCGCCCGCGGGCGGTCCGGGCCAACTCGTTCTTCGCACCCACACATCGCCCATGCAGATCCGCACGATGGAACGCCAGCCGCCTCCCGTCCGCGTCATCGTGCCCGGCAAGGTCTATCGCCGCGACAATCCCGACGCCAGCCATCTCTTCATGTTCCATCAGATCGAGGGCCTCGCCGTCGACGAGAACCTCACCTTCGCCGATTTCAAGGGCACGATCGAATTTTTCGTTCACGAATTTCTGGGCAAAAACGCGCGCACGCGCTTGCGCCCCAGCTATTTCCCCTTCACCGAACCTTCGGCCGAAGTCGATGCCACCTGCATCGTCTGCTCCGGGCGCGGCTGCCGCGTCTGCAAACAGACCGGCTGGATGGAAATCATGGGCGCGGGGATGGTGGATCCGGCTGTCTACGGTTTCGTCGGCTACGATCCGAAAAAACTTTCCGGGTTCGCGTTCGGCATGGGTGTGGATCGGCTGGCTCTGCTGAAGCAGGGCATCGGCGATATTCAGGTCCTGCAGCAAAACGACGTGCGATTTTTGCGCCAATATCCCTAACGCGCTCGAAAGAATCAGGCGGGTAACGAAGTGAGAGTTCTTTACGATTGGCTGAAGGAATTCGTCGAGGTGAAAGCCTCGCCGGAAGAGCTGCGCGAGCGGCTTTCGCTCGTCGGCATCGCCATCGATGCCGTCGAATCCACGCCCGCCGGCCCCGTCCTCGAAGCCGATCTCACCGCCAATCGCCCGGACGCGCTTGGCCATCGCGGCCTGGCGCGCGAAGTCGCCGCGCTCGAACGCAAGCCGCTCCCGCCGCTCGAAATCGCGCTCACCGAATCGGCCGCGGAAGCCGGCTCGGCGACCAGCGTCCAGATCGATTGCCCCGAACTTTGCGGCCGCTACACCGCGCGCGTCCTGCGCGGCGTTCGCGTCGGCCCGTCGCCCGAATGGCTGGTGCGCCGGCTCGAAGCGCTCGGCCAGGGCTCGATCAACAACGTCGTCGACGTCACCAACTACGTCATGTTCGAGCTCGGCCACCCGCTCCACGCCTTCGATTACGACCGTCTGGCCGAACACCGGATCGTCGTCCGCCGCGCGCGTCCCGGCGAAACCATGTGCACGCTCGACGGCGCCGAGCGGAAACTCCCGCGCGACGCCTGCGTCATCGCCGACGCTTCCCGCGCCGTCGCGCTCGGCGGCATCATGGGCGGCCAGGATAGCGAAATCACTTCCTCGAGCAGCAACGTCCTGCTCGAATCCGCGTGGTTCGATCCCGCCTCGATTCGCCGCACGTCCAAGTCGCTCGGCTTGCGCACGGAAGCTTCCGTGCGTTTCGGCCGCGGCGCCGACCCGGAAATGGCCGAACTCGCCTCCCGGCGCGCCGCTCAGCTCATTCAGCAGCTCGCCGGCGGAGAAATCCTCTCGGGCGCGATCGACGCGTATCCGCGCCCGCTCGAGCCGCTTTCCATCGAATTGCGCGCCGCGGAAATCCTGCGCATCCTCGGCGCCGAAATCCCGCCGCGCGAGGTGGAAGCGATTCTCGCCGCGCTGGG
>JAKAOH010000035.1 GCA_021812285.1 Acidobacteriota bacterium | reverse complement strand
ACCGACGCGTACGCTAAACCGTTCCGCGGAGCGATTTCTTATCTTTCGCCCGCGCTCGATCCCAATTCCCGCACGCTCGCCGCGCGTATCGTCACCTACAATCCCTCGCTCGAACTGAAGAAAGATATGTACGTCACCGCGCTCGTCGACGCCGGCTCGATTCCGGACGCGCTTGTCGTTCCCGTGGCCGCGGTTCTTCGCGACGCCGAAAATCACCCCTTCGTCTACGTCCAGGTCGGCTCCGATCAGTTCGCCCGGCGGCTCGTTACGCTCGGCCAGATGCAGCAGGGGGAAATGCAAATCACCGCTGGCCTGAAGGCCGGGGAAAAGGTCGTCGGCGACGGCAGCCTGTTCCTCCAGTTCGCTAATTCGTTGCGCTAGGGGACACCGCCGATGATCCATCGCATCGTACGCGCCGCGCTTCACCAGCGTTTTCTGGTTTTGATGCTCATGGTGTTTCTGATTCTGGCGGGTTCGGTTTCCTTCCAGCGCATGCCGGTCGAAGCCTATCCCGATCTCTCGCCGCCGATGGTGGAAATCATCACCCAGTGGCCCGGCCACGCCGCGGAGGAAATCGAGCGGCTCATCACGATCCCGATCGAAATCCAGATGAACGGGATTCCCGGGCTGCGCGTGATGCGTTCGATTTCGCTCTACGGTCTGTCGGACGTCACGCTCACCTTTCACTACGGCGCGGGCAACTATTTCACGCGCGACCGCGCCTTCGAGCGGCTCTCGCAGGTCAGTTTGCCCGCGGGCGTCACGCCGACGCTGGCGCCGCTATCGAGCCCGAGCGACCTGGTCTATCGGTACGTTCTCGAAAGCCCCGATCGCAGCCCGATGGAGCTGAAAACGTACGAGGATTGGGTGGTCGAGCGTGCCTTTAAATCGGTTCCCGGCGTCGCCGACGATTCCGGCTTCGGCGGCACGGTGATGCAGTATCAGGTGCTGCTCGATCCGACGCTCCTCTACAGCTACCACCTGAGCGTGCCGCAGGTGATGGCATCTCTCGCCGCCAACAATGCCAACGCGGGCGGCGGTTTCTATTCGCAGGGCGGACAGTTCTACTACGTCCGCGGCATCGGCCTGATCCGCTCGCTCGGCGACATCGCCAACGTCGTCGTGGGCAGCTACAACGGCGTTCCCGTACTCGTCAAGGACATCGGCAAGGTCGTGATCGGCCACGCTCCGCGCCTGGGCGAATTCGGATTCGAAAACAACAACGACGCCGTCGAAGGCGTCATCCTGATGCGCACCGGCGAGAAAACGCAAAACGTCCTCAAACGCGTCGAAGCGGAAACGAAAATCATCAATCGCCGCTTGCTCCCGCCCGACGTCAAGGTGCGTCCCTTCTACGACCGCAGCAATCTGGTTCAACTCACCATCGAAACGGTGGAAAACAATCTGTTCCGCGGCATGATCCTCGTTCTGATCGTGCTCATCTTTTTCCTATTCAGTTTCCGCGCCGCGGTAATCGTCGCGCTCACCATACCGCTCGCGCTGATGTTCGCTTTCGTATTGCTCCACGCCGAAAACGTTTCGGCCAACCTCTTATCCATCGGCGCGATCGATTTCGGCATCATCATCGACGGCACGGTGGTGATGATGGAAAATATTTATCGGGAACTTGCCGCGCGCCTGGGCCAGGAATACAGCCTTTTCGACGTCATCCTGGCCGCCGCGCGCGACGTCGATCGCCCGATCTTCTATTCCATCGCCGTCATTATTTCCGGCTATCTGCCCATCTACGTGCTGCGCGGCGCTTCCGGCCGCCTGTTCCATCCGATGGCCGATACGATGGTCTTCGCGCTGGTCGGCGCGCTGATCGTCACGCTCACCCTCGTTCCCGTGCTGAGCTCCTATTGGTTCAAAAAGGGAGTCAAGGAGCGCAAGAATCCGCTCTTCGAATGGCTGAAAAATCGCTACGCCTGGGGCCTCGATTGGGCGCTCGACCATCCCAAGCTGACGCTGGGCGCCGCGCTCTTGATCTTCCTCGCCGCGCTTTCCATCATTCCTTCCATCGGGGCCGAATTCATGCCGCAGCTCGATGAAGGCGCTCTGTGGGTCCGCGCGACGATGCCTTACACGATCAGCTGGCGCGAGGCGGCTTACATCGCGCCGCAGATTCGTCACATCCTCATGTCCTATCCCCAGGTCACCGTTGTCGGCCAGGAACTCGGCCGTCCCGACGACGGCACCGATTCCACCGGCTTTTTCAATTGCGAATACTACGTCGGCTTGCATCCTTACGCCGACAAGGTGTGGAAATCGGGCCCCATTCGCGACAAGAAAGAGCTCGTCGCCAGCATCCAGAAAAAACTAAGCACATTTCCCGGCGTCATCTTTAATTACACCCAGCCCGCCGAGGACGCCGTGGACGAAGCCCTCACCGGGCTCAAGAGCGCGCTCGACGTCAAAATCTACGGCGGCAATCTGCAACTGCTGCAGCAGAAAGCCGTCCAGATCAAGCAGGCGCTTTCCCACGTTCGCGGATTCACTTCGCTCCTCGTCGTCCGCGAGCTCGGCCAGCCCAGCCTGCGCATCCGCATCGAGCGCGGCAAAATCGCGCGGTACGGCATCAACGTCAGCGACGTCGAATCCGTGATCCAGACCGCCGTGGGCGGTGAACCCGCGACGCAGGTGATCCAGGGAGAAAAGGTGTTCGACCTGGTGGTGCGCATGGAACCGCAATTCCGGCGCAGCCCCGAAGCGATCGGCAATCTGCTCGTGGCGAGTCCCACCGGGCAGCTGATTCCGATCAAGGAGCTCGCCGACATCAAAATCGTCAGCGGCGCTTCGTTCATCTACCGCCAGGACAACTCCCGCTACATCGGCGTGCAATACGCGATCGAGGGCCGCGATCTGGCCGGGGCCGTCGCGGCGGGCAAAGCGGCGATTGCGCGCTCTGTTTCGTTGCCTCCGGGTTATTACGTCACGTGGGGCGGCGAATACAGCGAATATCTGGCCGCGCGCAAACAGATGGAAGCGATCGCCCCGATCACCCTCCTACTCATCTTGCTCATCCTGTTCGCCCTGTACGGCAACTTCAAATTCCCGCTCGCCGCGCTCATCGGCGTCATCCTCACCGAGCCGGTTGGCGCACTGCTCGCGCTCAAGATTTCCCACACCCCGTTCAGCGTATCGAGCGGCCTCGGCCTTCTCGCGCTGATGGGGGTTTCCGTGGAAATCGTGGTCGTGATGTATTCCTACATCAACAAAATGCGGCTGGAAGGGATGGATATTCGCACGGCAACCCGCGAAGCGGCTCTGCTACGGCTGCGCCCGATCATGATGACGGCGCTCGTCGCGTGCCTCGGCTTGCTTCCCGCCGCGCTTT
This sequence comes from Acidobacteriota bacterium, assembly GCA_021812285.1. Classification (GTDB taxonomy): domain Bacteria; phylum Acidobacteriota; class Terriglobia; order Acidiferrales; family UBA7541; genus JAKASX01. Next base: position 20,665 of record JAKAOH010000035.1, on the reverse strand, counting down.
CGCACGGCATCGGCTCGGATACGCAGCGGCCGTTTGCCCGCGTGATTGTCGGCGGCCTTCTGGGCCCCATCTTCCTGGGCTACTTCGTCTACCCGGTTCTGTATCGCCTGGTAGCCCGCGACAACGACGTTTTGCAGGTGTAACTCCGGACTTCGGTCCGGAACTGAGCGCAAACCAAAAGCGCCGGAGCGCCCGTTGCATCGGGCGTTCCGGCGCTTTCGCATGTGGGCCATTCTTCTTTCGACGCGAAGGTCCTGTCTCCGTGTCCTCCGTGCGGTCTCTATGCCCTCTGTGTTATGTCTTTAGTTTTTCCCCGCGATCCTGTCTTCCCTCTTAAATCCGCCACAAAAAGAAAATCCCCAGCGCCGTCAGTGCCAGGCCGTACCACCGTTCGAGCTTCACTGACTTGGTTCGGATGGCCACCCTCGCTCCCAAATACGAAAACGGCAACGCCCCAAGGGCCACCAGTCCCGCCACCAACCACGAAATGTGTCCCAGGTACGCGTGCACCACCGTTCCCGGTACCGCTAACACCGCCGAAACGCCCAGCGAACACGCGAACGCCTTCTTGATTTTCAGCCCGAGAAATTTCGCGTAGCTCGGCGCCAGCAAAAACCCTCCCGAATTGGCCAGCAGCCCCGAGATCAACCCCACTCCCGCCGACACCAGGCTCAGCCGCAAAATCCAGCTCGATGGCCGGCCTTCTCCCTTGCGTTCCTCGCCATTCGCCGCCGGCAACACTTTCTTCTGCGGCGAAAGCAGAAACGAAAGGCCGAATCCCAGCACGAGCAGCGCCGTCGCAATGAGCAGGGGTCTCGCTCCTGTCACTGCTGAGAGCAGCGACCCGATGATGATCGTCGGCACGCCGATTCCCAAACTCCACCAGACCACTTCCCAATCCAGCAGATTCGATTTCCAGTATGCCGCCGACGCGATCAGCGTCCCCGGCACGGTCGCCGGCAGCGGCGAAGCCACCGCGATGTATCCCGGGAATCCCAGCAGACTCAAAAGCGGCGTCGCCACCGCGCTGCCGCCCTTCCCAAACAACCCTCCCAAAAACCCAACCACCACACCCGTCACGAGTGCTCCCACATACCTCCAGATCATGGCTCTCCACCTGTAAAACAGGAATGAATGAAAGAAAACTCCAGCTACGGCGAATAGTTAAGTCTACCGCATAGCCGCCAAATGCACAGCTGAAATTCCGGCGGGGTGTCGGCGTCCTGCGCGCACCCTCTTGCTGTTTCACCTTCCTGCCGCGCTCGGCGCGTCTTGCCCCACCCCGGCGCAAAAGCTATGCTTGCTTTCGGACTCGTTCGCGCCCTCCCGCGCGACCCGCTTCCCATGCACCGCATCTATCTCGATCACAACGCCACGACGCCCGTTGACCCGCAAGTGGTCGCGGCGATGCTGCCGTTCCTTAGCGAAATCTACGGCAACGCCAGCTCGATTCATTCCTTCGGCCAGCAGGCCCGTGCCGCGGTCGAGCAGGCGCGGGAAAGCGTGGCGCGACTGGTTGGAGCACGTCCCGCCGAAATCGTTTTCACGAGTGGGGGCACGGAAGCCGACAACCTGGCAATTTTGGGCGTGGTTCGCGCCTCGCAGGCCGCCCAGAAGCACGTCATCACCTCGCGGATCGAACATCACGCCGTTCTTAACGCCTGCCAATCGCTTGAAACAGAAGGCGTCGAAGTCACCTATCTTCCGGTCAGCTCGGATGGCGTTGTGGATCCCGCTTCCATTCGCGCCGCACTCAAGCCACACACCGTTCTCATCTCCGTGATGCTCGCAAATAACGAACTCGGCACGATTCAGCCGGTAACCGAAATCGGGAAAATCGCCGCCGAAGCGGGCGTCGCGTTTCACACAGACGCCGTACAAGCCGCGGGAAAACTCTCGCTCGATGTTTCGCGTCTCGGAGCGGACCTTTGTTCGCTTTCCGGCCACAAACTCTACGCGCCCAAAGGGGTCGGCGCGCTTTACGTTCGTGCAGGCACGCGCCTTGTTCCCACCTCTTTCGGCGGCCATCACGAACGCGACCGGCGTCCCGGCACGGAAAACGTTCCCGGCATCGTCGCGCTGGGCCGCGCCGCGGAACTCGCGCGCGCACGGCTCGCAACGGAACCGGCGCGTATCGCCACGTTGCGCGACCGCTTCGAACGCGAGCTCCTCTCTCGCATTTCCGACGCGCGCGTGAACGGTGCGGGATCGCCGCGCGTTGCAAGCACCTCCAACGTCGCCTTCCGTTTCATCGAAGGCGAATCGCTCGTCATCGCGCTCGATCTCAAGGGCGTTTCCTGTTCCACCGGCGCTGCCTGCTCTTCCGGTGCGATCGAGCCCTCGCACGTTCTCACCGCCATCGGCCTTTCGCCGATGGATGCCCGAGCCAGCCTGCGTTTCAGCTTCGGCCACGCGAATACCGAGGCCGATGTGGATGCCGCGCTCGAGGCCCTGGAATCCGCCGTCCGCCATCTCCGGGAAATCTCCCCGGTCGCTCCGCGCAATCCGCGCTCCGTTCCAACGGCCTCGTAGTGGCAGCGTATGCGTCGCCCGGAAACTACCCAGCCTCCATCCGCTTCTGCACCCCGACCTCCTGCTAGAATAGACGGAATGCCCGGGGAAACGATTGCCGTAGCCATGAGCGGTGGTGTGGACAGTTCCACCGTTGCGGCGCTGCTGTGCGCGCGCGGCGACTCGGTAGTTGGCCTCACGATGCAGCTGTGGAATCAGCGCCGGTTGCCGGGGCTCGCGGGCGATGGTCCCATCGCGCATCGCTGCTGCTCGCTCGACGACGTTCGCGACGCCCGCCGCGTCGCCGAGCATCTGAATTTCCCGTTTTACGTGGTCAATTTCGAGCGCCAATTCGAGGACGCGGTCGTGCGCCCGTTCGTTGCCGATTATCTGGCCGGGCGGACGCCGATTCCCTGCGCGCACTGCAACACGTTTCTGAAATTCGACGATCTGATTCGACTCGCGCTCCAGGTCGGCGCCGAGCGTCTGGCCACCGGCCACTACGCCCGCGTTCGCCGCAATCCGGATTCCGGGCGCTACGAACTGTTTCGGGCGCTCGACCCGGCGAAGGATCAGACCTATTTCCTTTTTGGCCTCACGCAGGATCAACTCGCCCGCACGGAATTTCCGCTCGGTGAAATGAGCAAATCGCAGGTCCGCCAGGCCGCGCGCCAGGCGTGTTTGCCGGTCGCCGAAAAGCCGGAAAGCCAGGAAATCTGTTTCGTGCCCACCGGCGATTACGCCCGTTTCATCGAAGCGTATCTTTCGGAGCAGGGAAGCGCCACGGCTCCCGCGCCCGGCGAAATCACCACCCCCGACGGAAAGCCTCTGGGTCGCCACGACGGCTTGCATCATTACACCGTGGGCCAGCGCCGCGGTCTGGGCCTCGCAGCCGGACGGCCGCTTTACGTCATCGAACTCGACACCGAGCGCAATCGCCTGGTGGTCGGCGAAGATGCCGATCTGCAGCGAACCGTGTGCGAGGTACGCGATGTGAATTGGATTCCGTGGGAAGTCCCGCCCGCCTCGGTCGAAGCGGAAGTGAAAATCCGCCATCGTCACGATTCCGCACGAGCCTGCATCCTTCCCACAGGCCCGGGGCGTGCCCGCGTGGAATTCGCCGCGCCCCAGCGCGCCATCACGCCGGGCCAAGCCGCCGTCTTCTATCAAAAAGATCAGGTTCTTGGCGGCGGCTGGATCGTCTGATTCCGCCGAGTGGGCAAAGGCGCAGCTTCCGCGCCCGCCTATCATTCGCCGTCCAGCCCGTCATTAGCAAACATGGTCATTCCTCGTCCTGATGCATCGGGACGAGAAATCTGCTGTTCGCCCCACGCAGCAAGACGGGCTGTTGCGATGTGCCTTACGATCCCCGCGCGCACAGCCACGCCGCCAAATCCGGCGCGCGCTCCGGGTCGCACCGCAAGAGTTCCGCCGCGCGCTCCAAATCCCCAGTGCGGTCGAGATCGAAATCGCGCTCGATCATTCCGCAGGAAGCGCCCGTGCGCTTCATCGCCCGCCGGGTCTGTTCGAGCACAATCGCCTTGCCCCAGGCGATCTGGCGAAAGGGAGCGGAAATCATTCGGCGCATTCCCACCAGGTAATATCCACCATCGGCCGCCGGTCCCAGAACCACATCGTATTCATCGAGCGCGGCAATCGCCGTTTCGATTCTCCGCGCGCCCATCCATGGCGTGTCGGTGCCGATGGCAATCGCCTTTTTCGCCCCACGGCGGAATGCTTCTCGAAACGCCCGTTCCAGCCGCTCGCCCAGATCGCGGCCGCGCTGCGGCTCGATTTCCCACGCCGCACCGAGCCCGATTCCGGCGTCAGTCCACGCGCCGCGCGTTCCGGCGAGAAGCAGCCGGTGGGAGCATCCTGGTGCGCGCTCCGCCAGGCGAATTGCGTCTCGGATGCAGGCGCGATGAATTTCCGCCGCGCGCTTGGCACCCAGATGCGCGGCCAGACGCGTCTTCACACGCCCCGCTTCGGGCGCTTTCGCGAAGAGCAAAATAACCGCTCGTGAAATTACGTCGTTCATCAACTCCGCATCGCCTGTGGCAACCGGGTCGCACAAAATTTAGCCTGCGCGCCGTGGAGTTTGCGGGGACGCCTCACACGAGAATGCCGGGTTGCGGCGCAGCCGCGCCAGTGCATGGGCATACGCCGCGACACGCCTTGCGCGTTTCCGCCGATTTGTGCGTGGAACCGGCCCGGGCGTTTCCGCCGCTCGCCGGCTTCAGATGAAAAGTCCTTCGTCCTGCGCGTCGCGCCGCCGCTGGGGCACGCGGCTGCGCCCGCGGAAAAATTCCACGCCGGCCCGGACGCCTTTGACGAGCGCCGTCGCGGTGCGCATCGGTTCGACGAGGGACCGCTTGAGTTCCGCGCCGGTATCCTCGATGGTTTCGAGCGCTCCGGTCAGCAGCCGGTCCACCTGGATTACCTGCAGGCGCAGGCGGTCGGCGGCTTCCTCGAGGACGCGGTCGAACCGCTGCCCGTTCGATTTCACCATGCGCATGATTTCCGCGGTGTCGCGCACGATTTCGCTCATCTGCCCGTGCGATTCTTCCACCAGCCGGTCCAGCCGGCCGAGCAGCGGCGAAAGCCGCGCGTCCAGATCGTTCGCCACGCGCATCAGGACGGCGCTCAGGGCCTTCATCTGGGCATAAATAGCCACCAGGACCAGCGCCTGCAGCACGATCGCCACACACGCGACCACTACGAAGATTGCCTCCCACGTTTGCATGCTATCGGGGGCCTTTCTCGCTCAATTGCCGTCTGGAGCCATCAGCTGTGAGCTTTCGATTTTTCCCGTTGATACGCTTCCTTGCCCGCGTCAAACGCAGCGCTCAGCGATTCCCGCTGCCGGTCGATCGCTTCCTTGCTCCGCTCGATCGTGTCCTCGGCGCGTTCGCGCAATTCGCGCGCTTTCCGCTGCGCGTACTGCCGGCCTTCGTCGGCCTTCTGCGACAGGAACTTTCGCGTCTCCTCGCCGGATTGTGGCGCAAACATCACCCCAACGAGAGCGCCAATGCCCAAGCCAGCCAGGAAGAAAGTGAGTTTCGACCCAACGTTGTCACTCATGGTAGGGCCTCCGTTTTCAACGTATCACAGCCGCCGCAGCCCTGCAAGGTAAGCCCAACGCCGCAATGGGCATAGAGGTAGGCTTGTAGCCACCGGCTATAGGTCCGCTCCACCATGACGATGCGGCGCTGCCAACGAACCGGGACTTTGCCGCGATGGCTTTCCGCGGCCCGCTTCCAACGCGTTCATCCAGCGCCTCCGGGCGCCTTGACGGGCGCATTTCGAGCCTGTAGATTGAAGCTTTAGCGGTATCGTCACGTCTTTATGCAGGGCGCCCTTTTCCACCTATCTCCCGCGGACCGCCTCAGCCGCCGTTCGCCGCGCGAGCGTGCCGTCAGTGGAGCGCGCGACCACGGCCTTTCTGGCGGCCGAGGCCGCGGTTTCTTTTGCCGCTACGGGCGCTCTCTGACGGCGTTCGCGCTCGTTTTGGCCCTCTGCGTGGCGATTTCTCCCGCGTCCGCCGCAGCCCAAACCGTCGCTGCGCCGCACAGCCCGGTTCACGTCCGGCCCAGCCCGCAGCTTTTCGCCACGCTCTGCGCGCTCTACGCCGCCGGCTATCCCGATATTCCCACGGACATTCCGCCGCAGCTCCGCCAGTTGGTCCTGCAGCTCACCACGTCCCAGGATTCGAGCGTCGTGGCCTTGCGCGAGTTTTACAAGAAGAATCAGGCCTCGACGCCCGCCGCCACGCTCGCTGAATTCGTTTCCTTCGCCATGGTCGTCGGCCCTCCGCCGACTTTCGACTACGTCGTTCCCGAGGAAGGTTTGCCGCCCGACGTCCGCGACATGGAGGGCCTCCAGCGGTTGCTGCGCGAATACTACGCGCAGGAGCACATCGACCGGCTGTGGCAGGAGGTTCGTCCGCATTACCGTCTCGAGGCGGACGAACTTCGCGGGCCGGTTTCCACTATCGTCACCGTGGCGATGGCCTACACGCGCCGGATGCACCGGTTCCAGGGCGGCCGCTCGTTCACCGTGAACGTGGATCCCTTGATCGGCCCGGTCCCGAATTTCCGCATCTACAGCGAGCGCTACGAAGTCGCCGTGAATCCCGCCGAGCCCGGCACGCTGGAGCATATTCGCCACGCCTTCCTTCATTTTCTGCTCGATCCCTTGCCATTCGACGAGCGTGCCGATGTGGACTCGCTGCGTTTTCTCCAGAATTTCGCGGTCCGCGCGCCGCGCCTGAGCGAGTATTACAAATACGATTGGGTCGCCTTTGTGGATGAATGCTTCGTCCGCGCGGTTGAACTGCATCTCGAGGACCTTTCCGGCGCGAGCCTCGCCGACCAGTTGGATCGAGACGATCGCGACGGCTTCGTTCTCGTCCGCCCGCTCTATTTCGGGCTCGATACCTACGCGCGTTCCCAGATGACGCTGGCCGAATATTTCCCCCGTTTGATCAAATCCGTCCACGTCAAGGCGGAGGCCGCGCGCGAACGGCAGATCCTGTTCGCGCCCGCCGTGAAAGGCGGTGCGACTCCGGCCGAAGCCGCCATCGATCAGTCCGAACGCTGGGTGGACCTGGGCGATCAGCAGATCGCCGCGCAGGACCCGAAGGACGCCATCGCCAGTTTCCAGCACGTGCTCAAGCTCGATCCGCAAAACGTTCGCGCTCTCTACGGCCTTGCCGTCGCCTCCGCCATGGACGGCCAGGGCGAGCGCGCCCACCAGCTTTTCACGGAAATCGTCCAGCCGCCCGCCAGCACCCAGGCCGATCCCTCCGTGCTCGCCTGGTCCCACGTCTATCTGGGCCGCATGAACGACCTGATGGGACGGCGCGACCGTGCCGAGGCCCAATACAAGGCCGCGCTCGACGTGGCCGGCCTTCCGCCGGCGGCACGCGACGCCGCCCAGCTAGGTTTGAAACAGCCGTACGCTCCCAAGGGGCAGAATCCGAACGCGACCCCGCAACGGTGAAACCCGAAGGAGTTGAAATGGAATCGAAACACGAAGAGGAGAGGATCCCGATGAAAGTTTTCATTCGTTTTGCCGTCCTCGCGGGCCTGGTGGTGGGCCTGGCGGGACTGCCGGCGGTCGCAGCCCAGGCGCAATCAGCGCAGAAGCCGCAATCCGGCCAACAACCGGCCGCTCAGCAGCAGACCGGGCAGTCTTCATCCACGACGGCGCAGGCCGGCAAGGCCACGCCCGCCGCGCCCAAGGTGAACCCCGAGGAGGAAAAGGCGTACAAGAAATTCTTCAATACGCCGGCCACCGATTCGCAGACCATCATCACCGAAGGCGAAGCTTTCCTCCAGAAATTTCCCGATAGCCACTATGCCTCGGCCGTCTATTCGCGGCTGGCAACGGCTTATCAGTCCACCGGCGACGAAACGAAAATGATGGCCTCGGCCAAGAAAGCCGTCGAACTCAACCCGAACAACGTGGACATGCTCTCGCTGCTCGCCTACGTCATGCCGCGCCGCATCGATCCCAACGAACTCGGCGCCGCCGACGAGATCAAGGAAGCCCAGGGCTACGCCACGCGCGCGCTGCAACTCATTCCCACCGTGCCCAAGCCGGCCGGCCTCACCGACGCGCAGTTCGCCGCCGACAAGAACGGCGAGGAATCTTTGGCGCACAGCGGCCTTGGCCTGGTGGATTTCTACCTGCACAATATCCCCGGCATGATCACCGAACTTGAAGCGGCGCTCAAGCTCGAAACGACTCCCGATCCCGCCGATCAGTTCCTGCTCGGGTTCGCCTACGTTCAGGCGGGCCGTTACAGCGACGCGGTCGCGCCGCTGAAGGCCTGCAGCTCGACGCCGAATCCCGTCGCCGATCGCTGCAAGTCGGCCCTGAGCGTCGCGGAGAAGCACGCGGCATCCCAGCCGAAGGCGCAGCCGAAATCCTAGGAGAAACCCGCGGCATGGAACCCGGTGAGCGCGCCGAAATCGAAGCCATTCTCGGGCACACGTTTTCCCGGCCCGAATTGCTCGAACGCGCGCTCACTCACCGCTCCTTTCGCGCTTCCGATTCCTCCTGCACGCACAACGAGCAGCTCGAATTCCTGGGCGACGCCGTCATCGGCCTGCTCGTCGGCGAATTTCTCGTCCGCGAATTTCCCGCCTGGAGCGAAGGCCCGCTTAGCAAGACCCGCGCCCGCCTCGCCAGCGCGCGTTCGCTCGCCGAGGTCGGCCGCCGGCTGAACCTGGGGCGCTTCCTGCGCCTGGGTCCCGGCGAGGAAAAGACCGGAGGCCGCGCCAAGCCCACTCTGCTCGCGAACGCCTACGAAGCGCTGGTGGCCGCGCTGTTTCTCGACGCCGGCCTCGATGCGCCGGCGCGTTTTCTGCGCGAATCCCTCATCCTGCCCGCGATCGGCCGCTCGCCGGAAAGCCTGGCGGCTTCCGATTACAAATCCGCCTTGCAGGAATGGCTGCAAGCGCGCGGTTTCAGCCTGGCCTGCTACCGGATCGTCGCCGAAACCGGCCCCGACCACGCCAAAACTTTTCTGATCGAAATCGAAGCAGCGGGCCGCGTGCTGGCGCGCTGCTCCGGCGCCAGCAAAAAGGAGGCCGAGCAGGCCGTCGCCGCCCGCGCCCTCGAACGGCTGCGCGAGGAAACCCCAACGGAGACTCCCGCTCGTGCCTGAACTCGCCACGCAAACTCCCGTCGCCAAATCCAAATCCGCACCACAACCGACTCAGCCCGGCTGGCGCGAATCGGTCGAATCGCTCCTCGTCACCATCATCCTGGTTCTCTTCGCCACGTGTTTCGTCGTCGAAGCGTTCAAAATTCCGTCCGAATCCATGGAACCTACGCTCCTGGTCGGCGATCATCTTCTCGTGAATAAATTCATCTTCGAGGGGAACGGCGCCTGGTACGACCGCTTCCTTCCGTATCGCGCGATTCAGCGCGGGGAAGTCATCGTGTTCAAGTTCCCGTTCCAGAATCATCCGCACTACGTCAAGCGCGTCATCGGGTTGCCCGGCGACCGCATCAAAATCGTGAATTCCGTGGTCTTCGTGGACGGCAAGGCGCTCAAGGAACCCTACGCTATCCACGATCCCTCGTCCTACGATCCCTTCGCCGAAAATTTCCCGCCCACGAACCAGGATTATCTCGACGCGGCGGTACTTCCGCAGTGGAAGCAGGAACTGCCGCGCTACGTGAATGCAAAGGGCGAACTGGTCGTACCGCCCGGGGAATATTTCGTGATGGGCGATAATCGTGACCATAGCTGGGACAGCCGGTACTGGGGTTTCGTCCCGCGCGACGCCATCATGGGGCGTCCCGTCATCATCTATTGGTCGCTGCGCGAGCCCGCACAGGACGAGTTCTCGACCAGCACGCAGCCCTCCGGCAATTGGTTCTTCAGCGCGCTCGACACGCTCATCCACGCTCCTTTTGAAACCCGCTGGGGCCGAACGTTCAAGGAAGTGCATTAGCGGCCGTTTCGCGCGCGTTCTTTCCTTCGATGCGCCCATCTGTCAGAATCTCTCTGCAATGAAACGCTCGTCGAAATGGCTGATCGGCTTCGGGGCTGCGCTCGCGCTGCTTTTCGCCGCCGATTTCGCCGGCTCGCTGGTGGTGCGCAGCCGCCCGGTGAGCCGCGCCATCACCGCGCGTCTTCGCGCCGCCTTCGGCCGCCCCGTGGAGGTGGGCGGCTACGGTTTCAGCCTCTGGCAAGGTCCGCGCATCGAAGCCGATTCGATCACCGTGGCCGAGGACCCGCGTTTCGGCAACGAGTATTTTCTGCGCGCCGTCTCGCTCACCGTCGGTTTGCGCTGGCGTTCGCTGCTCCGCGGCCGCGTGGAATTCGGTTCCTTCTCGCTTTCGCAGCCCAGTCTCAACGTGGTCACCGTGGGCGGCCGATGGAATCTGACCGATTGGCTACCGCCGGCTTCGCCCGGCGGATCGGGCGACGGCGCTCGCGTCGAAACGCCGCGGCTTTACCGCATCGAAATCCACAACGGCCGCATCGATTTCAATCGCGGCGTGGATAAATTGCCGTTCGCGCTGGTGGACGTCGAGGGCAGCGTGGACGAGCGCGCTCCCGGGCGCTGGACGCTTTCGCTCGCGGCGCAGCCGATGCGCGTTGCTGTAAACCTGCAGGACGCCGGCACGCTGCATCTCGCCGGCGAAGTGGGTGGCACGACGGCCCGTCTGCGCCCGGCGCGTCTCGATCTCCGGTGGGATAACGCTTCGCTTTCCGACGTTCTTCGTCTCGGTTTCGGCTACGATTATGGCGTTCGCGGCAGCCAGAATCTTGACCTTCGAGCTTCGAGCAACGGCGGCCAGTGGCAATTTCGGCTGGTCGCCCGCGAAACCGGCCTGCATAGCTGGTATTTCGCCGCCGAACCCTCCGATCCCGGCGTCAACGTTCGCCTCGCCGGCATCTGGTCGCCCGGGGAAGGGAAGCTGGTGATTTCGAGCGGCGGAATTTCCGCGGCCGCTTCTCGCGTTGCGCTCACGGGGCAACTCGCCTGGCCCATTTCCGGCGATTCGTCCGCGGTCCGAGCAGGACACACACCGGCTCTCGCGCTCGCGATGCAAACGTCGGGCGTCGGCTTCTCCGATCTCCTCAACTGGTATCGCGCTTTCCATTCCGGCGTTTCTCCATCCTTGCAAGCCACCGGCTGGATTTCCGGCACGATGAATCTGGGTGGCTGGCCGCCGCGTATTTCCGCGGCCGCGTTGGACGCCTCCGGGTTTCGCCTTTCCGGCGGAGGTCTGGCGGAGCCGGTCACGCTCGCTGCGGCGCATCTTGGTCTTTCCGGCGCGAAAGCGTCGCTCGCACTCTCTCGTCTCGATTTCGGTTCTCACGCGGGCGTTTTTGCGATCTCGGCGCAGGCGCAGCATGTTCGCGCGTGGCGCTACGCGCTGACCGCGTCTGGCGATTCACCGCATCTCGGCGCGCTCGTCATGGCGCTGGATCGCCTGGGCGCTTCGCCGCCCGGTTTCTGGCATGAATTCGGCGGAAACGGCGCGCTGCATCTCGATTCGACCGGAGTTCTTCACCCCTGGCAGAACCGCGTCCGCGCCCGGCTCGATCTGCGCGATGCGGTCTGGGAGGAAAAATCGCTTCCCGCGCGCGCCCGTTTGTCGCAGGCCAGCGTCGAATGGGATCCCAGCCGGTTGAAAATCGAAATCGCTCGCGCATCCGCGCTCGGCGCTCATTGGCGAGGCTGGCTCGAACGCACTCCGCCCGAGGGGCCTTGGCGTTTCCAGCTCGCCGCGAGCGAACTCAACGCGCGCTCGCTCGCCGCCCGTCTGAGTCCCGTTCCTCGCCGTCCCAGCCTGCTCGAGCGCATTTTCGGCTTCGGCCACGCCGCCGGTTCGCCGCCGCTCTGGCCCGCTTCTCTCGACGCTTCCGGTTCGTTGCGCGTCGCCCGGCTGCTGGCGCCTCCGCTCGAGTTTCGCGACCTTCGCGGGGAACTCTCGATTCATCACGGCGCGCTCGCGCTCAGCGGCGCCCACGCATCTTTCTACGGCGGCTCGGGCCGCGGCGCGCTCGCGCTCGCCGTTCGCAAGGACGTTCCCGTCTGGCAGCTCGATGCGTCGTTCGCTGGAGTGAATCTTGCGAAAATGTCGCAAGCGGCGGAAGGCGCGCGCGGCCGATTCGCCGGCTTTGCCGCCGCGAAAGTTTCGCTCGCCGCGCGCGGAGCCACGTCCGCTTCACTTCTCGATTCGCTTTCCGGCTCGGCAAACGTTTCGATTCGTCAGGCGAGTGATCGCCAGGTGGATTGGCTCGCAACGCTCGACGCCGGACACGCCGTTCGCGGCCGCAGCGTTTTCTCCCAGCTTTCCGCCGCCGTGCATCTCGCCGCGGGCAAACTCACTTTCCACGATTTGCGCCTGGTCGGCCCGCGCCAGAGCCTGGTGGCATCCGGCACGCTCGATCTGGCCCATGGCGCAGCGCTCGCCGGCCAGGCACGGCTTTCCTCGCGCTCCATCGCCTCTTCCGGCCGCGTCTATGAAATCACGGGCAGCGCCGCGAAGCCCGCTTCTCGCCCCACGCCATCGCCGGCTGCAACGAAATCCCGCAAACGCTGATCCCCCGGCAGCGGAGTTCCACGGGCATCCTGCCTGTGGCCTCTATCTCTCACGTTTGCCCTTCATTCCACCAAGGTGTTAGCGTCAAACGCGATGCGATCCGTGCTCGCCAAATCGCCCCGGACCATCCTTTTCCCCGCGGTCTTTTTCGCGTTTGCAAGCGCGCTTTGCGCCGCGGCGCCGCGCGCGCGTTCGCGGCCGCAGTCTTTCGTTCCCGGAGAATCCCTCGGTTATCGCCTGGAATATTCCAGTCACATCGTCTCGAATTCCAAGGGCCCGATTTACACGCCGGAATCCGCCCATCGGATGGATCTCTCGCTCGACGCCTTGCTTCGGCTGGACGTTCTTTCGGTGAAACGCCTTCCGGGTCCCGGCCGCCGCACGCTCACGCGCTTGCGCGTCACCTACGAACGCTCCGACGCCCGCGTCCAGACGGACGCGTACGATCCCGGAGCCGAGGCGCTCGAAAAGCAGTATCGTTCACTCCAAAACCGTTCTTTCACATTTGCGATTGGACCCGGCGGCCGCGTACGCGACGTTGCGGGACTCGATTCGCTCGCGCCCGATCCGCGCGCACGCGCCGCGATTCGCGATTGGCTGCGTTCGCTCGCGGTTCCCGTGGGACTTTGGAACAAGGGAATGAAGCCGGGAAAAAAATGGGTCAAGGAAGAGCCGCTCGATAGCGCCCCACTCGCCGGCCTTTACTGGCGTGCCGTTTCGCGCTATCGCGATGACGAGCCGTGTCCGCCCGCTCCCGGCGCTCCGCGTGCCATCGCGCGCGAAACTTGCGCCGCCATTTCAACCAGGCTTGAAACGCGGCGTCGCGGCTCGCGCCGCAATTCCACTCCGCTCGAATATCTGCGCCAGGGTTTGCGCACCAGCGGCCGCTGGCACTCCCAAGCCGATGCTCTCAGCTATATTTCGCTTACCACGGGACTGGTCACCAGCAGCACCACCACCGAAACCGATCAAATGGATTTCACGATCACATCACAACTGAGCGGCAGCAGCCTACGCTACGCGGGCCAGGAACAAAGCACCTCGCAGCTCACACTGGTATCGCTAAAACTTCCCGCCGCACCGTCGCGCTGAATACGCCGGAACGCACGGCAAAGCGTGCCTGACTGGCTATCCCGAGGAACGGAGTGACGAGGGATCTGTTTTCTGCCGAAGTTCCGACGCGGCAGGGTAGACGTTCGCCGTTCCGCGCGCAGTTGCGCGCGCGGAACGGCGAACCTTTTCACGAATCAGAGCGCTTTGTTGCCTTGGGCGATGGCCGCGTCGAGTTTCTCTTCTCCCGCTTTCGTTTTCCGGTCGAGATACTCGAACACAGCCTGTTGCGCCGGATTCGGTGCGACGTAGGCGAGTCCGACGTCCGCCGCCAAATACGCCAGATGGCTGCGGAGTTTCGTTTCGAAGACCAGGGTGCCTTCGCTCGATTTGGTCTTGAGCTGCACCAGGTCGCCGATCCCGCGGTTCAGCGCCGCGAGCGCCGCGTATTGCGGCGATCCCGCGTGATGGCTGGCCGCGAGGGCTTCGAGTTTGTCGCGCACCTCGATCGCCTCATTGAGTTTCTTGTCGAGCGAATCGAGCGTGCTGCGAATCTTCAGCAGCAGATCGAACCGCGCTTCCAGTTCCTGCGGCGTCGCGTTCAGCCTGGGATCGAGCGTCACCTGAAAGCTCTGCCGCTCGATCTTTCCGCCGTAGTCGAGCACCGCCGTGTACGTTCCCGGCACCACTTCCGGGCCCAGGAGGGTGTCCTCTTCGCCGCCGGCCGCCACGGGAGGCTCGAATCCTTTCACCTCCGTCGCGTCGGGATAGCGCAGATCCCACTGGAAACGGTTCATTCCCGGCTTGATGCCCGTGCGTTTCACGGCGTACGCCTGGGCGACCTGGGTGGGAATGAAGGGTGACGCTTCCATGCTGGGCATTTTCATCTTTTTCGCCAGGTGCAGGTGGAACGTGCGAATCACCTTTCCCGAGGCGTTCTGGAATTCCAACGTGACCGGCGTCTGTCCGTTGTAATCCGCCGGAACGTGGAAAAACAGCGTCGCGCCAAAGGCCGGATTTTGCCCCGCGTTCGGGATGTGGAATCCACCGGTCATCGCTCCGTAGGCGTGGCTTTCCCAGGCGCTTTGCGGCGCGAAAAGGTACGGGCTATCGGTCGCGACGTCCGGGTCCTTCGTCAGTTGTTCGAGCAGGCTCAGGTTATCGAGCGCCCACAGCGAGCGTCCGTGCGTGGCAATCGCCACTTCTCCCTGCTGGGTGTTGATCTGGATGTCGCGCACCTGCGCCGTCGGCAGATTCAGCTTCAGCGGCAGCCAGTGCGCTCCGCCGTCCAGCGTCACGTAGATCGTGTTCTTGGCGCCGAGGAACAGCAGATTCGCGTCGGTGGGGTCCTGCCGGATATCGAAGACGTAGGTGGTTGCCGGCAGGCCGTTCGTGATCTCCGTCCACGTTTTGCCGTAGTCGGTCGTTTTGAAAACGTAGGGATGGAAATCATCCCACATGTATCGCCGCGCGGTGAGATAGGCGGTGCCGGCGTCGGCGTAGGACGGCTCGATCGAGCTGACCCACGACCATTCCGGCAGCGCCGCCGGGCGGACTTCCTGCCACGTTTTGCCGCCGTTGGTCGTCACGTGCACCAGACCATCGTCCGATCCCGCCCAGATGACGTTGCCATCGCGCGGGGAAACGGCCAAAGCGGAAATGCCGGGATAGACTTCCGCGCCCGAAGCGTCCACGTTGATGGGTCCGCCGCTCGCGACTTCCGTCGCCGGATCGTTTCGCGTGAGGTCCGGGCTGATTTCCTTCCACGTTTTTCCGTAGTCGAGGCTTTCGAGCACGTACTGCGCGCCGATCAGCAGCTCTTTCGGATTCACGGGCGAAAAAATGATCGGGTGCGTCCAGCCGAAGCGGTATTTCATCTGATTTGACGCCGCGCCCTCCTGATAATCCGGCCAGGGGCTGATGCCTTGCCACTGCCCGGTGGTGCGGTCGTAGCGCATGAAGATGCTGAAATAACCGCTGCCGTAGGTGATATTCGGATTATCCGGCTGCGGCACCGAATAGGTGCTTTCGCCGTACGCCACGCGGTGCCACGCGCCGGGCATAATCGCTCCGCCGGGATAGGCACTTGGGCCCTCGAACGATCCTTCATCCTGCTGCGGGCCGTAGACGTTGTAGGGGAAATTATCGCTGATGTTGATGTGGTAGAACTGGCCGGTGGGCTGGTTGTGCTCGTCGCTCCAGGTTTTCCCGGCGTCGGTGGAAACGGTCGCGCCGCCGTCGTTCCCTTCGAGCAGAATGTTCGTGTTGTTCGGATTGACCCAGACGATGTGGTTGTCGCCGTGCGGTGTGTGAAGCTTTTTCCATTTTTTCCCGCCATCGTGCGAAACCCATAGCGCGTCCACCTGCGGCGCGTAGACCGTGTTTGGGTCCTTCGGATCGGCGTAGATCGCCATGTAGTAGAAGGCGCGCTGGCGGAACGCCCAATCCTTGTTCACCCGCGTCCAGCTCTGGCCGCCGTCATTCGACCGGAAAACGCCGCCGTGCGGCGCCTGCGCGATCGCGTAGACCACTTTCGAATCCGAACCGGCAACGCTGACGCCGATGCGTCCGAGCGGCCCGCCGGGGAATCCCGGGGTGTGGCTCAGGTTCGTCCAGTGCGCGCCGCCGTCGGTCGTCTTGTACAGCCCGCTGCCCGGTCCGCCGCTGATGAGTCCCCAAGGCAGGCGCTGCGCTTGCCACATCGTCGCGTAGAGCACCTGCGGATTCGAGGGGTCCATCACTAGGTCGATTGCGCCGGTTTTGTCGTTCACGAAGAGAATTTTGCGCCACGTCGCGCCGCCGTCGGTCGTCTCGAAAACGCCGCGGTCCGGATTCGGCTCGAAAACGTGGCCCATCGACGATACGTAGGCGATTTCCGGATTTTGGGGATCGATGGCGATCGCGCTGATCGTGTGCGTATCTTTCAGCCCGATGGATTTCCACGTCTTTCCGCCGTCAGTGGATTTATACATGCCGTCGCCGGGAATCATGTTATTGCGGATGTCGCTCTCGCCGCTGCCCGCGTAGATGATTTTCGGATTCGATGGCGCCACGGCAATCGCGCCGATGCTCGGGCTCTGGCTCGGATACGTCTTGTCGGAAATATTCACCCATTTGACGCCGTAATCCGTGCTTTTCCAGATGCCGCCGCCTACCGCGCCCATATAAAAGACATTCGGCTCGCTGGCGACGCCCGAAACAGCCACCGCGCGCCCGCCGATAAACGGACCCAGCAGCCGCCAATGAAGTTTGCTCATTAATGTTTTTTGCGAAACCTGCGCCGTGCCGGTCGCCGCGGTCAGCAGGAGTATTGCGCCCGCCAGAGCCGCCGCGCCCAGCAGGGCCTTCGCCCGCCCTGCGATCTTCGCTCTCTGTTTCTCGGAAATATCCATGTTGCGTAAACCCTCCGCGCCAAAATCTATGCGCCCCGACCCTCGCGGTCAAGCCCAATTCGCGCGGCAACTGGCGCCTTCGAGTCGCGACCAGCGGCACCAAAAATTCGCGGCGATTTAAGAGTTCGCAAGGGCGTCACTTGTGGGACCGGCTGGAACGGTTTTCTTTTTCGTGTAAAGCTCACATTGTCAGCGATATGCGCGCTTGTGCGAAGGCCGCGGAGGGCGTCACAAAAGCGCGGTTTGTTTTTTCGCGTGATTCGCCTGGGGATCGCATTGGCATTGGGGATTTGCAGATTCGGCGGAAATCCGCGTTGCACGCAGTGACCATTGAAATTGGCATGGCGTGCCGGATGATTTCTTATCCATTCCATCCTCGACATTGCCGCTGCTCCTGATTTTGCGGGGTCGCGGGGTTGCTCGCGTTCCACGTGCGACTGCATTTTCGCGCGATGAGAGTGCGAACGCGAGGGATGGTTCTACGTAAGGCGCGGTTGTCGTTTGGACTGTGTTGGTGGTTGGTGAAGGGATTCCGCCGAGAAGTGATTCACTGTGATCGTTTCGGAGCTTCGGTCCTTAGCCTCTCCGGATAACCGAGCGTTGTTTCTCGGAAGCGGCACGATCGGCCGCGCCTTGGCGACGCGTTCGTTCTTATCGGGGGGTCCGGCGAAACAGATTTCCGCCACGGGAGCCGGCGCAGGCTGGAGGCCTGCGCCGGCCGCCGATGGGAGGAGACGGTCCTCCGTTACTCAGTGAGCTCGCGCTGGGGAGGGTTCGTCTTCCTGCGCAGGGCCGCCGGCCGACAGGTCCGTGAGCGAAATGGCGACGCCTTGATACCTGACGGCTTGAAAATTGAGAGTCGCGCCAAGGGCGCTTCGGTACGTGACCCGAAGGCGCGTCGGCGAGAGCCATTTCATTGCGATATCTATCGTCCCTCCGGCGTTCGCCTTGTTGTCGAGGGCATAGGGGTGGGGGACCGGTCCATTGCAGGAGAACGCTAGGACGACCTTTCGCGTTCGGGGCATGTTGGTCTGCTCAAGGTAGACGCTGGTGGCGATCCCGTCGATCCCCGGCCCTCCGATCTCCAGGGTCTGGGCTAAGGCACTCCAGCGGCCGTCCGGGGAGCGGAGCTGCGACCTCCAAACTGTCACCACCGCACGGCTACAGCCCGCCCCCAACAAGCCGCCTCCCAGTATGAGGAGGAGGGCCAGCCTTGTGGTAGTCTGGCGCCCAGGCGGCGGGCCGCCGCTGTTTAGCCGGCCCATATTTTGATGGCGCATACGCGTTGGGATGATACCGCGGTTTGGTGCTCAACCCCACGGGGAAACCGTGCGATGCTTCCCAGCGGCGGTGCGGTCCGCTGCGCCTTGGCCACTCCTTCGTTCTTATCGAGGGATGCCCGGCACCGCCCACATGCGGGTCTGGGCGGCGCGCCGGCCGTCTCTCGCTCGGGTTTGGAGGGGACGGCTTATTGGTCAATTACACTTAGTGCCATTGGTAAACGCGGATTGGCGCGCTTGACCGTGGCCACCACACCATAACCAGGCGGCCATCAGCGCTCAGGTCGAAGTGCGCCCTTTGGCCCAGCGGGGTGACCTTTGGAATCGGGACCGCCGGAGAGGTGAATAGCACCTGCCATGTGGCGGTGTCCCACAGGCGAAATCGCTGTTGCGTAGTATCAAGAAAATTCTCATTGCGGTGGTCCTTGCCGACGTACGCCAGCAAGACGCGGCCGTTCTGCGAGACGCGCACCTGGTAGTGGGTCCCGTTGGGCGGGCTAGCGATTTGCCTCAGAAGCTTGCCTGTCGTGGAATCCCAGATCCGAAGGTCATCCTTCTTGCCAGGGCCAAAGGCGGGCCCTCCGGAGACCGTGGCCACGGTGCTGTTTCCGAGAAAAGCCACGTCTGCGGCCGGGTCATCCGTGATTCCGTATCCCCACCACCTATTCCACCAGTGGTAATGCAACCAAGTTTCCTCGTAACCAGTTGCAACCGCGATAGCGCCGCCCTCAAGGGCCAGAATCCGCAGGTCCGGCAGCTTTCGCAGTTCCGCCAAGTCGCACTTCTGGTGTGGGCAATAGTCGTCGTAGTCCGGGACCGTCGTCACTGCCAAGCTTCTTCCGTCGGGTGACCATGCGAATCCCCCGATCGTCGCGGGCTGGAGGTCCCATTTGCGTAGCACGACGCCCGACTTGAGCGAGTACACGCTTAGCAACTCGCGGCCCGTGACGCCGCCCTGATCCCACTGAACCTCCTTGACTGCTATCTTCCCGCCGCCTGGTGAAATTGCGGTGCGGCGGGCCTCCCAGCGCGCTCCGGGCGTGCTGGGCGGTATCGCCGGGAACGACCGGATCTCCCGATAATTCGAGGCGCCGAAGACGTGGACAGAGAGGCCGTCGCAGTAGATGAGATGCCGTCCGTCCGGCGTGTATTGTAGGCTGCGGCTGGTGGAATCGGCGGGTGTGTCCTCCACGGCTAGGCCTCGGTCCGTCAGCAGCTCGCGGGTTCGAAAGTCCCAAACTTGCAGCCTGTCTTGCCACCTCTGGCGACCTCCGGAGGTCAGGGGCCTGATTATGATCGCAGCGATGTGATGCCCATCTGGTGCCAGTGCCGCTGCCCACGTATTGGGCAAGCGCAGTCGGTACAATTGGAGCGACCTTCCCTCCGCATGGGGCGGGTGGGCTCCAGCGAGCGAAGCCACGAAGGCTGCGGCCAGCGCCACGCAAGACGCAGCGATTGGCGCGATGGTTTGTGACATCCTAGCTGCATTTCGGGTCAAGATTCGCTCCGAACGGCGCATGCGCATTGGGATGATCCTCGGCGCTGGGATGCCTAATTTTCCGAACCTTTACCCTTGTAGACCACGCCGGCTTTCATTACGAACTGCACGTGCTCGACGGCGGTAATGTCCGCAAGGGGATTGCCAGGTACGGCGATTACGTCCGCGTAGTAACCGGGTATGAGCTGACCGACTTCGTTTTGCCAGGTCAGAATCCGCGGGTCATTCAGGTAATCCGCCTGCAAGACGGCCAGCGGCGTCATGCCGTACCGCACCATCAGCTCGAATTCCTTCGCCTGCGTGCCATGCGGGAACGGTCCCACATCCGAGCCGACCGCCATCGGAATCCCTGCCGCGACCTGGCGTTTGAACTCGTGGATTTTGTAATCGAGCATGGCGTGCTCGCGCGCCGCGGCTTCCGGCGTCGGCGCGCGGTCGGCGAAATACTCGAAGATGGTGAATGTCGGCACGGCGGGAATGCGCTTTTCCTTCATCAGTTGCATGGTGCCGTCGCTGAGTTGCGTGGCGTGATCGATCGAGGCGACGCCAGCTTCGACCGCGAACCGGGCGGCCGGTTCGCCCTGGCAGTGGACGCCGACGTTGGTATCCAGACGCGCAGCCTCGGCAACCGCCGCCTTCAACTGCGCTTCGGTGTACTGATAGGGCGTATGGAAATCCCAGAATTCGGGATCGCCCTGCTGCTCGCCAATCCCAAGCCGAGCGCAGATCGGGTCGCCCAGGCATGGAGCCGAACCGCGCGGGACCATTTCATCGCGTCCGGTCTCATAAATCTTCACGAAGGTGCTGCCATCCTTGTGCTGCCGGCGAATGGTCTCGACGATCTGCTCGGTATCGTT
>JAKAOH010000034.1 GCA_021812285.1 Acidobacteriota bacterium | reverse complement strand
CAAATTGGGCGTGCGCACGAACGCCGATACGCCGCACGACGCGCGCAAGGCCAGGGAAATGGGCGCCGAAGGCATCGGTTTGTGCCGCACCGAGCATATGTTCTTCAAGGACTTCGAGCAGCCCGAGCGCAGCGCCGACCGCCAGTTCGCCATTCAGGAGATGATTTTGGCAGAAACGCCGGAAGCGCGGCGCCGCGCGCTCGATAAGCTGTTGCCGTTCCAGCGCCGCGATTTCACCGGGATTTTCGAGGCGATGAAGGGGCTGCCCGTCACGATCCGCCTGGTGGATCCGCCGCTGCACGAATTCGTGCCGCACGAAGCCGAACGGCAGCGGGAACTGGCGGAGAAAATCGGCGTCAGCGCCGAATTCGTCGCCAAGCGCGTCGAGCAGTTGCACGAAGCGAACCCGATGCTCGGCCATCGCGGCTGCCGTCTGGCGATCACCTATCCGGAAATTCTGGAAATGCAGGTGCGCGCTATTTTCGAAGCGGCGGCGAATTGCAAAAAGCGCGGCATTCAAGTGTTTCCTGAAGTCATGATCCCGCTCACGATGGACAAAAAGGAGCTGAACATTCTCACCGACGCCACGCGCCGCGTTGCCGATGAAGTGCTGAAGCAGGCGAAAGTGAAACTCGATTACACCGTCGGCACGATGATCGAGCTGCCGCGCGCGGCCTTGCTCGCCGACCAGATCGCCCAGGTGGCCGAATTCTTCTCCTTTGGCACGAACGACCTGACCCAGACGGTGATGGGGCTCTCCCGCGACGACGCCGGACGGTTCCTTCCCGACTACGTCGACGAAAACAAGGCTGGCATTTTCAAGGTCGACCCGTTCCAATCGCTCGACACCGAAGGCGTGGGGTTGCTGATTCGCTGGGCGATCGAGCGCGGGCGATCCACGCGGCGCGGTCTGAAAGTCGGGATCTGCGGCGAGCACGGCGGCGACCCGGACAGCGTACGCTTCTGCCACGAAGTCGGCATGAATTACGTGAGCTGTTCGCCGTTCCGCGTGCCGATCGCTCGTCTGTCCGCGGCTCACGCTGTGCTGGAAGAGGAAAAGCGGAAATCGAAAGGCCGGGCGGGAAAGAAGGAACGGCCGGTCGCGCAGTAAACCTCGACTATTTCTTGAAGGGAAGCGTCGCGCCGGGCGCTCGCGCCCGGCCGGCGCTACCCCTTGCTCCCTACAGTTCTCCTTGAGTGCAATCCTGGCCAGCCTGGGTAGCGGTTCCTTCGCAATTGACAGAGCGTTGGGGACGGGCTAGAGTTCTGCGCAAGGGAGAAGCCCAAAAAGAAATTCTCAACCAAAACTTTCTAGCCCCACAGCCTTACGTATTGCTTCTCGATCAGGAGGAGATATGAAAGCAAGAGTGGCGGCAATGACGCTGGCGTTGTGCTTTCTCGGAGCTGTAGTCTGTTTTGCCCAAAGCTCCTTCATGGGCAGTTGGACTCTGAACGAGGCCAAGTCGAAGTTCAGCCCCTCCTCGGGAAAAATCACCAAGGCTGTTTGGGAAACTGCGGGCGAGAACGTCAAACTGACCACGGACGGTGTTGATGCCAACGGCGCCCCCACGCATACCGAATGGACAGGCAAAATGAACGGCCGGTATTACCCAATCTCCGGCAGTTCACTGGCGGACACGATGTCGCTCACGCGAGCGGGCAGTCGCACGCTCGTCATCCGGCAGAAGAAAGGCAAAAGGCTCACGTTGTTCGGCCGAATCGTGGTGTCTGCTGACGGAAAAACCCGCACGGTGACCGTCCACGGGACTGGCGCAGCGGGGAAAAAGTTCCATAGCATGGCGGTTTACGACAAGGAATGACGAAGCTGCGCCAAAGTCCGGCTGACCGCAATGAGGTTGTGCTTGCCGCCGGAAGCCGGGGTTTCGCTCGTGTGCAGGCGGGCTGCCATCAGCTGAACCCTGGCATCCGAAGGAACCGTCGTTCCGGCCGTTTGCCGGCTGATCGTCAGGTCGGCATCTTCAGGAAAAAGTAGAGCCCCGCAAACAGGAAAATCGCGTCCGGCGCCCATCCCGCCACCACCGGCGGCAGTTGCCCCACCGCTCCCATCGCTTCAAACAGCGCCGACGTGGCCCAATAGACGATTCCGATGCCCACGCCGGCCGCCAGGCCGCCCACCGCGCTGCGCGTTCCCAGCAGAAACGGGAAGGGAATGCTGATCAGAATGATGATCGCCGCGAGAAGTGGAAACGCGAATTTCCGTTGCCACTGAACGGAAAGCGAGGCGACGTCGAAGCCGGCCTGGCGCAACTGCGCGATGTAGCGGCCCAGCTGTCGCCAGTTCATCTGGTAGGACTGGAGCACCTGGCGGCGGAAATAGCCGGGGGCCTCGCGCATCTCCGGGAAAGAATCCACAGTGAACGGCCGGTAGTTCACCACGCGTTCGTCGCGGAAATCCCTCACCCATCCCTGTTCGAGCACCCAGCCGCCGATCTCCGGCTCCCACTGCGCCCGTTTGGCGTAGATGCGGCGCCGGAGAGCGAACGACTTCGGATCGAGTTCGAAGACGTTGAGCCCTGCGAACGTCTGATGGGCGGCGTCGTAGAGTTCGTAATTGTAGATTTTGTCGCCCTGACCGGAAATCCAGCGCAGCCGCGGCTGAAAAAAGGTCTGCGCGGGCAGACCCTTGATCTGGTTGCGCAGTGCGTCCTGCTTGCGATTGGCGTAGGGCAGGAAATTCGCGTCCATCGCGAAAAGCCCGAAGGAAATGGCCAGCCCGGCGATGAGCAGCGGAACGGAAAGACGGTACAGGCTGATGCCGGAAGCCTTGAAGGCCGTCACTTCGTTGTATTTGCTCATCACCGCCAGCGTGACCAGCGTGGCGATCAGCGCGGCGAGCGGCGTCAGTTCGTAGAGCAGCAGCGGCGCCAGGTAACGGAAATAATTGGCGACCACCGAAAAGGCGATGTGGTGGCGCGAAATGTCGTTCAGCAGCTCGAAAAACGTGAACACCTCGAATAGCAGAACGAAACCGGCGAGCGTAAGCGCGAAATAGAACGCGAAGCTCCGCAGCAGGTACAAATCCACCAGCAGCGGGAAACGCAGATGCCGCCGGCTCGGCGCCGCTCGCTGTTCCGCCACGGTGCCCGCCGCGGGCGCCGGCTTTCGCGTGAGTTCCGCCATGCGTTCGGCGATCCATTCGAAGCAGCGCCCGCAGCGCACACTGTCGATTCCGGCGATCAGTCCCGCGCCGATCGCGGCGCAGGCGATATTCGCCAGCCAGACGCCCAGCCACGGCGGCAAAACGCCCTGCCGTGCTTTGCCGACCCCAATGACGAAGACCAGGTAATAACCGGCCAGCAGGGCGAGCGTGAGGACGAATCCCATGGCGCGGCTCGCTTGGCGCGGGCGAGCGCCCACGCCAATCGCCAGCAAGCCAAAAACGAGACAGGCAACGGGAAACGCGAATCTTCGTTCAAGTTCCACTTGAGCTTCCAGACGGTCCTGCCCTCTCGTGGCGAGCAATTGGCTAATAGATTCGCGAGCCGGCACCGGTGCGGAGGGTTTCGCTCGAGCCGTTCCCAAAAGCCGCAGCGCCAGATCGCTGGAAGCGAATGTTGCCACGTTGTAATGGCTGGGTTCGGCCGGGTCGTACGTCTGCGTCGAGCCGCCATCGAGGTGAATTTGCAGAGTGCCGGTGCCGGGGCGGGGCACCAGTTGCGCGCTGCGCGCCAGGGTCACTTCGCTGGTTCCGCTGAGTCCCGTATCGGCGAGGAAAACTCCGCGCCAGCGCCGGCCCGAGGCGGTCGCGTCCTGTATGTAAAGGATGAGATGCTGAAATTCCTCCTGAAAGACGCGCGGCTCGATTTCGAGCGAGCTTTCCGAGGAGATCAGGCG
Source organism: Acidobacteriota bacterium (assembly GCA_021812285.1). GTDB lineage: Bacteria > Acidobacteriota > Terriglobia > Acidiferrales > UBA7541 > JAKASX01. Next base: position 20,231 of record JAKAOH010000034.1, on the reverse strand, counting down.
ATGCTCGATGAGGGTCATCTCGTTTATCGCATGAGGAACCAGCCAGAGCGTATTGCCCAGCGTGATCAGCGTGCCCACCAGAGCGAACAGCCCGACGGGAATCAGCAGATGCCGGCGCCCGATCCCCACGGAATTGAGCGCGATAATCTCGCTATCGGCGCCCAGGCGCCCTAGCCCGATCAGCGCGCCCACCAGCACGGCAATCGGCAGCGAAAAGGTCAGCACGGCCGGCAGCGCGCAAGCCACCAGCAGAAGCACCGATCCCACATGCGTCCAGTGGCGCACCACCAGATCCATCAATTGCACAAGTTTCGGAACGAAAAAGACGAACGTGAAAACGGCCAAGCCGAGGAAGGCGTGGGAAACGAGTTCCCGAAAAATGTATCGGTTGAGCAGCCGCATCCGTATGGGCCGCCATTCTAACATGCCGGCAGGGCGCTCGCTCGAAGGCGAAACGGGATAGGTCGCGTTCATCGGGTCCTAGTGTGGCACATTTATCAAGCGAATTTTCGCCAGCCTGCCACCGGCTCGTTCGCCCTTCCGCCTGTTCGTTTGCGCGCGTGCAAAGACTATGGGGATGGTCCAATGGTGCGAAGAGTTTCCTCGGAATTTGCGCTGAGCTCCATTGGACCTTCGCCCATCTGCGAGACCGGATCGCCGCGCTGTTTCTTCCTTCCAGCGGACGGGTTCCCTTCAAGTAATTTCTCAACTCATTTCGGCCGCTGAAGAGCGCTGGTGTTCTTATGCTGTCTGGCGGAATCTCTCCGGGAGTGTCTGCGCGTTCAGCGAGAAAGACGGACACCCGCGCGCGCGCCGGCGGCTAAAGTTTTACCTGAATATTGAGAAAATTTTGAACTAAAACAGTTCCACGGCCAGCGAATTCGGCTGCTTCCCGACGGGGACCAGGGTCACGAGGTTCGGCCCTTGCCGCGCGATTACGGCCAGATCGTTCGAGGCGCTATCGGCGACGAGCAAGAGTTTCTGGTCGAGCCCCAGCACGCAAGCGACGGGTCGCTGCCCGGTGGGCGCCGAGCCTTCGAGTTCGCGGTAAGTGAGGTTCACGACGTCCACTCGCTGTCCGCCGGCGTCGCAGGCGTAGAGCGTCGCGCCGTCGCGCGTGACCACTCCCGCCGCCGGATCGGCGCCTAGCTGCAGGAAATCGCCGACTTCGTTCGTCCAGGTATTGATCACCGTCATTCCGTGCGTATCGGGCGAAAGCACGTAAATTTCACCGCCATCCGGCTTGAGCACGAGCGCGCTCGTGCGGCCTCCCGTTTCCAGGCGCGCGACCACCGCCGGCGGATCGAGCCGCAGGACGGAAACGAAATCCGTCGTCGCCGAGCCGACGAAAGCTTTCGAGCTGTCCGGCAGCACGACAATGGCGTTCGGATTGGGCGCGACGGCCAAACCCGCTTTTTCGCGCAGCGACGCCGCGTCCAGCAAGCTCACGGTGGCGCCCGCGCGACTGGCGACGAGCAGCCATTTCCCGTTCGGCGTCAACGCTTCGGTGGTTTCGCCGCCGGGCGGTCCCGCTCGGCCTCGCGCCACCACCTGCCGCGTTTCGCAGTCGATGGCTGCCACGGTTCCCGACGCGGCGCAGGCTACATAGGCTCGCTGCCCATTCGGAGAAAAGACGAGCGAAACCGGATCCTGGCAAACGGGGATGCGCTGCACGGTCCCTTTTGGCGCGTCGATCACCCAGACGTACCCCCCGCCCGCGCTCACGCCCCAAATCTGTTTGCGCGCTGGCAGCGCCGTCACCCAGCCGGGCTGCGGCCCCACGGGGATCGTCGCCACCGGCTGGAGCTTTACCAGATCCACCGCCGTCACGGTACCGTCGGCGGAATTGGCGACGTAGGCGTAGAGGTGAAGGCCGGGGCGCAGAAAGGTAGGTTCTTTTTCGCGCAGAACTTCGATCGTGCCCGCGATGGCAAGCGCCACCAGCGCAACGACGAGCCGCGCATTCGGCCGCAATTTCATCCTTTGCCGTCCACTCGCCGTTGCCGGGAAGGCTCACTCATCGAGGAGGGGAACTCTTCGGTCGGATTCGCGCCGCTCTCGGCCGCCGAAACGCTCCTTCCGGAACGCATCGGCGCCGCGATTCGCCTCGGCTCAATTCACCGTGCGGTCCAGCACGCGCGCGATTTCCTTCACTTCCGTCATCAAGAGCTGGAATTCCTCGGGTGCGATGGACTGCATTCCGTCGGAAAGGGCGCGGTCGGGATCGTGATGCACTTCGATGATGAGCCCGTCCGCTCCGACGGCGACGGCGGCGCGGGAAAGCGCCCGCACCTTTTGCCGGCGGCCGGTGCCGTGGCTGGGATCAACGAGAATCGGCAGGTGGCTGGCGCGCTGGGCCGCGGGAACCACGCTCAAATCGAGAGTGTTCCGCGTGTGATCGGAAAACGTCCGCACGCCGCGCTCGCAGAGCATCACCTGGTAATTGCCTTCGGAAAGAATGTATTCGGCGGCCATGAGCAGTTCGTCGAGCGTCGCCGACATGCCGCGTTTCAGCAGTACCGGTTTCCGCGCGCGGCCCGCGCGTTTGAGCAGCGAGAAATTCTGCATGTTCCGCGCGCCGATCTGGATGACGTCGGCGTATTCCTCGACCAGGTCGAGACTATCGTTGTCCACCGCTTCCGTCACGATACCCACGCCGTACGTTTCGCGCGCTTCCGCCAGGATTTTCAGGCCATCGAGGCCCAGGCCCTGGAAACTGTAGGGCGACGTCCGCGGTTTGTACGCGCCGCCGCGAAGCAGCCGCGCTCCCGCCGCCCGCACGCGTTCGGCCGCGGCAAAGGTCTGCTCGCGAGTCTCGACGGCGCACGGCCCGGCAATCACGGCGACGTGCACTCCGCCCACTTTCACGTCCCCGGCCGGCGTCGGAATCGTGATGACGGTATCCTCCGGCTTCATTTCCCGGCCGACCAGTTTGTAGGGTTTGCTGACGGGGATGCACTCGGCCACGCCGGCCAGGCTCTCCAGCGTTCCCAGATCTACCGCGTCCTTGTTTCCGGTAATTCCAATCGCCGTGCGCACCGCGCCCGGTATCGGGTGCGCCCGCAGACCGAACGATTCGATCCGCTCGCAAACGGCGCGAACCTGCTCCTCTGTGGCGTTGGCTTGCATCACGACTAGCATCAGTTTCTCCGAAGGGAAAGCCCCATGAAGAAAGCGAGTCTACCCCATCCGCGCGGCCTCTGCAAACGCCCGCGCTCGGAGGCGCACGAGCAGGCTATTGGGGTGGTGGCTACGGAAACGACGGGAGGAAGGTGGGTTAGAGGGCACCGGCAGCCGCGGCGGCAGTGCCTCGGCCGAACGATTCAAATCTCACCACTTGCACGGTGGAATACGGAGCTTCGCGATCGCAGGTCGGGCACCAGGCCAGAAAAACACGTCCGGAACCCCGTTCCTCGATGTCGGCATTGGAGCTCGTGACCAGCGCCGGCTCGAAGGGAACCGGAATAACCTCACCGCAGTGGAGGCAAGCGACTCCCCATGGATGCTGCGGTGCGCTGATCTGCGTCATGGATATCCCCCGATGAGCGGCGTTCGTTTCCTCGGCGGAAATGTCCGCCGTTGGCTTCCGCGGGAGAACCCGCGGTCCTTCGCCAGCCGGTGGCAGGCAAAGGCGGAAAGTGAGTGTACACCCCGGCCCGAGGGGAAATGTTAATATCAGGTTAAAGACCCGGCGATATTCACACCTTTTCCACAGGGTCGGATCCCATTCCCGCTTCCGGAATCGACCCCATGCGGCTGTAACAGGAATTTTACGTGGGCCTCACGTGGGGGTTATCATACGTGCCTATCTATTTGGCTGGGAATCCGAGCTCCATGAGCCCTGCGCCGGTCGCTGAAATCACAACGGAAAGCAAGCCCGCCAAAACCTCACCCCGAAACTATCCGGGAGCCCTGGTGGTGGTCGAAGGAATTGATGGCTCCGGGAAAAGCACGCAGCTCCATCTCCTGAAGCGGTGGCTGGAGGTGGGTGGTTTTCGCACCCATTTCACCGAATGGAACTCTTCGCCTCTGGTCGCTGCGGCCACCAAGCGCGGCAAGAAACGCCGTCTGCTCACTCCCGTCACGTTCTCGCTGATCCACGCGGCGGATTTCGCCGACCGCTACGAGCGCCAGATTCTGCCCCTGCTGCGCAGCGGACATCTGGTGCTGGCCGACCGCTACGTCTATACGGCCTACGCCCGCGACGGCGCCCGGGGCTGCCCGGAAGCGTGGCTGCGGAATTTGTATCGCTTCGCCATGGCGCCGGACATCACCTTCTACTACCGCGCCCCGCTCGAAATCGCCATGGGTCGCATTCTCAGCGGACGACCGCGGCTGAAATACTACGAGGCCGGCGCCGATCTCGGGCTTTCACTCGACCGGCTGGAAAGTTTCCGGATTTTCCAGGGGATGATCCTGGATCGCTACGACCAGATGATCGAATCGGAAGGGTTCGTTCTGATGGACGGCACGCTGGCCGTGCATAAGCTGCAGGAGCAAATGCGCGAGATTGTTTCGGCCCGAATCGACTTGAAGCGGTTCGCCACGACATGAGCGAAGCTCCGGAAGCACCGAAAACAACGGGAAACGACGGCAAGGCCCCCGCGCCGGTGCCGGAAGAAGCCTCGCAGACGCTCGCCTCGCTGACGCTGCCGAAAATGCGCCGCGAGGAACTCGAAGGCCATCTGATCGTGATCGAAGGCGGCGACGGTTCGGGCCGCTCGACCCAGATCGAGTTGCTTACCGAGTGGCTCGAATCGCAGGGCTTCGCGGTGCAGGCGATGGGCCTGCGGCGGTCGGCGCTCATCGGCAAGGATATCGACGCGCTGCTGGCGCGGAACGTCGTCACGCGGTACACGCTGGCGCTGATGTACGCGACCGATTTCTACGACCAGCTCGAAACTCGCATCATTCCCGCGCTTCGCTCGGGCATGGTCGTCCTCGCCGACCGGTATTTCTACACCCTGATCGTGCGCGCGGTGGTGCGCGGCATCGACCGCGAATACGCCCACGGCCTTTACTCGCTCGCGCCGCGGCCCGACCTCACGTTTTTCCTCAACGTGCGGCCGGAAATCGCCTTCACGCGCGAATTCAAAAAGTCGCCCGCCATCAGCTACTGGGAAGCCGGGCGCGACATGCACCTTTCCGACGACCTCTACGAATCCTTCATCCAGTACCAGAGCATGATGCGCAAGGAATTCGTGCATCTGGCCGGCCGCCACAAATTCGTCACCTTTAGCGGTGAAGGCTCGGTTCGCTCGGTGAACGCCGACCTGCGCCGGCGCCTCGCCGAGCATCTGGGCATTCGCAGCGTTCGCTACCAGCCTTCCCAAGCCCTGGTCCATCTATGGCGCTAGAGTGGGGCTCTCCCGTTCGGCTGGCTGCCATCGATGCCGGCTCGAACGCCATTCGTCTGGCGATTGCCGAGGCGCGGTCGGGCGCGGGACTCGTGGTGGTCGAAACCGAGCGCGCTCCCGTCCGCCTGGGACATGGCGTCTTTCTCGAACGGCGGTTCGACCGGGCGACCATCGGCCGCGCCGTAGGTGCCTTTCGCCACTTCCGGCACGTGCTCGACCATTACGAAGTGAAGGCGTACCGCGCCGTGGCCACCAGCGCCGCTCGCGAGGCGCGAAACCGCCAATTGCTGGTGCGGCGTGTAGCCCGCGCGGCGGGGCTGCGCCTGGAAGTGATCGGTTCGGGCGAGGAGGCGCGCCTGGTGCGCCACGCGGTCGCTCACGCGCTGGGCGAGCGCATGGCGCCGCGGCTGATTTTCGATCTGGGCGGCGGGAGCCTGGAAATCACCTTGCTCGGGGCTGAGGGCGTCGAGCGGTCGTTCGCGCTGCCGCTGGGCACCGTACGGCTGATGGAAAGCTTCGGCTACGGCGAGCGGATGTCGCGCGAGCAGCAGCGCGCTTTGCACGACCACGTTCTGGCGACGCTGGTTTCCGCCTGGCCCGACCCGCCCGATTTGACCGACAGCGTGATCGCGGGCTGCGGCGGAAACGCCGAAGCCCTGGCGCGGATCACTTCCGGCTCGCCATTTCGCGGCGTGCCGGTGCTGCATCTGGGGCAGCTCAAGCGCCGCCTGCGCGAGATCCTCGACCTCGATCTGCGCGGCCGGATGAAGCAATTCGGCGCGCGTCCCGACCGCGCCGACGTGATGGCCGTCGCGGCGGTCATTTTCACCACGCTGGCCGAATGGCTGCATCTGCGCAGCGTGCTGGTTCCCGGCGTTGGCGTGCGCGAAGGCTTGCTGCTCGATCTGGCCGCGTCGCTGGCTCGGCGCCGCCCTCCCGCTACGGAAAGGCGCCACACGGAACTTCTGCTCGATCGCGCCCGGCGATTCTCCACGATGTTTCGCGCCGACCGCCAAGCGGCCGAGCGGACGCGAGCGCTGGCGGCGTCTCTCTTCGATCAGTTGGCCCCGCTCCACGGTTTGCCCGTGCAGTTGCGCCTGCCGCTCGAATTGGCCGCGCTGCTGCACGACGTAGGTTCGGTGGTGAATCCCGAAAGCAGGCAAAAGCACGGCGAATATCTGGTGCGCCACGGCCGGTTGCCGGGCTTTCGGCCCTCCGAACGCGAACTGGTGGCGTGCCTGGTGCGCTATCAGGATACGATCGAGCCAACGATGCGCCACAAACTCTATTCGTCGTTCAGCCCGCGCGAGCGGACCCAGGTCCGCATGCTTGCCTCGCTTCTGCGATTCGCCGTGGCGCTGGGCGATCGGGCCGGGAAGAGCGCGACATCCGTATCGGCGCGCGTCAACGCGACCGAAGTGATTTTCTCGGTTTCCGGCGGCGAGCGGCTGGCGAGTCGTTTGCATCTGGCTGGGCGCCGCGCCCCGCTGTTCGAACAGGAATTCGGGCGAAAGGCCCATTTCCGCGCCGAAAAAGCGCGGCGCGCGTAGCCGTTCATTCCGCGCGGGAAAAAGGGGGGAAAACGGATGCTCGTTTACCTGGTGCGGCACGGAATCGCGGCCGAGAAAACCGATCCGTCGAGCCCCTCCGATCGTATGCGCCCGCTCACGCCGCGCGGCGTCGCCAAAACCAATGAAGTGGCTCGCGGACTCGCGAAGTTGACCGAACGGCCGTCGGTGATGATGACAAGCCCGCTGCTGCGTGCGGTGGAAACGGCCGAAATTTTCTGCGAGGTGCTGAATTTCCCCGTTACGCGGCTGCGTCAGACCGATAGTCTGCTTCCCGAAAGCAAACCGGCGCTTCTCTTCGGGGAACTCGCGAAGCTGAGGGCGCACGCGGTGATCTGCTTCGGACATGCGCCGCATCTCGACGCGGTGATTGCCGCCGCGACCGGCCGCGGCGCGGCCTTCACGCGTCTGAAAAAAGCCGGCGTCGCGCTGCTGGAATTCGAAAGCGTGGATCCTCCGCGGGCGCTGCTCGGTTTCCTGTATACGCCGAAAATACTCCGAAAAGTCGCTCGTTAGGGAAGGGAAAGCCGGCGTCGCGCCGAGATCATTCCTCGCGCCGTGGCGTTCAATCTGCCGGCCTTCGGGCCGCCATGACCGCCATCACCTGGCGAACAAGGTCGGCCCCGCTACGCCCCGGGCAGAACGGCTACGGGCCGCTTGCACGCGATTTCGAATAGATGGCGCGCGCTGGCGATTCGCGAAGCGCCGGGTTCGGCGCCGGTATAACCGCCGGCGTGGATTTCAATGGCGTCTCGGGCCACGCTGGCGCGCAGGCTGCGCACGGAAGCGTCGTGCCGCTGGTCGAAGGCGTTGGCCAGACGCAGGATTCCCGCCAGCAGGACCACCTTTTGTCGCCGGTCCGGCCGCAAGCGGGCGAAGGCGGCCTGATTTAGCTGCGGCAGCGCGCGGCGATGGTAGCGGGCCACTAGAGCGGCCAGTTGGATTTCCTCGGGCGACCACCCCAGCGGCGTTTTCAGAGCCGAAATCATGCGATAGGAGCGCTTGTGGTGGGATCGCGCGCCGCGGGCACGGCCGACGTCGTGCGCCAGCGCGGCGATTTCCAGCACGCGGCGCATTCGCTCGCCTGGCTGTGCGCCGCCCAGTCCCTCCGCGGCGACCTGGTCGTAGAGTTCCAGAGAAAGTTTTGCCACGTGGCGCGCGTGCGCCGGATCGGGCGTCAGGAACGACGCCCATACTTCGAGCCACGCCAGCGCCGCCGAAGCCAGTTCAGAATCCTGCGGCAGTTGTTTTCGCCAAGCGAGCCATTGCGAGCGCCGGCCCGACATCTTCGCGCGATAGGCGCGAACTCGTTCGGAAATCAGCGCGGCGATCTGCCGCTTCCATTTGCGCCGCTCGTCCGCGCCGGCCGCGAGCGAGCGCGAGGTTGCCATCCGGCGCAGCAGATCCAGATCGTGGACCTCGCCGAGCGTGTCCTGCATCGCTTTCAGCGTTTCGACCCAATCCACTCCGGTTGCGGGAAGGAAATTTTCCACCGCGTAACGGAACTTCTTCAGTCCGATACGCGCGCGATGGAACGCGGCGAGCGAGCCGCTCCGCGCCGCCTTGCGGTGCAACCCGTACGCGCGCTCCCACTGCTCGACCGCCAGATATTCCGCGGCCGCGCCGTCGAGCGGCAGCCGCGCGGCGCGCGAGGGCAAATGCCCGGCCCACAGCTTCCAGCGCCTGCGGCTGAAACGTCCCAGCGCTTTCCTCACCGCTCGCTGCTCGTCGCGCTCGTTCTCTTCCAGCCGGTCGAGCACCGCCCGCGCCAGCGGACCCTCCGCCGGATCGATGCGCTTCACCCATTCTTTGAGCACTTGGACGTCGCGCAGCCGGCCCAGCGGTTTAAACAGGCGGTGTCCCTGGCGCCGCATCTCGCGCCACGCGGGGTCGGGATCGAGCGCGACGAAGGCTTCCGCCATAGCCAGCGAGCGGCGCAAGGCCACGCGGAGATCGTGAATCGCCTCGGTTTCCAGCGCTTTTCCGGCTTCGATCTGCCGATCGAGCGCCGTCGCCATCCACTCGGCGAAGCGAGTGTCGGATTGGGGATGGGATTCTTTCGGTCTCGCGTCCACGGAAACCCTCTCGAACGAGGGGAACTGCCGGAAGACCCTATTTTAACCGCTGCGGCGGGAAGCAAGCAAAGGACCATGGCCCAGCCAAGGCGCGCAGGGGACTTGGTTCCCATGAGCGCCTCCAGTAGAATGACGTTCTAGCTTTCGGCGCCGGTCGAAATTTTCCGGTCAAGTGATTGCGAGATGCGCGCGACAAAGCCACGGGTGCAGCCAAAATCGCCGGCAGGAAGCCTTGCCTGCGATCCGGCCCGGCCAGCGGCCGCGCCACCGGCCGTCGAACCGGCCGCTCCCCCTTCGCGCTGGGCGATCGGCGCCCACATGTCCATCGCAGGCGGGTTCCTCAAGTCGCTCGAACTGGCGCGGAACTTGCGCTCGACGGCGCTGCAGATTTTCTCCGCGAGTCCGCGCATGTGGGCGGGTCCGGGGCGCAAAGTGGATCCCGGCGAGGCGGAGGAATTCCGGCGGCGTCGCGCGGAACTGGGCCTGGCTCCGCTCGTCATCCACGCGAATTACCTGATCAACCTGGCCGCGCCGGACGATCGCACTCGCGCTCTCTCCGTATCCGGATTTCGCGGCGAACTGGAACGGGCGGTCGCGCTCGGCGCCGATTTTCTGGTTGTCCATCCGGGCAGCCGCCGCGACAGCACGATCGAAGCCGCCGTCGATCGCATTGCCGGTTCGATGGCGAGGGCGGCGCGCGGAATGAATTTGGGATCGCTACGCATTCTGGTGGAAATTACCGCCGGGCAGGGAAGCGCCGTCGGCTCGCGCATCGAGGAATTGCGCGCGATTCTGGGAGCGTGCGCGAGGCTGCCGGTGGGCGTCTGCCTGGACACCGCGCACCTGTTCGCCGCCGGCTATCCGATTCACACGCAGGAAGGCATGGACGGGACGATGGCGAAGATCGCTCGGGAAATCGGCCTGGACAGGGTCCGCGTGGTCCACGTGAACGGCAGCAAAGCCCTCTTTGGCAGCCGCGTGGACCGGCACGAACACCTGGGACTCGGCCAAATTGGGCTCGAAGCGATGGGCCGCATCGTGAACCATCCCGCGCTTGCCGGCCGCGCCTTCATTCTGGAAACGCCGATTGACCAGCCGGGAGACGACTGGCGCAACGTGAGCGCGCTCTGGCGGCTGGCGGGAGTCGAATGGAAGCAACCGCTGGATTCTCCGGCAGCTCCGGCGGATGGTTTCCGGCCGCGGCGAAAAGCGGCGCGCGGCGACCAAACGCAAACGAGGTGACAGCAACCGTGGCGGAATACGATCCGCAAGCGATCGAACAAAAATGGCAGGAAATCTGGGAACGGGCCGGCGCCTACGACGCCGACGCGGAGCCGGGACGCCCGAAATATTACGTCCTCGAAATGTTGCCGTACCCCTCCGGCACGCTCCACATGGGCCACATGCGCAACTACACTATCGGCGACGCCGTCGCCCGCTATAAACGCATGCGCGGGTTCAACGTGCTTCATCCGCTTGGCTGGGATTCGTTCGGTTTGCCCGCGGAAAACGCCGCCATGCAACACAATATCCATCCTCGCGAGTGGACTAACGCCAATATCGCGCAGATGAAGGCTGTTTGCCGCCGGTTCGGTTTCAGTTACGACTGGCGGCGCGAAATTTCCACTTGCGAACCCGAGTACTACCGGTGGAATCAGTGGTTTTTCCTGAAGATGTACGAGCGCGGCCTCGCGTACCGCAAACGTTCGCGTGTCAACTGGTGCCCCCAATGCCAGACCGTGCTGGCCAACGAGCAGGTGGTGGACGGCTGCTGTTGGCGGCACGATACCACGCCGGTGGAAGCGAAGGACCTGGAACAGTGGTTCCTCCGCATCACTTCCTACGCCGACGCGCTGCTCGACGACATGAAGTTGCTCGAGGAAGGCTGGCCGGAACGCGTCCTCACGATGCAGCGCAACTGGATCGGGAAATCGGCCGGCGCGCGCGTGCGATTTCGCCTGGCCGGCGAACCGGACGTTTCGATTGAAGTTTTCACCACGCGAATCGACACCATCTATGGCGCGACGGTGCTGCTCCTGGCGCCCGATCATTCGCTGCTGCCGAAGCTTTTCGAGGGGCAGCCGAATCGCGCCGCGCTCGAAGCGGAAGCCGCCGACCTGCGCCGCCACATCTTGCGCCCCGCCGAAATGGCTGCGGAGAAGCGAGGATTTTTCACGGGACGCTACGTCGAAAATCCCTTCTCCGGCGAGCGCATGCCCATCTGGGCCGCGAATTTCGTTCTTTCGGAATACGGCACCGGCGCGGTGATGTGCGTGCCGGCGCACGATCAGCGCGATTTCGAATTCTGCCGGAAATACGAACTGCCGGTCCGCGTGGTGATCCAGCTGGAAAATGGCGATCCGATTTCCTCCGAAGCGCTCGAAAATGCCGCCGGCGATTACGGCCGCTTGGTGAATTCCGGACCGTACACCGGCCTGCGGTCAGAAGAGGCGCTCGTCAGGATGGCGAGCGACGCCGAGGCGCGCGGTTTCGGAAAGGCGGAAACGATTTTCCGCCTGCGCGATTGGGGCATTTCCCGCCAGCGCTACTGGGGCACGCCGATCCCGATTCTCTACTGCGAAAGATGCGGCGTCGTGCCCGTGCCGGAAAGCGATTTGCCCGTTCGGCTGCCGGCGAACGTGGCCATTACGGGCCAGGGAAGCTCGCCGCTCGCCGGTGTGCCGGAATTCGTGAATGCCATCTGCCCGCGCTGCGGCGGACGCGCGCGGCGCGAAACCGACACGATGGATACGTTCGTCGATTCCTCCTGGTATTTTTACCGCTACGCCGACGCGCAAAATGACCGCGCCCCCTTCGATCCCGCGAAAGTGGCGTATTGGTTTCCGATCGATCAGTACATCGGCGGAATCGAGCACGCGATTCTGCACCTGATTTACAGCCGCTTCTTCTGCAAAGTGATGCGGGACCTGGGATTGGTAAATCACCCCGAGCCGGTGAGCCGCCTGTTTTCGCAAGGGATGGTGCAAAAGGGCGGCGTGGCGATGTCGAAATCGCGCGGAAACGTGGTCGCGGCGATGGACGTCGCCGACCGCTACGGCTGCGACACCGGCCGCGCCTACATGCTGTTCGCTGCGCCTCCGGAAAAGGACCTCGAGTGGAGCGAGCAGGGAATCGAGGGCTGCTCGCGTTTCCTCTTCCGCGTTTTCCGGCTGGTCGAAAAACACGGCGAGCGGCTGGCCGGCGTTCCGGCCGAAAGCGCCGCCGGGGCCGATTCCGCGTCGCTCAGCGAGAAGGAACGAACGCTGCTGCGGAAGACCCATCAGACAATCAAGCGCGTGACCGACGATTTCGACGTCCGCTGGCATTTCAATACGTCGGTCGCGGCGATCATGGAACTCGTCAACGAACTCTACGCGCGCGAGCCGCTCGACGAGGACGCGCGCCCCAGTGTGGTGAAGGATTGTCTCGACCGGCTCGCTTGCCTGCTCGCGCCGCTCGCGCCGCACCTCGCCGAGGAATTGTGGGCGCGGCTTGGCCACGCGGGCGGACTCGCCGCGGTGCGCTGGCCCGGCTTCGATCCCGAGCTCGCGCGCGAGGACGAATACGAAATCGTCGTGCAGATCAATGGACGCGTGCGAGGCCGCGTGGTGGCCGAAGCCGGCCTCGCGGATGAAGAAGTGCTGCGGCGGGCTCTCGAGGATCCCAAGGTCGCGCCGTTCCTGGAGGGAAAAACGATCGTGAAAACCGTGGTCGTGCCGAACCGTCTGGTGAATCTGGTGGTACGCTGAGCGTCATGGCCGAAACCATTCGCAAGAAACCGGCGCGCGGAATCGTCGTGCTCGATTTCGGCTCGCAAACCACCCAGCTCATCGCCCGCCGCATCCGCGAGCAGCACGTCTACAGCGTCGTTTTGCCCTGTTCGACTCCCGTTGACTCCATTCGCGCGCTCGATCCGGCGGGCCTCGTGCTTTCCGGCGGGCCCAGCTCCGTCTACGACGCCGGCGCGCCCGTCTGCGATCCCGCCGTGCTCGATCTTGGCGTGCCCGTGCTCGGTATCTGCTACGGGCTGCAATGGCTCTCCTACACGCTGGGAGGGGAAGTTCGTCCTGCGGCAAGTCGGGAATTTGGTCCGGCCGATCTCGACGTGGCGGAGCGTTCGTCGCTGTTCGAGGGGCTGGCCTCGCGCCAGAAAATCTGGATGAGCCACGGCGATGAAGTCGCGGCGCTGCCCGAGGGTTTCCGCGCCCTCGGCCGCAGTGGAAACGTGCTCGCAGCCGTGGAAAATCCGGCGCGCCGCATTTTCGCGGTGCAATTCCATCCCGAAGTCCGACATACCGAATTCGGCCGCGAAATTCTGCGCAATTTCGTCTTCGGCATTTGCGGAGCGAAACCGAACTGGACCAGCGCCGGTTTCATCGCCGAAACCATCCAGGCGATTCGTGAGCGCGTCGGCGAAGAGCATGCCATTTGTGCCCTCAGCGGCGGCGTGGATTCGGCCGTCGCGGCGACCCTCGTGCACCGTGCCATCGGCGCGCGCCTCACCAACGTCTTCGTGGATACCGGCTTGCTCCGCCTGAATGAGTTCGAGGAGACGATGGAGCTGCTCGAGCGCCGGATCGGCCTCAACGTCATCGGCGTGCGCGCCGCCGACCGCTTCCTGGAGCGCCTGCGCGGCGTGAGCGAGCCGGAACTGAAACGCCGCCGCATCGGCGAGGAATTCATCGCCGTCTTTGCCGAACAGGCGCGCGAACTCGAACGGCGCACCGGACGGCCGGTGCGCTATCTGGTGCAGGGCACGCTGTATCCTGACGTCATCGAATCGGTTTCCGTGCGCGGTCCTTCGGCCACGATCAAAACGCATCACAATGTCGGCGGGCTGCCCGAAGTAATGCCGTTTGAGCTGATCGAACCGCTGCGGGACCTGTTCAAGGATGAAGTACGGGAGGTGGGCAGGGAATTGGGTTTGCCGGAAGAAATGCTCCGCAAACACCCGTTCCCCGGGCCGGGGCTCGCCGTGCGCGTGCTCGGCGAAATCACCGAGGAAAAGCTACAGATGGCGCGTCAAGCCGACGCCGTGATCAACGACGAAATACGCCGGGCAGGTCTTTATGAGTCGCTCTGGCAAGCCTTTGCGGTGGTTTTGCCGGCTCGCAGCGTGGGAGTGATGGGAGACGCTCGTAGCTACGGCCTGACTGTAGCCGTTCGCGCCGTCACCTCGGAAGATGCGATGACCGCCGATTGGGCGCGGCTGCCCGCGGACGTGCTCGAACGAATCTCCGCGCGAATCGTCAACGAGACGCACGGTATCAGCCGAGTCGTCTACGACATCAGCTCCAAGCCACCGGCAACGATCGAATGGGAGTGACCGCAATCTCTCCCAGCTTCCCCGCGAAGCTTGCCCCCGAAATCCGAGCTATCGCTCGGCCATCCGCTGCGCCATGTGCAGCAGCAGACGGCGGTCGTTTTCCGTCAATCGTTCCAGCAAACGTGCCATGCGATTGAGAAAACGGGATTCCTCAGGCGAGCTACCCCAGGCGATCTCGTCTGCCGACTTCCTCTCGGGCAGAGCCGGCACTTCCGGCGGTTCCTCGCCATCGTAGAAGAGCTGGTAGAGCGGCACCTCCAGTGCGCGAGCCAGCTTCTCCAAAGTCTCGATGGACGGAACCGTGTGGCCGTTCTCTACTCTCGAGATGTAGCAGCGCAGTAGACCGGTGCGCTTCTCGATTTCACCTTGCGACAGCGTTTTCGTCTCACGCAAGGCCCTGAGACGTTCTCCGATAACCATGATGCCACTAATTCTTCCATAAATGCCTCAAGGGTATCAAGAGGGAAAATTAGCAAAATATTGACCCAAAAGAACGCATCCTGTTCCAGTCCGGGGCAGGTTTTAGTACCTTTCCAGTCAACATCCAGAACCCCCGCCTACCCGAAAGTCCTTTGGCCCCGCGCCCTACCTCCGCCGCGGCCGCATCGGCGCTTTGCGCCCGGCGCTCGCTCGTAGGAAGATGTAACCGAAGCAGCCGCTCGCGCGTCCTTCTAAGCGGCTGACCACGAAAGCGATGACGCGGTCTGCAGGGGAAGGTCAGCGGAGCGAAGTTGCAGACGAACGGCAATTGGTCCGTCGGGCCCAATCGGGCGACGAGGCCGCCTACGAAGAGTTGGTGCGCACGCACCAGCACCGCGTGGTGGCGATTGCCAGCCGGTTGCTCCGCGGGTCGCAGGAAGCCGAGGACGTCGCACAACAGGTTTTCGTCAAGGCCTATTTTTCGCTGCGCAGTTTCGATCTGCGATCCAAATTTTCCACCTGGCTTTACAAAATCGCCGTCAACGAGTGCTGGAACCATTTGCGGAAGAAAAAAGCCCGTCCGCTCGTTTACGAAGCCGATCTCAGCGAAGAACAGAGCGAACGCTATCAGGGAGCGGCGCAGCGGTCGGGCATGGTGGATCCCGAAGAAGCGGCACGCCAGCAGGATCTGGTGGAATGGCTGCTCGGTCAGCTCGATCCCAAGGACCGGATGATGCTCGAATTGAAGGAAGCGCAGGGTTTTTCGATCGATGAAATCTCGGAAGTGCTGGAGCTGAATCCAAACACGGTCAAGGTGAGACTGTTTCGTGCTCGTACGAAATTGATGGAACTTTACCGCCGCCGGCTGAACCCTTCGCGGCCCGCGGCGAAGCGAGGCTGAGACGACAATGTTCGGGAAACGCATTGGCGCAACCGCTTGTCCGGCCCGGGAAGCCCGGCTCGAGGACTACATCGAGCGGCGCCTTTCTGCGGACGAAGCGGCGGAGGTGGAAACTCACGCGCGGTCGTGCGCCCGCTGCGCCGCCGCGCTCGATGCGGCCGGTGCCAGCGTGCCGCTGCTGGGCATGCTTCGCGCGCGCCCGCAAGCGCAGCCGAGCCCCTATTTCGTCGCGCGCGTGATGGCCGCGGTTCGCGGCGAACAAGACGTCTGGAAACCGGTCGAGCGCGCCGCCTGGCGTTTGTGCTGGGTGGCCACTGCAGTCGTGCTCATCCTGGCGGCGTTCCTGCTCCATTTGCAGCGGCTCCAGCCGATCCCGCCCGCGCCGGAGCAGAGCCAGGTGCAGGCGCTCGTGAGCGTTTCGGCGCCGCAGCCGGCCTACCAGGACGATTCTTATCTTCTCGTTTCCAGTGGCGACCATGGCCGATAAACGACTCAGCGGTAAAGCATTCATTCTGCTCCTGGCCGTTTTTGTCCTTGGCGGCGTCCTCGGCGGATTAGGCACCTACATGGCTGGGCACATGCGTCCCGACCATCGCCGGCAGCGCGCTTTCGAACAAATGGTCCGAGAGGTTGGGCTGACGCCCGCGCAGCAGAAAGAGGTCAAGGAGATTCTGAAACAGGGCCATCAGCGCTGGGTCGCGGCCTTCCAACAGAGCCAGGAGCAGGCCCGGCCTCAATACGAAGCCGTGCATGCTTACGTTCGTTCGCGCATCCGCGCGCTGCTCACGCCCGAGCAGCAGCCGAAATTCGACGCATTCCTCACGCAACTCGACGCCGAGCGCAAGGCCCGCGAGCAGCAGCAAGGTCCGCCGCGTCCGCCCAAGCCGCAAACCGCGCCGCCGCAAAGCCACTGATTCCGTTTGCAAATCGGCCACTGTCTCGTGTGAGAACCGCGGGTATGATCCACGGCGCCGTCTCCTCTTGAGGCAACGAAGTTAAACTCCGCCAAAGCCGCTCGCTGTAAAGCGTAGCTGGAGATTGTCTTTGGGGTCGGTCGGGCGTATGTTGTTGTCCGGGGCGGAATCCAGGACGTAAATTCAGGGCCATTCTTTGCGGCAGGAATAATATCGCCATGGAGGTGAGTGAGTGCGTGGTCCTCGCCTTTCTCTTTGCAGCTCCCTCGTTGCCGCCGTTCTTTTTCTCGCGTTTCTGCTGCCTCCTCCGGCCGCCTACACTCGAATCAGACCAGCGGGTTTTCGAATTCCCCGCAGAATGATTTCCTTGGGCCGGGCGGTCACTCCCGGCGAATACGCGCAGCTTCTGCTGGCGATCAAGGAAAACTGGGAACGCGGCAAGGCCCGGGTTCTCGAAAGCGGCCCGGCTTTGGGTACGAACTTTACTCACATCACGGCCACACGGCTCCAGCTGGGTTCGCTCGGCCAGGCCTTGGTCGTTTACTTCGGCCACTCTCCCGAGTGCGGCGCCACCGGCAACTGTCCGATGGCGGTTTATGTGCGCACCTCTGACGGGTATCGCAGGGCCATCAGCACCGGCGGGTGGGGCTATGCGCTGCTCCCCTCTGGCGGTCCCGTGCCGCACATCGTCTTTTATTCGAACGTGTCGGCCCGCGAGTCATTTGCCGCACTGTTTCACTACGCCAACAAGAAGTTTGTGCAGGCGAGCTCGACGGATTGCACGGAAAGGAACAATTCCAAGCCGGTCTGTGCTGCCATGGGCAGCGCCCTGCGCAATACCCGCAGCATGGCGATTTCGCCCGCCGAGTATGCCGCGCTGCGGCCTGAAATTGAGGCCAGCATCAAGAAGCTGCCGCCGAAACTTCAACGAGAGTTCTCGTATGACGACGCGCACGGAGTAAGAATCGGCGGCCTGCTCAACGGAGCGGGCAATTACGCGTTCACGGCTTTGGCTCTGGGGCCGTGCCGCACCTCTGAAGGCTGCCGGATATTCATCTACGCTCGTCGCTCTTCCGGGGCTCGCTATCTTCCGCTCTTGACCGGCGCAAGCGGTTGGGGGACGAGCAGGATAGGTTTCGAACCCTTGGACGCCCGGCGCTTGGTGGTCGCCACCGTCCGCCGGGTTTCAGCAAGCCAGGAGGAGCTTACGCGTTACAGCGTGAGTATGACCGCATTTGGCTCGCCGGGAGGCCCGGTTCGCGAGAGCCGGCTGCTTCCAGAAGCTTGCGAAATTGTCACCCCGAAGACGGGCCGATGGCCGGCGCGCTGGACTCCCGCGGCACTGGTGGCGCGCCCGGTTTCGTGCTTCGGAAAGTTCCCCCGCGGCAAATCTTCACTTCCGACGACCGACATCACGGATGTAAGCAAGGTTGTGCAGGATGGCTCGGGAACGATTTGGGGCCTCCGCTCGGGGTTCTTCGGCCAACTGTACCGCTGGTGCAACGGAGGGTGGAGCAGGGTGCCTACTCCTACAGCGGTTGCAGACTCGACGCCGGAAACCGAGCGGCAGCCGAACGTGAACGAGCGCCTTCCGCGTCCTACCGGCCTGTGGAAAGGGCCGGGCGGAGGAGTGCTGACGATTTGGTTGAAATCTTCCTTAACAGGCGATTCAGAGCTTGTCTGGCAGCGCGGTAAGCAGGCGAAAATTCTCGCGTTGCTGCCGGGCTTTAAGCAATCCGGCGCGGCTGGCCCTATGGACGTGACGAACGTCGCGGTCGCCGCTGAAGGGATCGTCCTGGTCACCGGGGATGGCGGCGACCGTTACCAACATGGCGTTCTCGTTTCCGGGTCGGCTCCGGGCATTTTCCGCGTGGGCGCAAATGGCCAGGTTCAGCGGATTTATACTTTCTCGCGGGATCAATACCTGAGATACCGCGTTTACAGAAGATGGCCGCCCTACTACTTCCTGCCGCTTCACACGACGCGCGACGCCCAAGGCAGGATCTGGATCTGGTGCGGCTGGAACTGGCCTCCGGGGCCTCCCGGCGGTGCTTTCGCAGGTTTCCTTGTGACAAATGGGAAGACCGTAGCGTATCACCGGCGGACTCTACGGATGCCCTTTCTCCACCTGACCACGCTGGGCGTGTGGGACAAGAATCACTTGGTTGCGGGAACCTTTGGCAACGGGCTTTTCGCCATCAACACCACAACCTTTGCAGCGCGACATTACCCCGAGCCCGAGCCCGGCGCATTCCTTTTTGTCCGAAAAATCTTCACCGTGGGCGGAGACCGTTACGTTCTCACCCTTGGTCCGAATCCCAGGTTCCGTGTCCGCCCGGAATTCAGCGCCTTACTGACCGATGCGCTGTGGCGCTTTCACCATGGCCGGTGGAAGGAAGTCGTAGCGAACGTCGGGAATACCGACGGCGCCGGCCTTGCGACCCCGCGAGGGTTCTGGCTGGCAAAGTCCGAGAGCGGCCTCTTGTTTGCTCCACTGAGCCGCCCGCCCAAGCGAGTGGATTGGCGGCAGGGCGTCCCGTTTGGTCGCGTCAGCCGGCTTTTTCAGTTGCCTGATGGCAATGTGCTGGCCTATAGCCGGGTTCTTGAAAGCCGCACAGCGGAGTTTCGCCCGGCCTCAGTGCTGAGGCGGGGGACGCCGCACTTGCGCGTTTCCGTGCTGCATCCCCTCACCAAAATCGAGCCGGGACCCCATCACAACTTATGGGGACTCTTGCCGGATCGCGTGCTCGGCGAATGGGACGGTTCGCGATGGATTAACCATCCGCTTCCAGAGGCAATCAAGGTTTCACGCATTAGCGGTCTCGACGTTGATACGCGCGGGCGCATCTGGCTTTTCCCGGATTGCAACCTTGGGCCGATGGGTTTCTATAATCCGGCTGCGGGCCGATGGAGCGTCTTTTTGAGTTACCGGACAGCCCTTTCGCAGCGTAGTCATCCCGTCCAATTCCTGCACCCGGCCGACGACAGAATGCGGCCTATTTACGGGCCGGATTCGCAGATTGTCTTCGTGGGTGTCTGCTGGGGCGTGAACTACTTCGACGGTTCCGTCTGGAGGCTATTCCAGGGACGGGACGCGCCCCCGAACCGGAACATCTCAATCCCGCCGTTTTTCGACTCCTCCGGTCACCTGGCTCTGGATGTTCAGAAGACGACTTGGAAATGGACACCACGGACCGGATGGCAACCTACAGCCGGAAAGCCGCCGGCAAATTACGTCGCTCTATTGCCGAGTCCTTTCGCGCCGCCGCTTTCGCCGCCGGCGGGTTGCGATTCGCCGCCCCCGTCTTCGCTGGTGAAAGATTCCTTAGGACGATCCTGGTGGGTCGCCGACGATGCGCTCTACGAGGGCGTTGCAGGCCATTGCCGGACGATCCTCTCCGCCTCCGCTCGTCAGCCTTTCATCGACGGCCGGAAACTCGTGGCGGCAAAAATTGGTCCGCGCGGCAACGCCTTTCTTGAGACCACCGGGCCATCTTCCTACATTATGGTGCCAAGAAAACTCTATGGCGGAAAACCGCCTCGCGTTGCAACCAACCGTGCGGGCGGCCGGTGATGCCACAAGGATCCCACCCGCGCGAAATTGGATTTTCTCCCCACCGCGACACCCGATTTGCTGACAGGCTGGGCTGCGCTTCGGCGCCCTTTGGCG
>JAKAOH010000033.1 GCA_021812285.1 Acidobacteriota bacterium | reverse complement strand
AAGATGCACGATGTAGACCGGCGCGCCGGCCATTTCCGCGAGCGCGATGGCGCGCCCGGTGGCTTCGCCTTCGGCTGTGGTCGGGCGCGTCAAGGCGTGGTATTTCGGGGCTCGTTTTCCCTCCGCGAGCGCCCGCTGCACGATCACGTCGATTGCGCCGCCGTTTTCCGCGTGCATGCAGATGAACGCGCCGGCGTCGGCCGCGGAGCGCATCGCGCGGAAAATCGTCGCGTCGTCGAGCATGAAAACGCCCGGATAGGCCATGAAGAGCTTGAAGCTGCTGACGCCCTCCGCGGCCAACTGCTTCATCTCCTTCGCGCGTTCCTCGTCGAGTTCGGTGACGATGCAATGGAACGCGTAGTCTATGACGGCCTTGCCGTCGGCCTTTTTCATCCACGTATCGAAGGCGTGATGCAGCGTCTGGCCGTGGTATTGAATCGCGAAGTCAATCAGCGTGGTTGTGCCGCCCCAGGCCGCGGCGCGCGTTCCCGTCTCGAAATCGTCGGAGCTGGTCGTTCCGCCGAACGGCATATCGAGATGCGTATGCACGTCGATCCCGCCGGGCATCACCATCAGATTCGCCGCGTCGAGGACGCGCCGCGCGCCGTCCACCGGCAATTCGCCCGCGATCGAGGCGATTTTGCCGTCGCGGATGCCGACGTCGGCGCGATAAGTGTCGGTTGCGGTGACGATGGTTCCGTTGCGGATCAGCGTGTCGAACGTCATGTAGGTCCCTCCCGCTCTCACGCGCGAAAATGGGGCACGATTTCGCGCTGGTAGACGTCGAGCGTCGCTTCTTCGTCGCCCGACATCAGGTAAATATTGAACTGCGTCACTCCAGCGCGCTGCAGTTCCTCGATTTTCCGCCGGTGCGCGTCGGCGGTCCCGACGATCGCGAAGCGGTCAATCACGTCGTCGCTGACGAAATTCGCGTTCGAGCTGTCCACTTCGCAATGGTGCAGGTAATCGTAGCCCGGCCGGTTCCGTACGTAGGCGGTTAGTTCGGGCGGCAACTCCTCCGGCTGGTAGCGGGAAATCAGGTCCACCACGTGGTTCGAAACGAGCGCCGGAAACCACCGCACCTGCTCGCGTGCTTTCGCCATATCCGCGGAAACCCAAACCGCGGCCGCCGACATCACTTCGATCTTCCGGGGATCGCGTCCCGCGCCTTCGGCACCCTTGCGAACGAAGCCCAGGCACCAGCGAATCAGGTAGGGGTCGGCAAACTGCAAAATGATGCCGTCGGCCACGCGTCCGGCGAGTTCGAGCGCCTTCGGCCCGTATCCGGCCACCCAGACGCGCGGGCTCTCCTGCGCCCACGGCATGCGAACCGGCGAGCCTTCGTAGGTCACCTCGCGTCCCGCCGTCAGTTCGCGAAACATTCGAATCGTTTCCTCGAGCTGCGCCAGTGTGGTTGGGCGTTTCCCCATCACCCGGCGGGAGCTATCGCCACGGCCGATGCCCAGTTCCATGCGCCCGCCGGAAATTTCCTGCAGCGTGGCGAACAGGCTCGACGTGACCGTGACGTCGCGCACCGCCGGATTCGTCACGCACGTTCCCAGTCGCATCGCTCGCGTGTTTGCCGCCAGGAGCGTCAGCAGCGGATAGGGGTCTTTCCACAGCACATGCGAATCGAACAGCCAGCCGTAGCCGAATCCTGCGCTTTCGGCCTGATTTGCCAGGCGCAACATGCGATCGGTCGTCAGGTCCGGTTTGAGCGTGATTCCGAAATCCATCGCGTCTCCCTCTTCGGCGTCAATAGACCACCAGCGGATGCGGCAATTCGAGCGACAGTTCGTCGTGTCCTGCGGCGATCTGCACCGTAATCTTTTGCGCCGGGCCGATGTCGTGCGAGTCCCAGGTTTCGGTGCGAAGGAGGGTCATCGTGTGGTCGGGCGCGGGTCCTTCCAGGTTGTCTCCGTGAGGTTTGTACCAGCTTGCCTGCACGCGATACAGCCGTTTGTTCTTCAGGCTGATCAGGTACCAGTCTTTCATCACTTGGAGCAGGATCAGATCGCGGTTTTTCTTCGCGCGCCAGACGTTCCAATGCTTCACCGGGCGCTGGTTCCAGCTGAAGAGCGCCGCGTCCACCGGCTTCCAAGTGAGGCGTTTTCCCTTAGGCCGCGCCCCCGCGGCGGCCAGCGGAAACAGCAAAGCGAGCGCTGCCAACCACATTCCGCACCGCGCGCTTTTCATCGGCCCGCCTCCTTCGCTTCAGTACGCCCGCGTCTCGCGCCGGCTTCCGGTGTAATCGATGTAGACGCTTTTCACTTCGGTGAAAAAATCCAGCGCGCCGTGTCCCATCTCGCGCATTCCCACTCCGGTCGCTTTCATCCCGCCGAAGGGCAGATGGGCTTCACCGCCCACCGTCGGAGAATTTACATGAGTGATCCCGGTTTCGATCCGGTCGATAAACGCGAAAATCCTGGCCGCATCATTCGAATAGAGAGAGCTCGACAGGCCGTATTTCACACTGTTCGCCACGTCCATCGCCTCGTCGAAATCCTTCACCCGCACCACCGAAAGCACCGGGCCGAAAATCTCGTCTTGGGCAAGGGAACTGTCCCGGGCGACGTGGTCGAAAATCGTTGGGGAAACGAAATAGCCCCGATCCCAGGCGCCACCCGCCAGCCGCTCGCCACCGAGCACGAGTTTCGCCACGCCTTTTCCCATCTCGATGTAGCGCATGTCGGTTTCGATCTGCTGTTCGTTCACCGCCGGGCCCATGTCCACGTCCAGTTCGAGCCCGTTGCCGACTTTCCATTTTTTCGCGCGGCTGACGACCATTTCGACGAAGCGGTCGGCCACTCCCTCTTCGATCACCACGCGGCTGGTCGCGGTGCAGCGCTGCCCGGTGGAAGCGAAAGCGCCGAAAACGGTGGCGTCGGCGGCGAGTTCTAGATCGGCGTCGCGCAACACCACCAGCGGATTCTTGCCTCCCATTTCGCACTGGCATTTCTTCATGCGCTCGGCGCCCGTGTGGTAGATGCCGCTGCCCACCGCGTTCGATCCGGTGAACGAAACCGCACGCACGTCGGGATGTTCCACCAGCGTTCCGCCGGCTTCGCGTCCCGAGCCCACCACCATGTTGATCACGCCGGCCGGAACGCCCGCTTCCGCCAGCAGTTCCAGAGTCTTCGCCGCCGTCTGCGCGGCAAACGTGGAGGGTTTCAGGACAACCGTATTTCCCGCGACGATGGCCGGCGCGATTTTCCAGACCGGAATCGAGACGGGGAAGTTCCAGGGCGTAATCAGGCCGACCACGCCCATCGGCTGCTTGATTGTGTAGGCGAAATTTTTCGGCAAATCGCTGGGCATCGTTTCACCGGCCAACCGCGTTCCTTCGCCGGCCATGAACTCCAGCACGCGCACCGATTTGATCACTTCGCCCAGCGCGTCCTTGAACGTTTTGCCCTCTTCGCGCGTCAGCAGGCGCGCGAGTTCCTCTTTCCGCTGTTCCATCAATTGCGCCGCGCGCGCCAGGATGCGTCCGCGCGCCGGCGCCGGCGTATCGCGCCAGGAGGGAAAGGCTTTGCGCGCCGCCTCGATCGCCTGCCGCATTTCTTCCGGCGTGGAAAGCGGCACGAGGGTCACGATTTCATCGAGATTCGCGGGATTCCGCCGCTCGACCACGCGCGCCGAGCGCGATGCGACCCATTCACCGTCGATGAAATTCCGGCAGAGCCGTTCATTTGGCGCTGGCGTTGCCATGGCGATTCCTCCTTGCTTCGGGGCGGACGACCGGCGGTCAGGCCGGAACGGGCACTTCGCCGAAGGACTTATCGAGCAGCCGCAGCGCCTCGTCCACGTCGGACTTGGAAATATTCAACGGCGGCGCGAGGCGAATGCAGTTGCCATAAAGGCCGCCCTTGCCGATCAGCAGGCCGTTGTCGCGCGCGCGTTCCAGCAGCAGGCCCGTCTCTTTCGGCGCCGGCTCTTTCGTTGCGCGGTCGCGCACGAGTTCGAGGCCGAGCATGAGCCCTTTGCCGCGGACGTCGCCGATCAATTTGTGTTTTTCCGCCAGCGCGTCGAGGCCGGCGCGGAAATGGGCGCCCATCGCGGCGCAGTTATCGAGCAGCTTTTCCTCCTCGATCACCTCGATCGTGGCGCGCGCCGCGGCGCAGCTCACCGGATTGCCACCGAAGGTGGAAATCGTCAGACCCTGGAATTTTTGGGCGAGTTCGGCCGTCGTCACCGTGGCGCCCATTGGCGCGCCGTTGGCGATGCCCTTCGCGCAAGTGATGATGTCCGGCGTCACTTCCCACTGTTCGATGCCAAACCATTTCTTTCCGGTGCGGCCGAATCCGGTCTGCACCTCGTCGGAAATGAAGAGGCCGCCGTAATCCTTCACTGCGCGGAAGACGATCTTGAAATATTCCGCCGGCGGCGTGATGAACCCGCCGACGCCCTGAATCGGCTCGGCGATGAATGCCGCGATGGAGCCTCCGCTCGACGTTTCGATCAGGTTTCGCACGTCGTTCGCGCAAGCCACGCCGCAGTCGGGATATCTCAGGCCGAGCGGGCAGCGGTAGCAATACGGATTGATCGCGTGCTCGATTCCGACGCTCACCACCCCGCCCTTGCGCCAGGAGGCATGAGCAGTGAGCGTTTTGCCGAGCTGCGACGCGCCGGAATAGGCGTGACGCAGCGCGATCACTTCGAACCGACCGGTGGCCATCCGCGCCAGCATCACCGCCGCCTCATTCGCTTCCGTGCCCGAATTCGAGAAGAAGCTGCTCGTCAGCTTTCCCGGCGTGATCTGGGCGATTTTTTCCGCGAGGCCGACGATCTGCTCGTTGGGATAGAGCGTTGAAAGGTGCTGCAAGCGGCCGGCCTGTTCCTGCACGCGCGCGGTCACTTTCGGATGGCAATGGCCGACGGAAACGGTGAGAATGCCGCCGAAGAAATCGAGGTATTTGCGGCCCTCGATGTCCCACACGTGCTGCATCGAGGCGCGCTCGGCGACGAGCGGCCGCTGGTAGAAATTCGTCACTGCCGGCCACAAATATTCGCGATGCTTGCGCACGACTTCGGCGCTGCGATCGGTCTTTCCGGTGGCTGGGGTGGTCATGGGCGTTCTCCTCGAAAGGGAATTGGGCGGGGGCGACCGGCGAGCCGGACGAAACGTTCACGTCGGGCCGGCCACGCTCCCGCCGGACCGCTTAATCGGCGGCTTCGACGGTTTTGCTCGATCCGGTTTCCGCGATGGGTCCGTAGCTTTCCGGCCTCCGGTCGCGAAAGAACTGCCACACGTTGCGCACCTCGCGGATTTCGTCGAAATTCAGGTCGGCGCTGAGCATCGCGTCTTTGTCGCGCGCGGCCTGCGCCACGATTTTCCCGCGCGGATTGCAGAAATAGCTCTTTCCGTAAAATTCGCCGATATTCCAAGGCGCTTCGGTACCCACGCGGTTGATTGCCGCGACGAAATAGCCGTTGGCAACGGCATGGGCGGGCTGCTCGAGTTCCCACAGGTATTCGCTCAGGCCCGCAACCGTTGCCGAGGGGTTGTAGACGATTTCCGCCCCATTCAATCCCAGAATCCTCGCGCCTTCGGGGAAATGCCGGTCGTAGCAGATATAGACGCCCACTTTCGCGTACTGCGTATTGAACACCCGATAGCCCAGGTTTCCCGGCGTGAAATAGAATTTTTCCCAGAATCCCGGATGGCAGTGCGGAATGTGGTGCTTGCGGTAGCGGCCCAGGAAGCTGCCGTCGGCGTCGAAAACGGCCGCGGTGTTGTAAAAAACGCCCGTCATCTCCGCCTCGTAAATCGGCACCACCATCGCCATCTTGTATTTCTTCGCCAGCTTCCGCATCCGTTCCAGCGTCGGCCCATTCGGCACCGGCTCCGTCAGCTCGTACCAGCGCGTTTGCTGTTCGGCGCAGAAATAGGGTCCATAAAAAAGTTCCTGCAGGCCGAGGATTTTCACGCCGCGTTTGGCCGCCTGCGCGACGAGCTTCTCGTTTTTGCGGATCATTCTCTCCTTGATTTCCGCGAGCGAGAATTTCTCCGGCGACCATTCACAACGGGTCTGTATTAGACCGCAACGCACGGTGCGTGCCATCGCCATCCCTCCTGCCGCTTCGCTGCCACGTCAGCCGCTATTCTACTCCGGGTGGGAGGATTGAGGCGCCGTCGTTTCCCTGTCACTGTTCCGATCCGTGCGCCGCGCCAATCATCATTGATAGAGCGCCTCCGGTGTACCACTTTGCAACATCCTAATAATCAGTCCGAAAAAACCGAACGGTATGCGGGAAAGCACTCAATTCCGCGCGAATTACCCCTTTCCAAGGCGACATTCTTACGCGTCCGGCCGAGGAATACCAGCATGCTCAGGGCAAACCGAAGCCACAGAGTGGCTTCGGTCCCGTGTTTCGTCGCGTTGCTACGGCAAGTTGCGTGCATGAAGAAAAGCGCCAATCGTGGGCGTGCGGGCGGAGGGGTAGATGTATTTTCACAACTTCTGGAAGTCCGCCAGTCTGATCCTGGCCTCGCTGATACTTTGTGCTTTTCCTTTGTTTTCCTCCCCGCAGAAAAATTCCATTCACGGCGTGCTCGAATTCGCGCAATCCGCGCAAATCCCCGGCGCGACGCGGGTCGGATCGAAAGTGTGCGAAACCTGCCATTCCTCGCTCGCGGGGAATTTTACTCACTCGTTCCATTCCCAGCAGGGCGTCGAGTGCGAGGATTGCCACGGAGGGGGAAGTTTGCACGTACAGAGCGGGGGCAATGTCAAGAAAATCATCGTTTTCAATAAGCTCAGCTCGCAACAGGCAAACGCGGTTTGCCTCAGTTGCCACGAGCAAAGCACCAAAATCCGCAATTGGCCGGGCGGCCCGCACGCCTCGAATGGCGTCCGCTGCACGGATTGTCACCAGATTCATTCTTCGGCCAAGCCGTCCGGCCGCGCTCGGACTCTTGGCTTCGAGACCATGGAAACGGGCCATGCTGGCGCCGTGGAAAACATGGTCCCCGAGGCCAAGATGGTGTTTGAATCCCGCGAAGAGACGAACGACAACTGCCTGCGCTGCCATCAGGAACAGCGCGCTCAGATGAACCTGCCTTACCACCACCCCTTGCGCGAAGCGAAGATGACCTGCGTGGATTGCCACGATCCGCACGGCGGGGTCGCGGAAAACAATTTGCGTGGCCCGAGCGTCAATCAGCTCTGCCTCGGCTGCCACTCGCAGTATCGCGGGCCGTTCACCTACCAGCATCCGCCGGTGACGGAAAGCTGTCTTATCTGCCACACGCCGCACGGTTCACCCAATACGAATCTGCTGCGCGTCAGTGAACCCGCGCTCTGTCTGCAATGCCACACCGGCCATCACAACGGCGCCAACCTTCCGCTGATGGACCGCTGCACGGATTGTCACGGCTCGATTCACGGCAGCGACGTTCCCACCGCTTCGGGCGGTAGCCGCTTCGTGGATAAAGGTCCCAACGGCGTTCCCAGCGAACCAACCGGCGCTGCTCCGGCCGGCGCCTTTGCGCGCGCCCACGCGGCCGCCATCGCCGCTCCGGCCGTTGCGACCGGGGGCGTCGGAATGTCCCTGGTCCAGTTCATGCAGCAACAGCAGGCGGGTGGTGTCGTCACCAGCCATGCCGGCCCGGCGGGCTCGCCGAACGTTTTTTCCGCCCTTTCGGTTACTCCCGCGCAGTATCGGGAGATTGGCATCACCGGCTACGGCGGGCGGGTCGGCGAATACGACAGTTTGGACAATTCGGCGGGCGGAGCAATGGAATCTGCTTACGTTTCTCTTTCTCACGGTCTGACCATCCTGACGCGCGCCAGCATCCTCGCGGGAAGCGATTACCACGTCACTTCGCAATGGTCCATGGCCAAGCTGCTCGACGCCGCGATCGACCTCCGCAGTTTCGTTCAGCATCAGGACAACTATGCGTTCTATTCCAACGTTATTTCGCCCGACATCACCACGAGCGAAACCATTCCGCGGGGCGCGATCTTCGGTGTCACGCGCCGCATCGGCAACGCCCACGTTCGCGTCAAGCTTCCCAATCTGCCCATTCACCTCTTCGTCCGCGGGAACTGGCAGGCGCGCGCCGGCACCACGCAGGCCGCCTGGCTCGATGAGAGCAACCCGAGTTCCGATCCGACCGCGTGCACTCTGTGCCATTTTTCCTCGCAATTTCAGGCGCTCGATCAGACCACCCGCACCATCACCGGCGGGGCCGAAGCGAAGCTGGGCCAGGTGGACGTTACCTGGGAACACACCTTCAGCAGCTTCAACGACCGCCTCCCATTTCCCACCGCCTATTTCGGCGGTTTCTACACGCCCAACGAGCCGGTGCCGGTGGACGTGCCCTCCACGCCGCCCGGCTACTACTATTTTGATATTCCCGCCCCGAATCAGGACTCGACGGATACGGTGCGCCTGAACTGGACGCCGTCGCCGCAGGTGATTTTCAACGGGAACGTTTCCTACACGCGCGCGCGGGACATTTTCACCCAGCACCCGCAGAATATATTCAACGCGGCCGAGACGTTGAACTGGCATCCCATCGACCGTCTGCGCATGACGTTCGATTACCGCCAGCAGAATCTGATAAACAACTTCGTGCCTTACTTCGCGCTCTACGGCGACGTCTCCTACCACGAGCATTGGGCGGGCTTGCGGCTCGAGTACGAGCTCCGGAGGGATCTTGATCTCGAAGCGCGGTACGAGCGCAACGGCATCACCCGCTCGAATTCATTCCTGTGGCCCCAGATCTACGACATCGACAATACCGACCCGCAGCACGTGATCCCCTCTACCTCGGCCAACACGGTCGGGCTCGGTCTCCGCTACCATCGGCAAAAATGGTGGAATGCGCGCGCGGGTTACGCATGGACGGGCACGCACGATCCCGGCTTCGTCGTGGTGCCGAAAAGCAACAACCGCATCTACGCCGATGCCACGCTGCTGCCCACGTCCTGGCTCATTTTCACGAGCGATACGGACCTCATCATCCAAAACGCTTTCCCCGCCGTTCCGCTGCCCAATACACCCGGCGATTTCCAGCGCCGAAATCGCTTCTACAACGAAACCGCCGACGCGTCGCTGATCTTCCAGCCCAACTGGAACCTTGATTTCGGCTACTCCTACCAGCAGAACCTGCTCAACACCTACATGGGACTGCAAAACGACAATACCGTCGGCTACGTTCTCGACGAGCCATTCGTGCCCTACAACCAGCTCAACCAGACGTATTGGGTGAAGCTGGGGTCGCGTTTTCTAAGCGACCGGCTCAATTGGAACGCCCGGGTGACCTACGATTCCGCGCGCAGCGGCATGACGCCGGACCTGAACCCGAACGACGCTGCGCTGCTTGGCAACGCCGGCCTGATTCAGCAGGGACTCTTCGATCCCGTCGCCTTTGGGCAGGCGCTCGGCGCCTTGCAGCTCGGGTCCACGCTCGTTTCCCAGGTGATCGTTCCGGAATGGATCGGGCAATCGAAGGTGTATTATCTGCTGCCGCACGGTTTCAACACCGGCTTCCTTTTCTCCTACGGCAGCTACAAGGATTATCTGAATCCGAATCTGAATGGAGTCCTGCGCGCCTACACGCTCTACGTGGGCCGTTCCTGGTGAGTGTGATTTGTCCCGCACCACCCGGCTGGCCGAGGGCAGGAAACTGTTCCTCGGCCGGCCGGGCGATTTGCATATGGCGGTAGGTTAGAACGAATAGCGGAACGCGAACTGGAACGTCCGCGGCCCGTTCAGTTGGTCAATCGATTCGAGCGTGCCGAAGGTCGGATCGGGCACCAGGTAGCAAGTCTGATTGGCGCTCGCGCCGTCGCCGCACGTCGCGCCGTTCGCGACGTACTGGTTCGCGGCCACGCTCTCATATTGCGTGTAGAAGTTGGGGTGGTTGAACAGGTTGAACACCTGCGCCTGGATGCTGAAGCGCTGGTGTTCGCTGATCTGGAAGATGCGCGTCAGGCCCAGATCGATTTCGTCGATCCACGGCCCGTAATACCGGTTGTACCCGACGTACGGAGCATTGCCGTAGCCGCCCAGGCCAACGCCGGTGTTGTTGGTGGATTCGTTGGCGGCGCTATTGTTCAGCGAATCGCCGCCGCCACCGTTGTTCACTTCGAGCAGCCCCGTGTACGGGCGGCCGGAATTGAACGCCATCACCGAACTCACGCGCCAGTTTTTCAGCAGCGTGTTTTCGATCGAGTTCGAAAAACGCCCGAAATTCGGCGCGTATACCGCCGCGATCGAAAGCCGGTGCCGCTGATCGAGCAGCGACGGCCCGTGCGTATTGGCGAAATTGAACTGGTTATTGAAGTCCACGCCATTCGATTGGATGTTTTTCGACAGCGTGTAGGACAGCATAGTCGTCAGTCCGTGCCACTCGCGCTGCTGCCACTGCACGTAAAACGAGTTGTAGTTGTTGTTGCCGGGGCTGATGAGCGCATTCACCTGGCCTGGGAAAACGCCGCCGGAGCAGGTGTTGCAGGGGATCGCTCCATCGATCAGCAAGCCGTTGTCGAGATTGGGGCCGGTGGTCGATGCCCCAGGCGTGCCCATGCATCCCTCCGGCGTGCCGGTCGTCGCGGCCTGATAGCCGCCCGGGCAAACGATGTACGTCGTGGTTCCCACCGGCGGGAGCAGGTTCAGGTCGTAGGCGCTTGAAGAGATCAGGTGCGTTCCGTGCGTCCACATCGTTCCCACCGATAGCGTGGAACCGGCAAACAGCTCGCGCTGGATTTCCAGGCTTGCTTCGAGAACGTCCGGAGTCTGAAATCCAGGGTCCACGATCGAGAGGTTGTTCGACGCGCCGAAAGCAGCCGTGTTCGTCAGATAGTTCGGAAACGACGGCGATTGCTGGTCGGGCGGGAGGGCCGAGTTGGAAAAGAGGAAAGTGCTCGTTTGGCCCGTCGGCAATCCGTTCGACACCACGGAGTTTTCGTAGTTGATGCCGTCCAGAATTTCGCGGAAGATGCCGAATCCTCCGCGCACCACCGTCTTCGACATCGGCTGATAGGCGAAGCCGAAGCGCGGCGAAAACCGCTGGAACTGGTTCGGGAACTGGCCGGTGAGTGCGTCGATCTGCGGCCCGTAGAGCAGGTTCGGCGTGGGCTGCGGAAACACCTGGAAATCCTCGCGCAACCCGAAATCCAACGTCAGCCGCCGCGTCGCCTGGAATTTATCCTGCGCGTAGAAGCCGTAATACGGATAGGTGAAGTTGATGCGCGGGTTGCCCGCCGACTGCGAGAAGAAGAGGTAGTGACCCAACGCGAAATTCGTCGGACTGGTGAACGCGTAGGTCCCGTGGAAGCTACCGGGGAAATAGTCGTTCGCGTGGGCACGGCTGAAATCGAACCCGAACGACAACGTGTGCCGCCCGTAGATCCACGTCATCCGCTCGTTCAACTGGAATTGGGAATCGATCGTATTGCCGTTGGCAAAGCCCGGATTGCCCAATTCGAGGAACTGCGGCGAAAAGAGCTCGATCGTGCCCATATTCGCGGAAGTCAGACCGGAGGGAGTTTCGAGCTGCTGGTCGTGCTGGTAGCTCATGTCGATGTCGTTCAGAAGGTTGGGGTTGAAAATGTGGGTCCAGTGCGCGATCACCTGGTGGTCGCGGACGTAGTTGTTCGAAAGCGCTTCGTCTCCCGCGAACGCAACCGGATTGAACGTGATTTCGCCGCCCGGCGAATCGAACCGGTTGTAGTTGTAGGAAAAGGTCAAATGGTCGTTCGGCGTCATCTGCCAATCGAGCTTCGGATAGAGGCTCAGATCGTTCGCCTGGCGCGCCCGCTGCCCCAGGTTTCGCGTGATGGCATTCAAGGCATTGGAAACCCCTTGCAGATATTCCGCCTGCTGCGAAGAGGTAAGCGCGGAGTAGTTGAACGGAGACGGAGGAACGAAATCCGCCGGAACGGGATAAGCGCCGTTCGGAGCGGGCAGGGAGGTTCCCGCCGGGACGCCGAAGTTCGTTTCGCTGAAGGCGCTGAGGCCGCTGAGCGGAAAGCCCGGATTGATCACCGAAATCGGGAATTTGCGGCGCTGCTGTTCGTAATCGAAGTAATACCACGCCGTCTGCTTTTTGATCGGTCCGCCGATATCCGCCCCGAACTGCTGCAAAATATCGAGCGGCCGGGGAAGGCCCGCGGCCTTGTCGATTGCGTCGTTCGCGTTGCCCACGCCGGAATTGCGATTGTCATAGAAAGCGTTGCCGTGAATCTGGTCGGTGCCCGATTTCGTCACCGTATTCACGAATCCGCTTCCCCCGCCGCCGTAGGCCGCGTTGTACGGGTTGTCGGAAACCTGAAATTCCTTGATGGATTGTTCGCCGTAAACGTAAGGCACGCGTGTCCGGCCGCGCGCCCCGCCGAAAAAGCTGCTGGTGAATTGCGCGCCATCCACCGTGTAGGAGTTGGCGCCGTTGCCGTTCGCGTAGCCCGAATCACCCCCGCCCTGCTGTCCGCCAATGCTCACCAGCCCGAATTGCCCGTCGGCCGATGTGTTCGGCGTCAAGAGGACGAAGTCGGTGTAGCGCCGTCCGCTGAGCGGCAGGTTCTGAATCATCGCGCTGTTCACCACCGAGCCCACCGTCGGCTCGCTGGGCCGCAGGAGCGGCGTTTGTCCGGTCACCGTCACGGTCTGGCTGATCGAGCCAACCTGCAGCGTCGCGTTCACCTGCATCGTCTGTCCCACCTGCAACACCACGCGATTCACTTCCGTCGTCTTGAAACCCGCGTGATTCACGCTGATCTCGTAATCGCCCACGGAAAGGGAAGGAAAACTGTAAAAACCGGTTCGGTTGGTTTTCGTTCGAAGCGTGAGGCCGGTCGCCTCGTTCTTGGCGGCAACGCTTGCTCCCGCCACTGCGGCGCCGCTGGGGTCAGTCACCGTCCCGGAAATCGTGCCCCGGGAGATTGCACTCTGTGCGAACACCGGGAAAGGAATCGCCAGTGCCGCAGCCAGACACACGATGGGCGCAAACGCCCATTTCGGAACTCGCATAAATTCGCTACCCTCCGCCTGATAACCCACATGTGTAGTGGGTGAATTGGGCATAACGTTTCTTCGTTTCCGGCGGAGTACGGGTGTGACAGAAGGTACCGCTAGGACATGGCTATCAAGGCGTAAAATCACACGTCCCGGCCGCAAGCACCGGGACCCCGCGTTCCGCCACCCCTAATCTGACGGGGTTTCCTTTTACCGTCAAGCCCCCACCGGGTCCAGCCCATTTTTTTAACACTGCGGTTATAATTCTCCCGAGTCCATGCGTGTCTTCTGGAAACAACTGCGGGACGCGCTGTTGCGCGTCGTTCCGGCCACTCTAACCCAGGCCCAAGCCATCGCGTTCGTCATGTTCCTCGCGTTTTTCCCCGTCATGCTGCTTTCGCTCGGCCTGCTCAGCCTATCCGGCTGGAGTCGCGATCCCGCCCGCGAGCTGCCCGCCAGTTTCCAGCTCGTGCTGCCCGCGGGCAGCCTCCACTTGATTAGCGAATTTCTGGCGCGCCCGGCGGCGGGCCCGTGGGAATTGATTGCGCTGGGTCTGGGCGGCACGTTTCTGTTCGTCACGCAGGCGATGGCCAATTATGTGGATGGTTTTGCGATCGTCTGGCGCGATCCGGAAAAGCCCGGCTACTGGAGACGCTACAAACGAGCGATTTCCATGCTCTGCCTCACGATCGTTCCCTGGCTCCTCACCGGCATCCTTACCGTTTTCGGGCGCGAGCTGCGGCTGTGGCTCACGCAATTCGTCGGCGGAGGGATTCTGCTCAGCCTGGTCTGGCGCGTGGTCTACGACGGAGCGGCGCTGGCCACGGCCTTTCTCGCGCTCATCGTGATGTACCACATCGCCCGCCCGCATCGCCGATGGCGCTATCAGGTTCCGGGCGCGCTGCTCGGCACGGTTCTCTGGTGGCTGCTGACCGCCGGTTTCAGCCTCTACGTCCGCGACATGCATTACAACCTGATCTACGGCAGCATGGCCGCCGTGATCGGCTTGATGATCTGGATGTATTTCGTCGCGCTCGTGGTGATGGTTGGTGCGGCCTTCAACGCCGTTTCCCGTACGCCCGACGATCCCGGCGAAGAGCCGGCCCGGAGCCGAGAACGCGCCGTCGCGGGCGCCCGCGGCTGACCGGCCGCCGTTTCCGCCGCCATCTCGATTTTCCACTGGCTCCGGCGTACGATCGTTCCATGATCCCGGCCCAGGTCGAATGCTACGCCGGCCATCGCGCCGACGAGCGCCCCACTCGCTTTCAAATACGAGGCCACGGTTTCGCAGTGGTCGAAGTGGAGGATCAGTGGTACGAACCGGACGCCATCTATTTCCGCGTCCGCGCCGACGACGGCAATCATTACATCCTTCGCCACGACCAAGGCCAGGATCGCTGGACCCTCGACGCCTTCCGCTCCGGCGAATCGCCCGGCTAGCCTCGCCGCCCTGCGCGCGACTCCGGTATCCTGATTCCCCTGGTACAGGAGCATTGGTTTCATGCAACTGATTTCATCGAAGATGCGGCGCTGGCTTCCTTCGGGTTTCCCCGGCGTTCGCATGTCCCAACTCCACGGCGGCGAAGAGGGAGGCGGCACGGTCCTGCTCGAATTCGCGGCTGGTGCCGAATTTCCCGCGCACGATCACGTCGCCGGAGAGGAACTGTACGTCGTCGAAGGCAGCGCGGTCGTTGGCTCGTCTCAACTCGCCGCGGGCGACTACCTGTGGACGCCTGCCGGGGAAATCCACGGCGTACGCTCGGAAACCGGCGCGCTGCTGATCGTGCACACCGCGAGAGGAATCCGCGTTATCGAATAGCCGGCGCGGGCAGGCCGCGGGCGCAAGCTGTCTGAGTCCCCATTGGCCGCAACTTCCTCCGGGCTCCGGTGTTGTACCAAACGGGATTCACAGGCGCCGGAACACGAAGGAGCCCGGATCGTCCATGCTCGCTGTGATGGAACGCAAATCCCGATCGTGGCAGGTCTGGCGCGCGGTGCTTGCCCTGGCGGCCTCCGCGATCGTTCTGATCCTTTCCGTTTGCGCCCCGCTGCCGGGTTTCGCCGCGGTCCATTCCACCCCCGTTTCGACACCGCCCGAGAACTTTCACTTGCCGAAGTCGTTCAAGGGAAATCTCCCCATCACGCGGCTGACGGAAGATCAAGCCATCCTGCTCGCGCTCAATCGCCTCGCCTACGGCCCCGCGCCCGGTGAGGTGGACCGCATCAAGCGGATGGGACTCGCCAAATGGATCGACCGGCAGCTCGATCCCTCTTCCATAGACGATTCCGCGCTCCAGTCGCGTCTCGCCGGTTATGCGGTCCTGCGGATGTCCACGCGAGAACTGCTCGCGCGTTTCGTTCCGCTCCAGCAGCAAGCCAAACGCGAGGGCATTCCGCTCGCGGAACTCCAGCGGCAGCGCCAGCAGGAAATTCAGCAACAGCTCGCCGCGCTGCGCGAGTCCGGGAATTTCACTCCCGCCGCCGCGCAGCGGATTCGCATCGGCGGCACGCCGCAGGAGATCCTGGCCCAGCTTTCCGAGGCAAAACTGCTGTGCGCCGTTTACGATCCGCGCCAACTCGACGATCGGCTGGCGAATTTCTGGTTCAATCATTTCAACGTGTACGCGCGCAAAGGCCCCGATCTCTGGTATCTCGCCGCCTACGAGCGCGAAGTCATACGTCCTCACGCCATGGGGCATTTCGAAACGCTCCTCCAGGCCACCGCCAAAAGCCCGGCCATGCTGTTCTACCTGGATAACTGGCTCAGCGTGGATCCCGCGCTCTACGCCCGAGTGCGCCAGCGCGTCATCGAGCGGCGCGAACAAATGGCGTTGCTGCGTTCCTGCGGAATCTATTTCCCGTTCGCCGCTCCGGCGCAAATTCTTCGCTGTCAGGCTCGCGCCGAGCGGCATCCGCGGCGCCTAGCGGTCCAGGACGCAGCCATCGCGCGCAAAATCCCCGATCGCGGCTTGAACGAAAATTACGGCCGCGAACTGATGGAACTCCACCTGCTCGGCGTTCATTACACGCAGGCCGACGTCATCCAGATGGCCGATATTTTCACCGGCTGGACGATCCGCCAGCCGCGCCGCGATCCGGAATTTTTCTTCAACGCGCGCCTGCACACGCCGGGTCCGAAAACGGTTCTGGGCTACCGCATCGCTGCGGGCGGCATCCGCGACGGCGAGCAAATCCTGCACGACCTCGCGACCGACCCCCGCACCGCACATTTCCTGTGCCGCGAACTCACCCGCCATTTCGTGATGGACCATCCTCCCGCTTCGCTCGTTCGCCGGATAGAGGCGGTGTATCTGAAAACCCACGGCGATATTCGCCAGGTGGTGCGCGCGATGATTTATTCACCGGAATTCTGGTCGCGCGCCGCCTTCGAGGCGCGGGTGAAAACGCCGTTCGATCTGGTCGCGAGCGCACTCCGCGCGACCGGCGCCGACGTCCAGAACGCTTTGCCGCTGCTTGGCTGGATCGGCCGGATGGGCGAGCCGCTCTATCTCTGCGTTCAGCCCAACGGCTATTCCGACGCCGCGGCCGGTTGGGTTTCCACCGGCAATCTGCTCGACCGGATGAATTTCGCCATCGCGCTCGCCACGGACCACGTCTCGGGCACGCAGGTGGATCTGAGCGCGCTACTCCCGCCCAATTCCGCCGCGCGAGACGCGGAGACGACGCTTCGCGCCGCCTTCGCCGATCTTCTCGATAACCAGGTGTCGTCCGAAACGCGAACGACGCTCGAACGCCGAATTGCCGATCCGCAGGTGCTGGACGCGAATCTCAATCCGCGAGCGCGCGGCGCGGGGCCCGGCCTGATTTTCGGGCTCGTGCTCGGCTCGCCCGACTTCCAGCGCCAATGATCTCGAGAGCCAAGCG
The DNA here is from genome assembly GCA_021812285.1 of Acidobacteriota bacterium. GTDB lineage: Bacteria > Acidobacteriota > Terriglobia > Acidiferrales > UBA7541 > JAKASX01. Next base: position 7,342 of record JAKAOH010000033.1, on the reverse strand, counting down.
AGGGAGGGAAGTGGCATGAAGGGAATGACGCGCCGCATCTTCCTGAAAAATTCCGGCATCGCCGTTTTCGGAGCCTCGGCGCTTCCCACGTTTCTGCGCAACGCGGTCGCCGGCACGCTTCCGCGGCGCGCGCCGCGAAAAGTCCTCGTCGTGCTCTTCCAGCGCGGCGCGGTGGACGGCCTGAACGTTGTGGTCCCTTACGCCGAATCCAGCTACTACGATTACCGTCCCACGATCGGGATTCCGCGCCCCGGCCGCGGCGGCAGCGATGGCGCGCAGGGCGCGGCGCTCGATCTTGACGGCTTTTTCGGCCTGCATCCGCAGCTCGCTCCGCTGCTGCCGCTTTATCGCCAGGGTCTTCTTGCGGCCGTCCACGCGACCGGCTCGCCCGATTCCTCCCGCTCCCATTTCGACGCCCAGGACTATATGGAAGCGGGCACGCCCGGCGTGAAATCCACCGCGTCCGGCTGGCTCAATCGCGCCCTCATTGCGCAGCCCATGCCAAAACCTTCCGCGCTGCGCGCGATTGCCGTCAGTCCCTCGATGCCGCTCACGCTGCGCGGCTCGGCTCCGGCGATCGCCGTTCCCGACCTTCGCCAGTTCCGGTTTTTTGGGCCGCCGAATCTGGTTGAGGCCAATTTCGAGGCGATGTACGCCGACGCGTCCGATCCGCGGCTCCGCGAAACCGGAAGCGAAACTTTCGCCGCGGTACAAACGCTCCAGCAGCTTGACCCGGAAAAATATCAGCCGGCAAACGGCGCCCAATATCCGCGCGGTCATTTCGGTCGCGCCCTCCGCGAAGTGGCGCAACTGATTAAAGCCGGCGTCGGAATAGAAGCGGCGTTTCTCGACAGCGGCGGCTGGGACCACCACGTCAACGAAGGCGCGGTGGATGGCCGGCTGGGCAGCCTTCTTGCGGAACTTGGGCAGGGGATGGCCGCGTTTGCCGCCGATATGGGCCCGAAACTTGACGACGTCGTCTTCGTCAGCATGTCCGAATTCGGCCGCACCGCGCGCGAGAATGGCGACGCCGGCACCGACCACGGACATGGCAACTACATGTTCGTCATGGGCGGCCCGGTGAAAGGCGGAAAAGTTTATACGCGTTGGCCAGGCCTCTCGCCCAACCTCCTGAATCAAGACCGCGACCTGAAAGTGACCACCGATTACCGCACCGTTCTGGCAGAAATCCTGCGCCGCCATCTGGACGTCGGGAATTTCTCTGAAGTCTTTCCGGGCTTCGACGCCGATCGGTCTGGTAACTTTCTCGATCTGATCCGAACCTAGCGCACGAGCTTCGACCGGTGGCCACGGTGGGGCATTCCCATGAGGCTGCATTTTTCGATCCGAGGCAGACCATAGCAGGTCAAATTGATACAGTTCGGGCATCTCAAACGACAAGAGACCATATGCCATCGCGTATAAATCTACCAAAAATGGAATAATTCCTCCCTCAACACTGTCCTTCTTGAGCCTATCTCTTTTATGGTCAATATGTTACTAACTGCCCGGTTTGGCATCCGAAACGCTAAAGGAATGGCGGGCAATGAGTTATACCGGGTGCCTCGGGTCTTGGGCGATCAGGCACCCGATGGATTTGGGAGTTCTTCCGGAGGGAAGTCGCTGGCGCAGGATGAGGCTAGGACTTTGGGCTCTCAGTTACTAGGGCGGATCGGGGCTAATGGCCGGAAGCAGTTAGGGTTTGTCTCCGAGGGCCTAAGTTCTGGGCTTTGGGGCGGATAGGGAGCGCCGTGTTACCGATTCGGCTGCCCCGGTCGGGAATACGGCGCTTTCTTTTTGTCCGCTGCCGAATGCCAGGCGCTAACAGCCGCTGATTCGCTGGTGTTCCAGTCGCTCTCTCCGCTTCCTTATCATCGTTCCCGTCTCGCCACGGCGTTTGCGTAACTCTCGTATTTTCCCGCGTGCGTTCTCGCGCATTGCAGTCGGTTCTCAGCGTGCGTTTCCGGTCGAGGATCATCACGCGCGTCGAATTCGCTCGTCGCTTCTCGTCGCTGTACGCTCGCGGATGCTAGCATGTTCGTTCGGCTTTGCGTCCGCCGCCGGCGCGGGATCATCGAACACAGGTCCAACGTTTTTTGCCGGCGCGATGACGCGTGGCCAGTCGACACATGGGCAGCCAAACGCTTTCCAACAATTCCGGCGGGGAACTGCTTCAGGCCAATCCCTGGATCGTCGCGGCTGCGGTCATGTTCGCGACGTTCATGGAGGTGCTCGACACCACCGTCGTCAACGTCTCCCTGCCGCATATTGCTGGCAGCCTATCCTCGAGCGTTGATGAGGCCACTTGGACGCTGACGTCCTATCTGGTCGCCAACGCCATCGTTCTTCCGATCACCGGCTGGCTCGCCAACTATTTCGGGCGCAAGCGCCTGCTCATCACCGCCATCATCGGTTTCACGACGGCATCGTTTCTCTGCGGGCTCGCGCCCAGCCTGGGTGTGCTGATTTTCTTTCGCGTGGTCCAGGGAGCCACCGGAGGCGTTCTTCAGCCGATTTCCCAGGCCGTTCTCCTCGAAGTTTTCCCACCCGAGGATCGCGGCAAGGGCATGGCGTTCTGGGGCCTGGGGATCGTCGTTGCGCCGATGCTCGGCCCGGTGATCGGCGGCTGGCTGACGGACAATTACAGTTGGCGCTGGGTCTTTTACATCAACATCCCGGTCGGCATCATTTCAATCGTGATGTCCAGCCTGTACCTGTTCGATCCGCCCTACATTCGCCGACGCATCGGGGAAAGCATTGATTATTGGGGTCTCGGCCTGCTTGCGGTCGGCATCGGCACGCTTCAGGTGATTCTGGACAAGGGGCAGGAAGCCGACTGGTTCGGCTCGGCCTGGGTGAGGGAATTCGCCATTATTTCCTTCATTGGCCTGGCCGCTTTCCTGATTCATGAGCTGATCGCGAAGCATCCCGTCGTGAATCTCCGCGCGCTCAAAAATCCCACCTACTCGACCGGCGTGTTTCTGATGACGATGCTCGGCTTCGGCCTCTACGGTGCGATGGTCATCCTGCCGATTCTGCTGCAGACGCTTCTGGGCTATCCGGCGACGGATGCCGGCATCGCCATGTTTCCGCGCGGGCTCGGCTCGTTCATTATGATGCCGCTGGTTGGGGTGGTGATGTCGCGCGTGGACGCGCGAAAACTGCTGCTTTTAGGTTGTCTCGGCACCGGACTCAGCATGTTCATGCTCTCGACGCTGAATCTGAATCTGGGTTATTGGAATATTTTCTGGCCGCAGTTTCTGCAGGGACTCTCGATGGGCATGGTGTTCGTTCCGCTCACCACGATCACCATGGATCAGATTGCGCTCGAGGGGATGGGCAACGCGACCAGCATTTTCAATCTGATGCGGAATATTGGCGGCAGCGTGGGTATTGCCACGGCCACCACGCTCGTCACGCGCGCCAGCCAGCGCCACATCAACCTTCTCGGCGCCAACGTCACGCCCTACAGCCTGAAAACGCAGCAGACGCTCGCGCAGATCCGCGCCGGCTTCATCGCCCGCGGCATTGATCCCGTCACCGCGACGCAAAAAGCTTACGCCGTCCTCTTCGGCATGGTCGGACGGCAATCGTCGATGCTTTCCTTCAACTACGTGTTCGGGATTATGACGCTGGTTTTCATCGGAATGGTCCCGCTCATCTTCATTCTGCGGCGTCCTCGCAGCAAAGGCCCCATCGCCGCGCACTGACGCCAGCGCCTCAGCCCACCCCGGCGTCCTCTCCCGCGCCGAGCGCGACCGCGGACCAGTCCCAATCTCCGCGTCCTTTATTGATTCCAGCGAGCGCCCGATTCCGCGCAAGATCCGCGAGCGGCATCGGCACGCCGACCGCGCGCGCGGCGGAAATCGCCAGTTCCACGTCTTTGAGTCCGAGCCGCATCCGGAACGCCGGCGGCTGGAATTCCCTCTTCACCACCAGCTGTCCGTAACCCTGATAGATGGGGCAGGCGAAGAGCGTTTTCCCGAGCATTTCGAGGACCCCCGCAGCGCCGACGCCGCTTTTTTCCGCGAGCGCGGCCGCTTCCGCCATCGCTTCCACCGCCGCCGCGATCAGGAAATTTCCGCAGAGTTTCGCGACGTTGGCGGCGCCGGGATCGTCGCCAAACTCGAATGTGCCTTGTCCCATCGCTTCGAAAATCGGCCGCGCCCGCCGCCGGTCTTCCGGCCGTCCGGAAACCGCGATCCACAACATTCCCGTCCGCGCGGCGTTCGGGCGCCCAAACACTGGCGCACATAAATAGGAAGCGCCATGCTCGGCGTGTTCCGTGGCGAGCCGGCGCGAGGTTTCCGGATGAATCGTGCTCATCGAAATGTGCAATCCGCCCGCGCCCAGCCGAGTCACCACCGGCGCGTTCCCCGCGAAAAGTTCCAGCAGCGCGGCGTCGTCCGCGAGCATGCTGATCGCGATTCCGCCCGGGTCGGCCGCGTCTTCGGGACGCTCAACGAGAATCGCTCCGCGCTTCACCAGTTCCTCGGCTTTCGCTTTGGTTCGATTCCACACGCGCACGGGCCAGCCCGCTTCCACCAGCCGTAGCGCCATCTCCTGCCCCATATTTCCCAATCCGATGAAGCCGAACGTTTCGCTCATTTCTCCTCCACGTCCATTCGATGACGCGCGCGGGCCCAACGTACCATGCGACACGCGGGAAAAGCGAAATTCGAAAACCGAAATTCGAGACGCGTAGAACGAAACTTGAAAATCGGTGGTGCTTCGGCGCGTCGCCCTGAACCCGGCCGGGACCAAAACTCGATGGGCCGAGTTTCGCTTTTCGACTTTCGAGCTACGAATTGTGGGTTACTCTCGGGGCGAAGGGGCGTCCATGCGTACCGTCCGCGTCATCGCGCTCGCCGCCGGCATGGCTCTGCTGATCTGGCTCGTCGTGCGATCGGGACCGCTGCTGCTGGCGCGCGATCTCGAAAAAGTCGGCTGGTGGATGCTCACTCTTCTGGCTCTTGCCGCGCTGAGGAACGCTGCGCGCACCGAGGCCGTGCGCCTCTCGCTCGGCGACGATCGGCGCGAATTTTCTTTCGGCGCGATGTACGGGGTGCTGCTGGTGAGCGGCGCGGTGAAATTCGTCGCCGTCGCGGGACTCGTGGTCGGCGAAGCGGCAAAAGGTTGGTTGCTGAATCGCCGCGTTTCCGGCCCGCGCGCCGCGTCGGCAGTTCTGGTCGACGTTCTTCTTTACTATTTCACCGCCGCTCTTTTCACCCTCGGCTCGATCGCGCTCTTTTTCGCGCTCTTCCGCGCACCGCACGCCGCGGGCCGCGCCGGAATCCTTGCCGGGCTGGTCCTTATTGCCACGATTGCGCTTGGCGTTCTTGCGTTTCGCCGCCGTTGGCTATCCGCAGGTCGTGTTCTCTCTCCGCTGTCTCGCTGGGGTTTCATTCGGCGATCTGAAACTCTTCGCCGCGCCGGCGAAATCGATTCCCATATTTTCGAGTTTCGCAGCCGCCATCCGGCAGCTTTCGCCGGGATTTTGTTTTTCGATTTCGTCGCGCATTTCCTCGCGGCCGCCGAAGTTGCCGCAATCCTTTGGCTATTGGGTTTCGGCGTGCACTTCGCCGTCGGGGTGATTGGGGAAGGGTTGACGAAAATGGTGGAAACCGGAGGGTTGCTCGTTCCCGGCGACGTCGGTCTCTATCAAGAAGGTACAGGGCTGATTTTCCACGCGCTCGGCTACGGCGTCTCGACGGGCGTCGCCATCGGCATCATCCGGCAGATCCGTTCCATCCTCTGGGCCGCCATCGGTTTCCTGGCCCTCCTGATCCCCGGATTCGCCGATGCCCGTTCACGTGTTCTGCGAAATCCCTAGAGCGCGGGCCCGCCGAATCTCGCATTTCAAACTTCGATTTTCCCTACGCTCGCTCGGGCCGCGGCTTGGTGAACAATTTCGCCAGCAGCCAATCCGTCGGCAGATAGCCGATCAGCATCGCCCCGACCCACATCACGAACAGGTGCACTGGCGCGGGACCCCACACGCGCCCGAAAAACGGATCGCGAAACGCGAAATTGATGTTGTGCACCGTCCCGCCCCACAGCCGGCCTGCAACGAGCGCCATCGCCGTGATCCCTGCCTGCAAATTCAGTCCGCGCCGGTCGTATCCCACTCGCCATACGGCCCAGACGAGCACGATGGGCAGCGCCACGTGATAAAACGACATCAGCCGCAGCCAGAGCGGATATTTCGTTTCCCACATGTACTGCACGCCGGGAATCAGCATGTGCCCGGTGGCTTCGGTCCACGCGACGTCCACCGTCCAGATGGTTTCTCCCAGGAGCGTCGAAATCGCCTGGCTGGTGAGCAGCATCGGGCTTTCGAGCCACAATCCGAGCGCGGTGATGGCAATCGCGATATCGCTCAAATGGAGGAAATCGGTCCAGCCGTAGTAGACAGTGTAGATTGGGACCCACGCCGCGACCCAGGTGAGAGCAGCGATTTTCACCCATGGCGGAATCATCCGGCGCGAAGCCAGCGCGTTTTGGGCAGGGACGGCTTGTGTTTGCGCGGGCATGCTCGCAGCGGGAGGAACACGGCTCGCGCCCGTCCTCGCAATGCCAGCGTGAGACTAACGAATGGGCATGCCGTGCGTCAATCGGAAGCGTGGCAAGCGGTGACTTTTCGAGCGCGGGCGTTACGCGCTAGGGTGTCCCTGGCTGGGATTTGCGAGAGCTGGTGGGACGAAGGCGAGGGAAACGGAGTGGCTCGGCCGAATGCCAGTCTGGCAAGCCCCCCCAACATCCATGAACGACTGCCAACCTGCTGCCAAGAACCCCGTTTCCGCTCGCCTCGCCGCATCCAACCAAGCGTGATTTATTTGTTGATGGAGAAACTGTGGTCGAAATAATAGAGACCCAGGCCCGTGCCACCCGAGCAGCCAACGCACGGCGGCACAATCAATTCGCCGATGCCGGAAAGCTGTCCGGTCGATGGGTCAGTAGTTAGCGTTGTGGGGTCCGGCACGATTGTCCATGCATCACACGTCCCGCCGGAAACACCCTGGCAGGTTACCTGCGCCTGAGTTGTGCCGGTCCAGTTGTATGGGTTCAGACCGATGTTGTACCAGTTGCTCCCGGCGTAAAAGCCGACGTTGAACGGGCAGACCAGTGTCTGTCCGACGTAGGTCATGCTGCCGAGGCTAAGATTGTTGTTGCTGGGATTGGTGGTGCAATGCGTGACGATCCGCGCCTTCACCGTTTCCGGGCCCGAGAACGGCGCGGAGTGGTTGCTCGAATCGACAGGGATGAAGGTCAGGGAGACTCCCCGCGTTGTGGACCCGGTTGTATCCAGCTCCCAATCGCAACCGCTTATGATCGTCAAGGA
>JAKAOH010000032.1 GCA_021812285.1 Acidobacteriota bacterium | reverse complement strand
CACCGCGAGGTAGAGGATCGGCTGGTCGGCGGGGTTCTGCTTCGAGTAGGTGGGCGGGCTGGGCATGTTGGGCGGGAGTTGGTGGCTGGCGCTGGAGATGGCCGCCTGAACGTCCTGCGCCGCCGCATCGATGTTGCGGCTCAGCTTGAATTGGAGGGTGATCGAGGTCGAACCGAGCGAGCTCTGCGAGTTCATCGAATCGAGGCCCTGAATCGTCGAAAACTGCTTTTCGAGCGGCAGGGCCACGGAAGACGCCATCGTCTCCGGGCTCGCGCCGGGCAGACCGGCGTTCACGTTGATCGTGGGGAAATCGACGTTGGGAAGGTCGCTGACGGGCAGCGACAGGTAACCGAGGATGCCGAACAGCAGGATGGCAAACATCGCCAGCGTGGTCATCACCGGCCGGCGAATGAAAAGTTCGGCGATACTCATTTCTCCGGTCCCTCGCGCCGCCTACAGGCTGGTGCGAATCTCCACTTTCGAGCCGGGGACCAGCCGCAGCTGGCCTTCGGTGACCACCGTTTCACCCGGCTGCAAACCGGTGGCGATCACCGCCTTGCCCTGCTCCTGGCGCTGCACCGTGACGGTGCGCATCTGCACCGTGTCGTTCTTGTCCACGACCCAGACGTAGTTGCCGTCCTGACTGTTCTGGAGCGCGATCGAAGGCACGACCGTCACACCCGATTCCTCGCCCAGGCGCAGCTTCACCTGAACGAATTCCCCCGGCCAGAGCCGGCGGTCCGCGTTGCCGAAGGTTCCCTTCAGCTTGATCGTTCCCGTGGTCGCATCGACGGTGTTGTCGATGAAGCTCAGCCGGCCGATTTCCGGATGCTGGGTCTCGTTCTGCGTGTAGGCTTCAACGGGCGCGCGAACGTCCAGCGCTTCCCTTACCTTCCCCAGCAGATTTTCCGGCACGGAGAAATCCACGTAGATCGGGTTGATCTGGTTGATCGTGACCAGGGCCGGCGTGCTGTTGGCCTTGACCACGTTTCCCGGGAAAACAGCGAGCGACCCCGTTTTGCCGTTCATCGGCGAATAGATTTTGCAGTAGGAAAGCTGCAGCCGGGCGGCTTCCACGGCGGCGCGGTCAGCCACGACGGTGGCGTTCGCCGAATCCGCCTGCGACTGATACTGGTCGTATTGCTGGCGCGAAACCACACCTTGCTCGAAAAGCTGCTTGTACCGCGCGGCGGTCACCACCGCGATTTTCGCCTGCGCCGTGTCGCGTTCCAGATCTCCGTTGGCCTGGTCAAGCGCCGCCTGAAAGGAGCCCGGATCCAGCGTGAAAAGCAGTTGGCCCTTGCGGACGAAATCGCCCTGCTTGAAAAACGCTTGGCTCAGCTCGCCCGTGACGAGCGTTTCCACCTGGACGTTGGAATAGGCTTCGCCGGTGCCAATGGCTTCGACGGTGATGGGCAAGTTTTCCTTCACCGATTGCGCCACGCGCACGGGCACCGCCGCGGGCGCTTGCGCCGCCACCTGCGCGGCCTTGCCGTTGCTGGAACACCCCGCCAGTCCGGCCAACGCAGCCAGTCCGGCGGAAATAAGCAGTCTTCTCCCCATCTCTCGTTTCATCTCAGAGCCTGGTAAACACTCTCTTGGACGGTTCCCGAGGCGCGGACGTTTCGTGCTTTCGACGCCTCTGGGCGCCGGCAAAATCGCCTGCCGGTCCGGCGTTCACACATCTTTCCCCGCTTCGGTTCGTGCCGGCGGGAACCACTTTGCGGATCATGCCCGGAAAGGCGAAAAACGCCAGCCCTTAGCGGGCGGCGCTTCCTGTTCTCCTTCTGTTAAAGTTATCCCTTCGCTGGGCAGGCGGTCAACTCGGCCCTTCCCTGTGCTAACATCAGGGGCTTGCTCGTGCAGTCCAAATTTCAATCAGGAGCTTCCCTTGGCCGCGCCGACAGGATTCTTGCTCGCTCCCAAACCCTTGGCTTCGCTGGACGAATATATTGCCATCGGCGGCGGCAAGGGACTCAGCCGGGCGCTGACGATGACTTCGGCCGATATCATCGCCGAGGTTAAAAAGGCCGGATTGCGCGGGCGCGGCGGCGCCGGCTTCCCCACGGCGATCAAGTGGACGACGATCTCCCATAGCTCCTGCCCCACGCGCTACATGGTCTGCAACGCGGCCGAAGGCGAACCCGGCACGTTCAAGGACCGGACGATGATTCGGCGCAATCCCTATCAGCTGATCGAAGGGATTCAGGTCGCGGCACTCGCCATCAACGCCAAAAAATGCTTTATCGGCATGAAGACCAGTTTTGAGCGCGAATACCTGCGTCTTTCCGGCGCCATCGAGGAAATGTCCGCGCGTGGGCTGATTCACACTCCCGTTCAGATCGTTCGCGGCCCGGAGGATTACCTGCTGGGCGAGGAGCGGGCCCTGTTGGAAGTGATCGAAGGCAAGGAAGCGATGCCCCGCGAAGCCGATAACCCACCGTATCAGATCGGCCTGTTCACGCGGACGATGTTCGACGTCTACGAACCGAATCCGACCGACGTCAACAACGCCGAAACGCTTTCCAACGTCGGCCATATTCTCCGCGAAGGTCCTGAATGGTTTCGTTCCATGGGCACGGCCGATACGCCGGGCACGATGGTCTTCACCATCTGCGGCGACGTGCGGACGCCGGGCGTCTACGAGCTGCCCATGGGAACGCCGCTCCGCGAACTCGTCGAAGTGCACGGCGGCGGCACGCGTCCCGGCCGCAAGGTGAAAGCCATCTATTCCGGCGTCACGAACCCCGTCATCACCGCCGACCATCTCGACACGCCGCTGGATTTCGGCTCGATGCGCACGATCGGGGCGGGCCTTGGCTCGGGCGGCTACATCGTTTACGACGATTCCACCTGCATGGTTCGCGTCGCCTATCGCTACGCGGAATTCCTGTGGCTGGAATCCTGCGGGCAGTGCAGCTCCTGCAAGGACGGCGGCCACACGGCCACGATTCACTTGCGTAAATTGGTGGAAGGCTCGGGAAATTCCGTGGATCTGGCCGCGGCTATCCAGGCGGCGGTAAAGGCGCCGAGCGGCACGCGCTGCTTCCTGCCGAGCGAACTCGCCAACATCGTGCCGAGCACCGCCGACGCGTATCGCGATGAATTCGTGGGGCATTTCAATCGCGGCTGCCAGGGCCACGCCGAGATCACCGTCCCGAAGATCGCCGATTACGACGAATCCGCCCGCAACTTCATCTACACGCACGGCCGCACCACTCCCTGAGCGCTTGCCGAACGCTACGTCCGGCCCCAACCGACTTTGAGCCATCGGAGCAAAGCCCCGCTGTCCAGCACGCTTGCCGCACCGCCCAACCTGCGAGCCTGCAGGCATGGTTTCTCCGGAAGGCCTTTCCTCATTGCCGGCAGTTCGTGAAGGAGTTCTTTTCCCCGACGACTGAGCGAAGACCACGGCCATTAGCGGATTCGGAATCTGAGCCCAAACCGGAAATGTGGCAGTATACGTTCCCCGCTCGTGCGGGGACTCTTGTGAGGGGATACAGACATCATGACGCGAATTTCGCGGGTTGTGTATTGGTGCCCGGCTCTCGCCAGCATGCTCGCATTCACCTTGGGCGCCGCGGCGCAGCAGGTCAATCCCGACCTCTAAGCCGGCCTTAAGTGGCGTAACGTCGGTTCGTTCCACGGCGGCCGCATCTCCGCCGTCAGCGGTGTCATCGGCCTGACCAAGATTGGCGGCAAAAAGCCGCCCGCTGGCACCCTCGCCTTCTTCATGCGCCATGCTGCTGCTAAACCAAGCGCGCTGACATCTTTCATCACGCTCAACGACAACTACAACACCATGGTCAGCATGATGTAGCTGGGCCTCGATATGGCGCCCACCCTCATCCAAATCGCCACGTGGGGGGAAAACGACTGCCCCCAATACAACCGCACCGTGACCGCCTGGAAGGCCATGCAGAAGCATCAGCCCGCCGACTTCAACTCCCTGCGGGCCAAAAACCACCTGGACGAACTCAGCGTCGCGCCCACCAATCTCACCGACGCTTCGTGCACATTTGAATCCGCCTCAAACTAACCGCGGTTACATCATCAGGTCCCGGTGAAGGCAGCCTCAAACTGCCTCCGCCGGCAGTCCTTATTTTGCCGTTCTTTTCCGACGGTCATTCCATCCCAGGCAAAACGCAGTTTCCCCTCGCCGATGGGCCGCGTGCGAGCGCGAAAAATTACCAACGCGCCCCACATGGGTTGAGCACCAGAGCGCAATCACCGGAGTGAAAGCGCCCGGAACAATGTTGCCAAGCCGTTGCCGCTGGGAAGTGTTCTCGGGAATCCTGCCCAGAATACACAAGATTCAGGGGCTGTCTAACAACCGGCGGCCAGGGGCGGGCCGTGGCAATCCCAACTTCGCTCGGATCCTTTCGGTGATGTCCCGCGCGACCTCCTGTTGTACAGCCAGAGCGTTCCCGAGATCCCTGTAATAAGTCACCGCCAGCAACTGCCGCCGGGTGGAAACCTCGAACAGAATTGCGGTGATTCGCACCTCGTCTCCTGAACGTGCTATCGACCCTTCCATGACCGCGTCCGCGTGCAACTGCCGCGCGACTTCCCCGAGCGGCCTGTGCTTGCCGTTGTACTGCATCACCGAGCTTCGCGAAATCATCCTGAGCGACCCAAGCTCCCCGATTTCGGTGATCAGAACTTCTGTCATGCTCTCGGCAAAGTACGCCTGCCCCGGGTCTGCTGAGAGGCTATCAAAAGGCAGCACGGCCAGGGTCTGGATCCGCGGGCGTGACGCTTGTCCCGCCAGATGGCTCCGCCAGCTACCGACGTTGAAACTTAAAAGCAGCCCGATGGTCGCCACAATGCCCAACGTGGCAACCAGGACATGCCGTCCCCAGTGGTGCGTGGCGGCCGCTGCCATCGGACCCTGCGCGGGGTTCTGAGCTTGCGGAAGCAGACCGGACAGGCTGTAGGCAGTGTGATCTCTAGAACAACTGGGCTGCCTCTCAGTGGCCGGGATCGTCGGTACCGTCTCAACCGGCGCAATGAAGCGGTAGCCGTGTTTGGGCAGCGTCTCGATGAAGCGCGGGTGCTCGCTCGAGTCGCCCAGCGTCTTCCGCAGCCGGGCGACGAGGGTGTTCAGGTTGTTGTCGAAGTCAACGAAAACTTGGTCGCGCCAAAGGCGCTGGCGCAACTCCTCCCGGGTGACGACGCGGCCCGGGCGTTCCAAAAGCGACGCCAACACCTGGAAGGACTGTTCTCGCAGCTTGAGTTTCATCCCGCGCTTGCAGAGCTGGCCTGAGTTCAGGTCAACCTCGAAGCAGTCAAAGCGGACCGCGCCGGGCATTGTCGTACTCGTGGAGGAATTCTTAAGGCCAGACTACTACCGGCAAGGGTCCGGGTCAACCCTAAGCCGAGTGGATTCAGGAGACCACGCGGCAAGGAAAAAGCAAGCCGCAAACAAGCCGCCGTCTATTGCAAAGCAACGGCCAATCGTCGTTGTTTGGAGTAGAAGCGGTCCTTATCGGGCACTGTGAAGTGGGAGGTGGCCCATGAAACGGCGTTTGAAATGGCGTGCGTCCTTGCTGAGTTCGCTGAGTGGCGTGCTCGTCTTGCTCACGATGATAGGCTGTGGTGGGAGCCAAGCACCAACGCCTTCCCCCGCGATTGCGGTGACGGTGTCCCCCGCGTTAGCCACGGTCCAAATAGGCGGGACAGCACAGTTTTCGGCGACCGTAGTAAACGACAACAGCACCTCAGGAGTGACTTGGACTGTGAGTTGCTCCAGCCCGCCGTGCGGTACGGTTTCACCCACTTCCTCGTTCAGCGGGGCTAAGGTCACGTACACGGTTCCGAGCAATCCGCCAGCAAACGATTTGGCCGTAACGCTATCGGCGACCTCGATTGCCGACACGACAAAATCCAGCTCTGCAACAATCACCGTCCCGTCCGTCGCGATCAGCGTCGCTTCGTCCGCGAGCACTGTGCCCGCGGGCGGCGCGATAACCCTCACCGCCACGCTGACCAATGATGCCAGCAGCAAAGGCGTGACCTGGGCAGTGTCCTGTGCGATAGGGTCGTGCGGCAGTGTTTCGCCGGTTTCAACGGCGAATGGGGCTCCCACCACGTATGCCGCGCCCCCTCCGCCGCCAGCCGCCGATCTGCAAGTGACGATCACGGCCACTTCGGTGGCCGATCCCCCGGCGCGTGCTGGGACCGCCGTTACAGTGCTCGCGATTGTTGTAAAGACGCGGCCCGGCAGCGTCACCGTGCCGGGGAACACCGCGACACAGTTCACGGCAACGGTCAGCAACGATCTGGCGAATAGCGGCGTCACGTGGTCGCTCTCCTGCTCACCGGCGCCTTGCGGCAGTATTTCGCCTAGCTCGACAGCCAGCGGGGTTGCCACCACGTACACCGCCCCAGTTCAGCTTCCGAACGACTTGACAGTGACAATCAAGGCCAGCTCCGTCGCGGACACGACGAAAAGTTCGTCCGCCTACGCCACGGTGCCAGCCATCCGAGTTTCGGCTATCTCCCCTAACAGTGCACTCCTGCCGCAGAACTCCACGCAGCAGTTCTCCGCCACAGTAGACTACGATGCCAGCAACCAGGGCGTGGCCTGGAGCCTTTCGCAAAATGGGGCAGCCTGCTCCCCAACATGCGGCACGATCGATCCGGCCACCACCAAAAGCAGTGCAGCCACGACTTATATAGGACCCGCTACCGTTCCGGCGAAGACCACCGTTACGCTGAACGCTGCTTCGATAGCCAACGAGGCCAAGGTGGCCAGCACCAATCTCACGCTGACGAACGGCACGGTGAAGCTCGTTCCCGCAAATCTAGATTTCGAGTGCAAGAGCGCCTCCTGGGGGGGCAGCGATTGCCCACCACCCAGTCAACTGGTCACTTTAACCAACGCAGGAGCAAGCGCGCTTACCGTCAGCAGCATTGCGATCACTGGGTCCACCCAGTTCTCGCAGACAAACGACTGCGGGGGGAGTGTCAACCCAGGAAGCTCCTGTACCATCACCGTGAGCTTCGCCGCTACAGAGGATGATGTCACTGGGAACATGGTTATCAAGGACAGCAGCGTGGACAGTCCGCAGCAAGTGTCCCTGACCGGCATAACCAGCGCCATGGATCCGGCAAACACGGCGATGGCGCGATCCGATTTGGCCACTACGTCCTTCGCGGTCGTCCCACCCCCCACCGGACAAGATATCGTCGGCACGCAGGTTCTGTACCTGAAGGATTCAGCGCTCGAGGATCCTTATCTGGCCAACGGCACGAAGCGCGAGCTTGCCGTACGGATGTGGTATCCGGCCAGGAGCTCCGCACTTTCCTGCCAGCCCGCCGAGTACACGTCGCCAGCCGTCTGGCAGTACTATGCTGAGATCGTCGGGGTAGCGCCTTTTGCGGTAAAAACCAATAGCTGCTGGGACGCCCCCGTGGCGGACGGCGTACACCCCGTCGTCGTTTTCACACCGGGCTATACGGCGACGGCAACGGACTACACGTTCCTGCTTGAGGATCTCGCTAGCCGAGGATACGTCGTCGTCGCCATCAACCACACGTATGAGGCCACAGCCGTAGACCTGGGGCATGGACGCTTGGCTCGCTCCGTGGTGGGTAGCCATCTCGGAGGGCCGATGCTGCGTGACCGCTGGTCGTTGGCGTCCGCAGTCTCCGTTCGCTTGCTGGATTTGAAGTTCGTCGTCTCCGAGATTGAGAGCCTGAACGCCAGCGACGGGAGTCCGTTCGCAGGCAAGTTGGACCTGGCTAGAATCGGCGTCGTTGGCCATTCCATGGGCGGCCTGACAGCCTACCTCAGCCTTGAGTCTGACCCAAGACTGAAGGCTGCCGTCATGCTGGACGGCTTTGCTCCCGAGGTTCTGGGCAGCCCGACCAGAAAGCCGCTTCTCGTGATCTCTGCAGGGCGGCAATGGCGCGCAGAAGACTGCCGTCTGTGGAAGAACTTGCAGGGCCCGCGGCTTGCGGTAAATCTGAGCGGGACTGAGCACGTGGCGCTTTCCGATTGGATCTGGCTCGCAAGGAACGCAGTGAAAACTGGCCCCATGGGGCCGGAAAAAACGATGGATGCTGTGCGAGACTACGTCGCCGAATTTCTTGATGCGAATCTGCGCGGTGACCGGTCGGCTCCCCTGCTCAGCGGACCTTTGGCAGCTTATTCCGACGCGCAGGTAACAGGAGCGGATCAGCCATTGTGCCGCGAACAATAGCCGTTGACCGCAGCCTCGCAGTTGGAACGCAGCTTTCCTTCGGTGAAGGTCAGCGTATCGGGCAGTAGGTCGACAGCCCGTGCCCACGATCTGTGCGAGGGGCGAAACAGGGCCCGGTAGAGAACGTTCATGCGCCATCCCCAATGCCTTTGATGTTTGAGGTTCCGTTGATGGCTAGTCGGCAACTAGAACATCTTCTTTGTCCAGATTGCGTGCCACTCGGAAGTAATGCCAATTTACAAGCATAGGCACGAAGACTCCTCCGGTCTGCAACTTGTAAACCCTTCGTATACCCTCCGAGCCGCATCTCCTCTTATCGTCCCCAACCCGCCACTTCGCTCCGGCTCCCTCGCGCCACTCCGGGTGTAAACTACCCTCAGACTCAGGGCCACCAGGCAGGCATCCGATTCCGGCAGCCGCCAGGGGACGTGGCTCGAAGGCGACCGCCGGCGGGAGGTTGCGATGTTCAACGAACTGCCGATTTCCGGCCTTTCCCGTCGTCCCACGCACACACGATGGACGTTTCTGCTTTCGCTGGGCGGCGAGCTGGCCGTTCTGGCTGTTTTGCTCCTGATTCCACTGATTTACATTCAAACGCTTCCGCGCGCGTGGCGGGAAACGACGCTGTTGCCGCCGCCTCCGCCCACCGCGCCCGCGCAAACCGTGCGCGCAACCACGCGAACCGCGCCAACACCCACGGAAGCTACGATGACGATTCCCGCCGTCATTCCTCCTCACGCCGTTGTGGTGCACGATACCACCCCCGTCACGATGCCTCCCGGCGAGGGAAACACGCCCATCATCGGCGCCATCCCCGGCCTGGGAAACTCCAGCCGCTGGAACTCGATTTTGCCCAAGTCGGCTCCCGCGCCGCCGGCGTCCGCGGCCACTCCTTCGCGGATTCACGTGAGCCGGGGCGTCGAGGCGGCTCGTCTGATTCGCATGGTCAAACCGATCTATCCGCAAATCGCGTTGCAGGCCCGGATCGAGGGGACCGTGGTGCTGGAAGCGGTGGTCGGGACGGACGGTTCGGTGGAATCGCTGCGTTACGTTTCCGGCCCACCGCTTTTGGTGCAGGCCGCGATTGACGCGGTGCGCCAGTGGCGCTATCAGCCCACGCTCCTGAACGGCAAGCCGGTCTCCGTGGAAACCACCATCACCGTCATCTTTACGTTGAACGGTTCGGGAGGAGATTGGCAGCAACCGCCCGCGGCGCGGATGATGACCATGGGTGATCGGGGCTAGCCGCAGAGTGTTTCGCGTTCCCTTTGCGTGCCGCGGCGCGGCGCCCGATTTCAGCCCCCCGCGGCGCGATCCAAGAACAGCACGGCCTCGCCGCGCGGCGCGATGCGCGCCGCGGGATAATTGTTTGCTTCGCCCGGTTTCAGCTGACGAAGTTTGCGGACGATCGCGCGCTTGTCGCCGCCCGAAACCAGAAAGAAAACGTCGCGCGCCGCGTTCAGTGCGACGAGCGTCAGAGTCAACCTGACGGGCGGGACCGCCGGCGCCCGCACCGACAGCACCCATCGCTTCTTTTCCTCGAGCGCCGGCGAGCCGGGAAAGAGCGAAGCCGTATGTCCCTCCGGCCCGATCCCTAGCAGCACCAGATCGAATTCCGGTCCCGCCGCGCCGAAATGCCCGTGCAGCGTTTCTTCGTACGCGCGCGCCGCCGCGTCCGGATCGGGAAATGAAGTTGGCATCGCGTGGACGTTGCCCCGTGAGATCCCGAGCGGTTGCACCAGCGATTCGCGCGCCATGCGGTAGTTGCTCGAAGGATCGCCCGGCGGGACGTACCGCTCGTCGCCCCAAAAGAGGTGGGTTTTGCTCCAATTCACGCGCTCGCGGTACTCCGCGGCCAGAATCTCGTAGAGCCGCCGCGGCGTGTGACCTCCCGCAAGCACCAGGTCGAATCGGCCGTGATTTTCGACGGCCACCGCCGCGCGTTTGGCCACTTCCTCGGCCGCCGCGCGGCTCAGCGCTTCCTGGTCCGCCCAAACGCTCGCGCGCGCGTTCATGGCGTTGCCGCCGTGGCGCTATCCAGTTCGGGCAGCGAAGTGAGCCGGTCGGCTTCTTTCGGCCCCCAGCTCCCGGCGGGGTAAGGCGCCACTTGCGGCGGCACTTCGAGGATCGGGGTGTACAGGCGCCAGGAGGCTTCCACCCAATCGTCGCGGACGAACTGGGTGGTATCGCCGAGCAGAACATCGAGCAGCAGCGTCTCGTAGGCCTCGGGCGATTTCTGGAAGGCCTCGCTGTACCGGAAATGCAGATTCTGCGTCACCAGCCGGAACGGCACGCCCGGCGATTTCACCTCGAATCGCAGATCGAATCCCTCGTCCGGCTGAATCGTGATTTCCAGCGTATTCGGCCGGAGCGCGGAAAAGACGAACGGCTGAAAGAGCGAAACCGGCGGACACCGGAAATTCACGACGATGCGGCTCACCCGGTCCGCGAGGCGTTTCCCCGTTCGCAGGTAGAACGGAACGCCCTGCCAGCGCCAGTTGTTGATGCGCAGGCGCATCGCGACAAACGTTTCCGTCCGCGAATCCGGCGCCACGTCCGGCTCTTGCCGGTATCCCGTCACGGGTTTGCCGTCCACTTCCCCGCGCGCGTACTGGCCGAACACGACGTCGCCCGGCCCGATGGGCGAAATCGAGTGCAGCACTTTCACCTTCTCGTGCTGAATCGCGTCGGCATCGAAACTGGAGGGCGGCTCCATTGCCGTCAGGGTGAGCAATTGCGTCAGATGGTTCTGAATCATATCGCGCAGCGCTCCGGCGCGGTCGTAATACCGGCCGCGATGCTCGACGCCCAGCGATTCGGCGACCAGAATTTCCACCGAATCCACGCGGTCGCGGTTCCAGAGCGGCTCGAACAGGGAATTCGCGAAGCGAAAGACCAACAGATTTGCCACTGTTTCCTTGCCCAGATAGTGGTCAATGCGGAAAACCTGCTTCTCATCGAAATACTGGTGCACCAGCTTGTTGAGCGATTCCGCCGACGCGGCGTCGCGGCCGAACGGCTTTTCGATCACCAGCCGCGTCCATCCCGGGCCTTCGTTCAGTTCCGCTTCGCCCAGCCGCGTGATCGCCACGGGGAAAACGGGCGGGGGCAGCGCCAGGTAAAACACGCGGTTTCCGGTGAGGCTTTCCGATTTTTCGAGCGATTCCACGCGCTGAACCAGGGCACGGTAATCCTCCGGCCCTCCCTGCCCGATGGACTGGAAAAAGAGCGTTTCATCGAGCCACGCCGAGTCCAGGTCCACGCCCGCGAGTTCCTTCACCGACTTCTGCGACTTCTCCCGGAACGTGTTGTCGCTGCACGCCGGGTCCGTGCTGACTCCGAGAATCCGAAACCGGCTTTCCGACGGGACGTCATGCGACAAGCGGTACAGCGCCGGCAAAAGTTTCCGGTTCGCCAAATCGCCGGAAACGCCCACGATGACGAATAAATCGCGCTTCTGCACCCAGGAATTCACGGCATTTCCTTTCTTTTCTTTCTTTGGTTACGAAACTTTCTCGTCCGGCCGCACGCCGAGCCGCGCCAAATCCGCCATCAGCTGTTCCGGATCGCGGTAATGCACCACGCGCATCCCCAGCCGCGACGCCGCTTCCAGATTGATGTCGCGGTCGTCGATGAAAACCGATTCCGCCGGTTCGCGCTGGGTGATGCCCAACGCGAGGCGGTAGATTTTCTCGTCCGGTTTCCGCACGCCCAGATAGCAGGAACTCAGAAAAATCGAGAAGACTTCCCGTAATTCGAATTTCCGGATGCGGAATTCGTTCAGCTCGCGCGATTCGTTGTTGAGCGTGGCCATCAGCCAGCGGCCGGCGGCGGCGAGGCGCTTTACCGCCGCAATCGTCTCGGCGTGCGGTTCCGACTGCGCGTAGAGAAACGCCTCGAATTCGTCGCGGGTGAACGCGCGCCGGCGGTAAAACACCGTGCGCGCGAGGTATTCGTCGAGACCGATCTGGCCCATTTCCCAGGCGTGAACCACCAATTCGTGCCGGCTGTCGAATTCCTCCGGGTCCAGCCCAAATTTTTCCACGGCGCGAACCCGCGTCGCGCGGTCCCATCCGTTCGAAAGGACCACGCCGCCGACATCGAAAAAAAGCGCCGCCGGTTCAGACACGCGCGATCGCCTCCAGCCGCGCCAGGCCGCCGCGGACGTCCTCGCCCACGTGCACGCGGAGCACGCGCCGCCCGCGCCCGGTGAGCGCTTGCCAATCGCCCAGCGCCTGCGCCCGGATCAACTTGCCGAAAGTGTAATCGGTTTCCGGGACGGCCAGATCGGGCGCAGCGTCGTCCACAATCTGCAGGAACAGGCCCGTGTTCGGCCCTCCCTTGTGCATCTGGCCGGTGGAATGCAGAAAGCGCGGCCCGTAACCCAGCGTGGTCGCGAGTTTCTTCGCGTCGCGAAGCGCCACGCGAATCGCCTCGAGCGCCGCCGTGGTTTCCGGCTTCGGCTCCAGGTACGCTTGCACGGCGATGTAATCGCCCGGCCGCGCGCCGCCGAGCCACGCGGCAAATGCGCGGCGCAATTCGGCGTCCTTTTCCGCGCGGACCGGCTCCGATCCCTCGGGCACCGGGTTTCCCGCTCCGTCTTGCATCGCTTTGCGCGCCAGGTCCTTCGCCAACTGCACGTCCGGCTGATTGAACGGCTGGATGCCGATCGCCGCTCCCGCCGCGGGCACGGCGATTTCCCAGCGGAAAAATTCCTGCGCGATGTCCATCCGGTCGGCGAGGCGAATGCGCGCCACGGGATGGCCCGCCGCTTCGAGCACGGCGAGTTTCGCATCGTCTTCCCCTTCCCCGCTCAACCGGAAATCCGCGAAGACGCGGTCCGCGCCGTAGACGCCCGGGGCGCCGAGCGGCTCATCCGCCACCGGCAGGATTCCGCGATCATTTTTTCCGGTGCTTTCCGCCACCAGTTGTTCGAGCCACACCGGCAGCGCAGCAATCGCCGAGCCGGAAACGAACGTCAGCTTGTCGCGTCCGGCGCGAGCCGCTTCGCCGAGCAACGCGCCGAGCGCGAGGCCCGGATTTTCCCGCGCCGCAACCGAAGCCGCACACGCCGCGCTCATCGTGCGGGCGCGGCCCAACAGCGCGTCCAAATCCACGCCAATGACCGCCGCGGGCACGAGGCCGAAATGCGTCAGCGCCGAATAGCGTCCGCCGACGTCCGGCGTGGCGCGGAAAACGCGACGGAATCCGCGCTCCGCGCCCAGCTTTTCGAGCGGCGTTCCCGGATCGGTGATGGCGACAAATTGGCGGCCGCGCGTCGCCGGATCGAGCCGGCTCCAGAAATAACTGAAGAAGGAAAGCGTTTCCGTCGTTGTGCCCGACTTGCTGCTCACCAGAAACAGCGTGCGGGCGAGATCGATTCGCCTTTCCACCGCGCGCACCGCCGCGGGATGCGTGCTGTCGAGCACGATCAATTCCGGATAGCCGGCCGCGTTCCCAAACGTGCGCTGAAACACTTCCGGCGCCAGGCTCGATCCGCCCATGCCGACGAGCACGGCGTGCGTGAACCCATCCTTGCGCACCTCTTCGCGAAACGCGGTGAGATCGGCCACTTCCTTCTGCATCTGCTCCGGCAGGCCGAGCCAACCCATGCGGTCGGTGATTTCCGGCACGGGTTTCGCCGACCAGAGCGTGAAATCCCTGGCCCACAGCCGCCGGCCGAAATTTTCGTTGTCCCATTCGCCGAGCCGCGCGGTGGCCGCCTGCGCTACGCCACCCGCCGCCAATGCTTGCGCATCCACGGCGCCGGCCGCGATCGTTTTGCGCTTGGCTTCGAGCGTCTTCATCAGGTCGTCGAAGGATTTCGAGAACGACGCCACGCCGTCGTCCTGGAGTTTCTGCGTGATGGCGTCGAGCGAAACTCCCACTTTTGCGAGGGCGGCGATCTGTTCGGCGGCCTCTTCCGGCTTGTGTTCGATCGTCGCGCCGCGCACCTCGCCATGCTGCGCGAAGGCTTCGAGCGTTTCCGGAGGCACGGTATTCACGGTGTCCGGACCGATCAGTTCTTCGACATACAAGACGTCCGGATAGGCCGGATTCTTCGTGCTCGTGCTCGCCCACAGCACGCGCTGGACGCGGGTGCCGCGCTTGCGAAGCGCCGCGAAGGCGTCGCCGTAAAAAATTTCGCGGAAACGCTGGTAGACACGGCGGCTATTGGCGATCGCGATTTTCCCGCGCAGCGCGAGCGCTTCCGGCGTTGCCGGCTTTTCGAGCGCCTTGTCCACCGCCGTATCCACACGGCTCACGAAAAACGACGCCACCGACGCCAGGCGCTCCGGCTTCGCGCACCGCGCGAGCCCCTTCAGATACGCGCCGGCCACGGCCTCGTAATGCGCCATGGAAAACATCAGCGTGATATTGACGTTGATGCCTTCGGCGAGCAGCGTTTCGACGGCCGGAATTCCTTCCGGCGTGGAGGGAATCTTGATCATCAGGTTCGGCCGGCTCACCGCATTCCAGAGTTTCCGGGCTTCCGTCACGCTCGCCGCGGTGTCATGAGCGAGTCTCGGCGCCACTTCCAGGCTCACGTAGCCGTCCGCACCTCCCGTCCGTTCCCAGATCGGGCGCAGCGCGTCGGTCGCCACGCGAATATCCTCGATCGCCAGTTCCTCGAAGAGCGCGCTGGCCGGCGCGTTCGCGTCTTTGGCCAGCAGCGACCGGATCGCTTCGTCGTAGTCGCTCGATCCGCCGATCGCCTTGTCGAAAATCGTGGGATTGCTGGTCATGCCGGTGATGCCGAGCGTTTCCACCAGCCGGTTCAGCTCGCCGTTTCCGAGCATGTCGCGCCGGATGTAATCGAGCCAGAGCGATTGCCCTTGCTCGCGCAGTTGCGCCACCGGACTGGCCAGCGCCGTTTTCGATCCGGTTCCCGTCTGTGGATTCATGGCATTCCTCCCAAATCGTCTTGGATGCGCTGCCGCTTGCGCGCGAAGCGGAAAAAGCTTCAGCGGCGGTTTCCCGCGCGAATTTCCCCCATCTTCACCCGATGCGGATTTGGGTCCGGACGACTGGCCGGCCCCGCACTACGATTTACCCGCGCGGCGCGCTTTGCCGGGTTTCCCTTCGAGATAACGCCGCTCGATTTCGAGCACCTTTTCCAAGCGCCGGCGATGGCGTTCCTCACCGGAAAATTGCGCGCCCAGAAACGTCTGCACCAGATCGCGCGCCAAGTACGTGCCGATGATCCGCGCGCCCAGCACGAGCACGTTCATATCGTCATGCTCGACGCCCTGGTGCGCGGAATAGCCGTCGTGGCAAACGGCCGCGCGAATGCCGGGAATCTTGTTTGCCGCCACCGACGCTCCCACGCCGCTGCCGCACAGCAGGATTCCCCGCTCCGCTTTCTTCTGGACCACCGCCAAGCCTACCGCTTCCGCGTAATCGGGATAATCGGCGGGCTCGTCGTTGTACACTCCGACGTCCAGCACCTGGTGTCCCAGGCTTTCCAGAAGTGCCAGCAGGTTCTGCTTCAGGTCGAATCCGGCGTGATCGGAACCCAGCGCAATCCGCATTCGCTACCCCCATTGGCCGTCGGCAAATTGGCCCCATCCAAGCGCAACGCGGCGAGACTTCTATTATGCACCCGCTCCCGCGCCACTGCTATTCCTCGACTGTCCGCCGCTTCGCCTGAGCCGGCCTTCCGTCAATTTCCCGCACCGTCCGAAAGGATTTTTTCACGAACGGCGGCCACTCGCGCCGGGTTCCGTGCCACGCCCGCAACCATCCGAGCGTCTTCGCGTCCCCGGCGTTTCCGCTGCCGAGTTCCTGGCCCACCAACCGATACCTTGCGTCGGCACGAATCGTCTCCAGCGCGCGCTGCTGTTCGCGCTTCGCCACGAGCGACGCCATGCGGCATTCCAGATACCGGTCGTCCGCCTTCGTCGTCTTTACCACTTCCGCTCCCGCCGCGCTCAGCCGCCGCAATTGGTCCACCAGCGGGCGGCCCGCCCCGTAATCGTCCAGGACGACGCGCGCGCGTTTCATCTCCACGCGGCGGGCGAGTTCCTCGACGATGCGCCCATAGTCGCGATCCAGCAGCCGATTGATCGAAATCCGGTCGAATTCTTCCGGCTCGATCCGGCGGATCGTCCAGTCGAGGCCCTGCGCGCGCAGCGGCTCGATTCGCGCGAAAAGAGTCTCCCAGTAGCGCGCCGGGCGCGACGCTTTTGTATCGGCGACACCGATGATCTCTTCGATCGCCGGAAACAGCCCGCGAGGGACGACCATCCCCGCCAGCATCACGGGGCCGAAGATTTCGCCTTTGCCCGTCTCGTCGAGTCCGATGAGAAATTCGCGGCTTGGCGCGACGAATCTTCCGCCGACGAGATCGTCCACATGCCGTTCGCTTTCGGCAACTGCCGCGTCGGCCGTTTCGGTGACGAAAAGTGTTCCTGAGGTGTAGAAGGTCCACGCGGCATCGGCCTGCCGCACGCGCCACAATTCGTACGCGCCGGTCACTTTATCTTCCAGGCCACCGTGGGCCAAGAGCCAAGCTTTCACCCGCGCCGCGAGCGGGCGGTCCTTCACTTTCCACTTTCGGTTTGCGATTCGATTCATTCCCAGATCCGCCGAGCGGCGCCTACGCTGCGCGCCGCGCCTCACGGTAGCCGTTTCTCCCCTCCCCGCGCAACCCCGCGATTGACTCCGCATCGCTTGGCCCCTATGATGCCAACACCATGGCGGAGACCGATTCGCTGGTAGGTAAGACGATTTCCCATTACCGCGTTGTGGGCAAGCTCGGCGGCGGTGGAATGGGAGTGGTGTACCGGGCCGAGGATACGCGGCTGGGACGCGCCGTCGCGCTGAAATTTCTGCCGGAAAACGTGGGCCGCGACCCCGCCGCGCTCGAGCGCTTCCAGCGGGAAGCCCGGGCCGCCAGTTCCTTGAACCATCCGAATATCTGCACCATCTACGACGTTGACGAGCACGAAGGCCGGCCGTTTATCGCCATGGAGCTGCTGAAGGGCGCTACGCTGAAGCATCGCATCGCACTCGGCCCGCTCCCGCTCGATACCCTGCTCGACCTTTCTATCGGCGTCTCCGACGCTCTCGACGCCGCGCACACCGAGGGCATCGTCCATCGCGACATCAAGCCCGCCAACATCTTCGTCACCGATCGCGGCCAGGCCAAAATCCTCGATTTCGGTCTGGCGAAAGTGCTCACACCCGCAGGGACGGAAACAGCATCCCTGAGTAGCGAAGCGACCGCCGTCGAAGCCAATCTGACGAGCCCCGGCACCGCGCTCGGGACGGTGTCGTATATGTCGCCGGAACAGGCGCGTGGGCGCGCGGTGGACGCGCGGAGCGATATTTTTTCCTTTGGTGTCGTTCTCTACGAAATGGCGACGGGCCGGCAGGCGTTTGCCGGCGCGACTTCGGCGGAAATTTTCGATGCCATCTTGAATCGCGCACCCATCGCTCCGGCGCGCGCGAATCCCGAAATTCCGGCGGAACTCGAGCGCATCATCAATAAGTCGCTCGAGAAGGATGCGAAACTCCGCTATCAGCACGCCGCTGATCTTCGCTCCGATCTCGAGCGGCTGAAGCGCGATACCGATTCCGGCCGCTCCGCGGTCACCACTGTGGCCGCATCGTCGGCTGCCACAGTCGCGGCGTCCACGCCGGCGCAAGGCACTCCCGCAGCTTCTGGCGCCGCGCCCGTAGCTGCCAGCCAAACGTCGGATAGCTCCGCCGTTCTCGCTGCCGCGCGCCGGCACAAAGTGGGCCTCACCGCGGGCACAGTCGTCACCATCGCCGTTCTCGCGCTTGCAGGCTGGGGCCTGTATTCCTTTTTCGCGCGTTCCGGCTCCGCGACGGCCGTTCCCTTTCAGAATTTCAGCATCAATCAGATCACCACGTCCGGCGACGTCACCGCGGCGGCGATTTCGCCCGACGGAAAATTCATTCTCAGCGTCAAGAACGACGGCGGGCTCGAAAGCCTCTGGCTGCGCAACGTTCCCACGGCCAGCGACACGCAAATCATCGCGCCCGCTGCGACCCAATACGCCGATCTCGCGTTTTCGCCCGACGGAAATTACATCTATTTCAAGCGAATGGTTTCGGCGACGCAGTTCAACCTGTTTCGCGCGACGGTGCTGGGCGGCGCGCCGCAAATGATCGTGCAGGACGTTGACAGCAACGTGACCTTTTCCCCCGGCGGCAAGCGCATCGCTTATCTGCGCGGCAATGATCCCGTCGTCAACGAATTTCGTCTGCTTTCCGCCGCTCCGGACGGCAGCGACGAAAAGGTGCTGTACAAAGGCCCGCTGAGTCAAACGGATCTAAGTTCGCTCGCATGGTCTCCCGATGGGAATCAAATCGTGTGGTCAAATAGTATGTTGGCGGAAAGCCAATTACTCCTTTTTGAGGTTGCCACGGGCACCGTTCACCCGTTTGGTTCCTGGAAAGACACCTTCGTTGCCTTCCCGTTCTGGATGCCCAACGGCAGCGGTCTGCTCGTTCGCTATCAGCCGGGGGCCTACGCTCGGCGGCAGATCGGTTTCATATCGTATCCCGGCGCGAAATTCACCACGGTCACTCGCGACACCAATTCCTATCCCACCTATTCGCTCACGGCGAACGGCGAAACGATCGCCGCTGTGCAATCCAGAACGGCGAAACAGATGGCGTTCCTCACCGCCGACGGATCGCCAACGGCAGGCGCCGCGCCCTCGCTGCCGAATCTGCAAGACGCCGAGAGTTTCGCCTGGAGCGGAAACGGCGCGTTTCTGCTGGCGGAAAATGACAGTTTGCTGCGCGTCGCGACCGATGGCAGCGCGACGACGACGCTGATTAGCGACCCGAACTCCGCCATCGGGTTTCCGTCGGCTTGTCCCGCATCCAATGCGGTCGTCTTTTCCTGGTTCAATCACGCCGGCCCGAAGCTGACTGTCTGGCGAGCGGGGATGGACGGTTCGAATCCGGTCCAGCTCTCCACCGACGCACCCGCTCTCTGGCCTCAATGTTCGTCAGACGGAAGGTGGGTGTATTTCGACCATATCGTGAGCGGCAACGCCGTAATTGAGCGCGTGCCGATTTCCGGCGGCCAGGCCAAGCCCGTTCCCGGAACCTCGGTCCCCAACGCCTTCTTGGCAACGAATGGGGCCTTTGCCGTTTCGCCCGACGGAAAGCAGATGGCCCTCGTGGTCTCCGCGGTGAATCCCGGCCAGAAGATGGCGCAGATGGAGCTCGCCCTCGTCAATCTCGATTCTGCCAGCGCGCCCAAGCTGATCGCCATGAATCAGGGGTTTGCGCGAGGCGGGCTGCTCAAATTCACGCCAGACGGCAAGGCGGTCGCCTACACCGTCACCGACAAGGGAGTGGACAACATCTGGGTCCAGCCGCTGGGCGGCGCGGCGCGCCAGCTCACGCATTTTTCCAGCGAACGAATCAACGAATTCGTCTGGTCGCCAGATGGCAAAAAATTGGCGGTGTTGCGGAGCAACACCACGTCCGACGTCGTCTTGCTGAACGCCGCCCATCCGTGATCCCCGCGCCAGTGCAACGCGGGGATTGGCGCCGCGCCCTGCGCACGCGGCCTCGCCACCCGATTTTCTTCCGAAACTTAAGATACAAGGGGCACGTTGCGACGTGCCCCTACCGTCCGCGCCGCCGATGTTACGTTTCCGCCGTCAATTCCATGGTAATTTTCGCATTCAGCAAGCGAGAAACCGGGCAATTCGCCTTCGCGTCTCCCGCCGCTTTTTCCACGGCCGCGCGATCGGCGCCGGGCGCCTTTGCGCGGACGCGCAGATGGCTGGCGGTGATCGTCCATCCGGCGTCGAGCTTTTCGAGCGAAACCTCCGCCGAAGCTTCGATGCTGGCCGGCGTGATATTCGCGCCGCCGAGCTGGGCCGAAAACGCCATCGCGAAGCAGCCGGCATGCGCCGCCGCAATGAGTTCCTCGGGATTGGTGCCTACTCCATTCTCAAAACGAGTCCCAAAGGAATATTGGGCATCCCGCAACACTCCGCTTGCCGTGGTCAGCCTTCCCTTGCCGTCTTTGAGCCCTCCGGTCCATACCGCCGTTGCCGTTCGCTTCATCGCCATTCCCTCCTTTGACCGAAAAATGGGCGCGCGACCGAGCGCGTGCCGGCCGTCGGCATCCTGCAACTATGATGACGGGAAAATGCTCCGCGATACACGCGCGAAGGGGCGCTTCGCGATCCGGTAATTTCTTTAATGCCCGGATTCGAGCTTCGCGTATTCCTTCTTCGCCTGCTTCAACAGTGGGAGGGTGGGATCGGCATCCTTCCACATTGCGAGGAAATTCTGGTAATCGGTGAGCGCGGCGTTTTTATCTCCAAGATTCGTCTCCGCCCGCGCCAGCTCCAGTTCCGAGAGCGCATAGGTCGGGTCCAGGCCGAAAATCGGGCGATGTTGTTGAATCTCCTGAAAATCGGCCGCGGCTTGCCGCGCCTGGCCCGCGGCGAGCGACGCGACGCCGGAAAAGTAAAGCACCGGACTGGTGTTCTGCGCAGCCAGCCCGTACCGCATCGCCGGCGCGAGCAGAGTGACCGCCTTCCGCGGATGCCCGCTTTCGAGCGCGACAATCCCGCGACCCACGGGCACCCACACCTGATTGACGATGGTGTTCTGCGGATGAGTCTTCGCCAGCCCGTCGAGCAGCTTCCCCGCTCCCGCGCCGTCACCGGCAATTGCCAGCGTCAGGGCCGCGTTCTCCTCGACACCCTCATCGCCGGGCATTAGCGCCATCGAGCGACTCACGTAGCCACGAGCGACGCTCGGCTCGCCGAAGAGCGCCGCGAGGTATCCTTCGCTCGCCAGTAACGACGCCTCGTTACCCTTGGAGCTCTGCGAGTGCGCCGAGGGAAACACCCGCGCATAGAGTTTTTGGATTTCCGCGAGTTTTCCCTGCACCGAGTCAAGTTGGAAATCGAGCGCCATGGGCAAAAATGCGTTTCCGGTATTCTTGAGCGCCCCCATCCATCGCGCCATTCCGACGCGATCATTTTCCGCATAAGCAACCGCCCAGAGCGCGGTCAGGATCTGCGGGTTGCCTGGCGATTTCGCGAGGACCTGGTCGAACAGGGCCTTCGCCTCGGCATAACGCCCCTCGGCGAAATAACTCCCCCCGAGACCCGCGACTACGAGCGCGTCGCCGGGATCAAGACGCATCGCGGCTTCCATCTGCTCCTGCATCTTCCGCAATTCGCCTTCGCTGCCGTAGACGTTCGCCAGGTCAATCCACGGAGCGACGTCCTTCGGGTACGTCTGTTCCCAAAGCCGATACACCTGCGCTGCCTTCGTCAGGTCACCCGTCACCATCTGGTCGTAATGCGAGCTGATGTAAAGGCGTTCCGGCTCGCTCACTCGGTTTCGCAGCGCGTACGCTTTGCTGATGTTCTGCGTGGCCTGCGCCTGGTAGTCTCCCGGCAGATCGTTGTAAACGGTGCCGAGAGTCGCGTACGACATCGCGAAATTCGGATCCAGCGAAATCGCCTGCTCCAGCAGCGGAATGCAGGCGGCGAGGTCCTCCTTTCGCGTCAGGTCCCAGCGCGCCAGCGAATAGTCCTTCAGCGCCTGGAGCGAATTCGTCGTCGCCTGCTCGATCGGCGTGTTGAATTTCCGGATCGAGCCCAGCGACTCGCCGAGTTTCGCGCGCATTTTGGAAGCCAGCTTGCCGAGGGCGGGCAGCACGGCGTTCTTTCCCGCCGCGTCCGCTTCCACGCGTCCCACTGACGCACCCGTCGCGCAATCCACCGCGTCCAGGGTCAGCGCGTACTGATCCCCAATCGCCGCAATCGTTCCATCCAGCGCCACCTGGCTGCCGTCTCGCACGCAAATCCGCCTCGCCAGGCCCGGCGTGAGCCGCGCCGTCGCCGGCTGCTCCATGAAGCGCAGCGTTTGTCGCAGCGAGTCTCCGGAGACAATGTGCAGGTGCGGCGATTCGGCGAGTTTAGCGGCCAGCGCCTCGCGCAGCGAGCCATCGAACACCGCGTCGCCCGTCGTGTTGACGAAATCCGCGAGGACCACCGATTCGTTTCCCGTGAGTTTCGGAGCGCGATTGATGAAGAAATACGAGGCACCGGCCGCGGCGAGCACGATGGCCACAGCAACCCCGATAAAGATCCCTTTTCGCCCGCCACGCGCCTGCGTCGCGCCCGTCCGCATGCTCTGCGGCCCGGAACCCTCCCGCGCTGCGTTCGTCGCGCCGGATGCCGCCGCACCGCTCACCGGCTCTGCCGCAACGCCGGATTGCACCCTGCTCGCAAGCCGGTGCGAATCCGTATCGCGCTTCAGTCGCTCGAGGTCGGCGCGCATGTCGCCGGCGTCCTGATAGCGCAGGTTGCGGTCCTTTTCGAGCGCCTTCGCGATGATTTCTTCGAGCTTCGCCGGCAAATCTGGATTCACGCGCGACGCCGCCGCAGGCTCGCGATTCAAAATCGCTTCCTGAATCACTCCCGCCGTGTTTCCCGAAAACGCCGGCCGTCCCGCCGCCATCTCGTACAAAACGAGCCCAAACGAAAAAAGGTCCGACCGCGCATCGAGCTCTTCGCCGCGCACCTGCTCCGGCGACATGTACGCCACCGTTCCCAGCGCCATCCCCGGCGTCGTCAGCATCACCTCTGCCCGATCAACCGTGGGCGAATTGGAAACTGCCTGGCCCTCGGGCCCAGCTCCGCCAGCCGTCAGTTTCGCCAGCCCGAAATCGAGAATCTTCGCATGTCCGCGCGTGGTCAGAAAGATATTCGCCGGCTTGATGTCGCGGTGAATGATACCTTTTGAATGCGCGGCGTCCAGCGCGTCGGCGACCTCGATACCCACTCCAATCGTCAGATCGAGCGGCAGGGCCCGGCCGCCCGCACGCGTGCGGAGCGTTTCGCCTTCGAGAAATTGCATGGCGATGAACAACTCGCCCTCGTTCTCGCTGATTTCGTAAATCGTGCAGATGTTGGGGTGATCGAGCGCCGAGGCCGCGCGCGCTTCCCGGCGGAATCGCTCGACCGCCGCAGCGTCGCGCGCCGCTCCCGAGGGCAGAAATTTCAGGGCGACGAAGCGCCCGAGCGCCGTGTCCTCGGCCTTGTAAACGACGCCCATCCCTCCGCTGCCCAGCTTCTCCAGAACGCGGTAGTGGGAGATCGTCCGGCCAATTAGAGGATCGTTTGCAGGCATGGCTCGAAATCTTAAAGCCCGCATTCATTCAAGTCAACGCGACGACCGGGGCTGGCCGGATGTCCGTTCCGATGGGAAAATGGCCGGGCAATCCCATGCCACTCGAAACGTTCATCAAACGCTCGCGCATCGGCGCCTCGGCCGAAACCCTTTACCGCTGGCACATCGAGCCGGGCGCCCTCGAGCGCCTCACGCCGCCGGGCGAACGATTGCGCGTCGTTTCCCGAACCGGCGGAATCGAAGATGGCGCGCGAGTCGCGTTTCGCGTAGGTCCGCTTCGGCTGCTGTGGGTCGCCGAGCATAGCGACGTCATTCCGGGCCGCCAGTTCCGCGACGTCCAGATTCGCGGGCCCTTCCGCCGCTGGGCGCACACGCACCGTTTCCTCGCCGATGGGCCCTCGGCCTGCTACCTGGTGGATGAAATCGTCTACGAATTTCCCTTCGGCCGGCTTGGCCGGTTTGTTGCCGGGCGTTTCGTCCGCCGAAAAATCGAGAGCCTGTTCGACTATCGCCATCGGCTGACCGCGGAGGCATTCCAGGCACCGGATTCCCCTTCCCCGGCGTCGCGCTGAAATTTGCCGTCGCGAGAACGCCCGTGGCCGGGCGGCGAAGCGCCGCACTTCGGCCGTTTCCTTTTAGGCATCCGCCGGGTTTCGCCAACCCACGCGGGGGTGGTATCCTGCATCAAAATTCGAGGGAGGAGTCCGATGCGACTGCCACGTTTCAACGCCGTTTTGCTGTTTTGCGCCGCTCTGGCGTTTTCTGCGAGCCCTGCTCTGGCTCAGGGACACGGACACGGCCGCGGGCAATCCGAAGAACACGGCCATGGGCATGGCCGCGGACATGGTCGCGGGCACGAACGCGAACGCATCGTTTTCAACCGCCGCGATCGCGACGTCATTTCCCGTTATC
>JAKAOH010000209.1 GCA_021812285.1 Acidobacteriota bacterium | reverse complement strand
TGGCAGCGCATCCCCCGAAAGCCCAGGAGCTCCCGTGCGGCTGGAAAGCGATGGGGGTGACTTGCGTGTAAGTTGACGGACGCTCCTGGCCGTCCCAAACCAGATACCATTGCCCATACCGCTCGCCGAAGAAGGCCAGATGAGCGCCTCCGCGGCTGAAGCTCAGGTACCGCACTGCGTCATACGCTTTACCTTGCCACTTGCCATCCAAGCGCACCGCCCACTTCTTTCCATTCTTCTCATCCCAGGCCACGTGGCCGCCTGCCAGCAACAAATCTTTGACTGCGCTTTTCGCCGGAATTTGCCATACAGGCGTTTCATGAAAACGAGACGTGGCAATAGAGCTTCGTGACGTACTCGCTTGGCTGGCCTGACCGGCTCGGCGTCCTGGTGGGTGCGGCGCCCCCATCGCCGGTTCGCCGGCCGAAGCAACGAGAAAAAGCAGGACTGGAAGGACAGATTTTCGCGATTGCATGCCCCAGGATTCCCATCCCCGAACGGGGAATTGCGAAACGCCCCGGATGGTAGTTCCGATCTGCCGGGGAGTCAATCGCCTGCCTGTCAAGGTGTCGCATACCTGTCAAGGACACCGCATCGCGTGTCTGCATCGTGGCTTAGGAAAGGCAAGCGGAAGAGGAGACGTGGCCGTTCGCCGCGGTTACGAAATGTTTTTTGTCCCGTGAATGACCAGCGCGCCTTCCGCGCGAAACCGCCGCAGTTGCTCCGCGTCGTGGAACCATCGCCCGGTGTAGGTTTCCGGCGCGGGCGAGGGATCGGGTATGCGCGAGTGCTGCACGTCCCGGAATCCCGCCCGGCGAAATAATTCCGCCCACTCTTCCGCCCACAGCAGATGCGTCGGCGGCAGGTG
Organism: Acidobacteriota bacterium; assembly: GCA_021812285.1. Lineage (GTDB taxonomy): Bacteria > Acidobacteriota > Terriglobia > Acidiferrales > UBA7541 > JAKASX01. The sequence continues at coordinate 4,481 of JAKAOH010000209.1, read as the reverse complement.
CTTCGCCCACTGATGGCATTCTGGATTGTCGCGGTAAAAATTGATCAGAATCCACGCCGAACCGTCTGGCGCCGTCACTCGCCCCATTTCTTCGAGTCCCGCCGCCGGATCCGGCCAGTAGTACGCCGATTCGATCGAAACCACTCGCCGGAAGGAATTGTCGGGAAAAGGAAGTCGCTCCGCCGTGCCCACTTCGAAACGGATGCGCTCGTTGCCCGCGCTCAACTCGCGCGCCTGGCGAATCATTTCGTCGGAAACGTCCACGCCGGTTACGCTTCCTTCCGGCACCAGCCGCGCGACGAGCCGCACCAGCCAGCCGACGCCGCAGCCGACGTCCAGCACCGTTTCGTCTGGCTGGAGCCCCATCTGTTCGAGCATCGGCAGCGTGATCGGCATGTGCTCGTGTTCCATGCCCTGTCCGCGGCCCTCGGCCGCCCAGCGGTTGAATTCCTCGCGAAGCAGGTTGTTTCGAGCAGTCTCCGGCATATCCGTTTCCATCTTCCTTAAAGGTATTTGCGTTTCGACTTCCACACCCGCCGCGCGGCGGGCGATCCGGCGCCAAAACTAACGATCAAACCGGCCGGCCGCATGCCGAGCAGTAGCGCGCTCCGTACATGCTCACCGTGCCGCAGCGCGGGCAGTAGCACCCGTGCCCGGCGACCACGATCGCCGGCATGCGCGGCGCGGAGGAGCACGCCCATCCCATCGCGATCACCCAGCCGATCACCGTCCATCCCAGCAGCAGGTTCAGCACGAAGATGCCGACCGCGTCGCGCTTGTTGTGTCCCACAATCGCCGGCAGGAAATACAGCAGCGTGAGTAGCAGCAGGGTTCCCATCGCGGCTCCTCCTTCCCACCCACCCCGATTCCGAATCGCCTCCTATCTTGGATACGCAAAATGCGCCGCGGAAGTTCGCCCGCCGCTCCGGGGTTTCCCGGAGCCTCAGGCCGATTTCGCCGGCTCGGGTTCGACGGGCGCGTTTTGCGCCGGTTCGATCTTGGCCAGCAATTGCACGAACCGCTCCTGGCGTTCGGCCTGCGTCTGTCCGGCGTACGCTTCGGCGATCTGGGTCGCATTCATCGAGCAGAATTTCGGTCCGCACATCGAGCAGAACTTCGCTTCCTTATAGTAGGCGTCGCCCAGCGTTTCGTCGTGCATCGAGCGCGCGGTTTCCGGATCGAGCGACAGCTCGAACTGCTTTTCCCAGTCGAAAAGAAAACGCGCGTAGCTCAGCGCGTCGTCGCGGTCGCGCGCTCCGGGCCGGTGCCGCGCCACGTCGGCGGCGTGCGCCGCGATCTTGTACGCGATGATGCCCTGGCGAACGTCCTCGGAATTCGGCAGCCCCAGGTGCTCCTTCGGCGTCACGTAGCACAGCATTGCCGCCCCGTGCCAGCCGATCATCGCCGCGCCGATCGCGCTCGTGATGTGGTCGTAGCCCGGCGCGATGTCGGTCACCAGCGGCCCCAGCGTGTAAAACGGAGCCTCGTTGCACAGCTCCATCTCCTTTTTCACCTGCAGCTCGATCTGGTCCATCGGAATGTGGCCGGGGCCCTCGATCATCACCTGCACATCGTATTCCCACGCTTTCCTCGCCAGCTCGCCCAGCACGCGCAGCTCGGCGAACTGCGCCTCGTCGGAAGCGTCGGCCAGCGATCCCGGCCGCAAGCCGTCGCCGAGCGAGAAGCTCACGTCGTATCTCCGGAAAATCTTGCAGATGTCGGTGAAGTGCTCGTAGAGGAAATTCTCGCGGTGGTGGAAGCTCATCCATTCCGCCAGCAGCGCTCCGCCGCGGCTCACGATCCCCGTCACGCGGTTGCGCACCATCGGCAGAAATTCGCGCAGCACGCCGGCGTGAATCGTCATGTAATCCACGCCCTGCGCCGCCTGTTCCTCGATCACTTCCAGCATCACCGGCGCGCTCAGCTCCTCCACGCGCCGCACCCGCGTCACCGCTTCGTAGATCGGCACCGTCCCGATCGGCACCGGCGAATGCTCGATAATCGCCTCGCGAATCCGCGGAATGTCGCCTCCGGTCGAAAGGTCCATCGCCGTATCGGCGCCGTAATGCACCGCCACGCGCAGCTTCTCGAGTTCCTGCGCGATGTCCGATGTCGTCGCCGAATTGCCGATATTCGCGTTGATTTTGCACTTGAACGCGACGCCGATCCCCATCGGCTCCAGGTTCACGTGGCGGATGTTGGCTGGAATGATCGCGCGCCCGCGCGCCACTTCCTCGCGCACCAGTTCGGGCGAAATCCGTTCCCGCCGCGCCACGTATTCCATCTCTTCGGTCACGACGCCGCGTCGCGCGTAGTGCATCTGCGTCAGGTTTTCATCGGCCCGTGCGGCGGCCTCGGCTTCGCGCTCGCGAATCCAGGTATCTCTCAATCCCATGGCTTGCCCCTTATGGCAGAGTGTCGTTCGCTGCTCTCTTGCTCTGAACTTCCTATGATTCTACCCCGAACCGCCCCCACGGGCTGCGTTCCTTGCGCCGCGAAGCCCCGAGCTAGCTGCGGCCCACGCGCAATTTCATTGCGCCAAACCCCGGTCGTTGCGCCAGCTCGTCCGAATCGGAAATTCGGACTACCTCCGCTTCGGTTCGTGCGCCGGTTTGGCCGTCTGTTTCCGGGCACCCGTCGTGGAAGCGGCGCGGGAAGCGGCCAGGGCGCTTTCCGTTTCCTGGCGAATCGCTTCCAGCTCTTGTCCCGCCTGTGCCAGGTTTCCCGCTGCGGTCAGCTTTTCGTAGTTCTGCAAATGTTGTGCGATGCTGGCCAGCACGCTCGCGGGAATCGCCGTCCCGCCCACCTGAATCGCCTGCGGTGCCGCGCCCGCCGAGCTCGGTGTGGCCGCCACGCTCAAAACGCCCGCCGCGCCGGCTTCGGGCTGCGCCAGTTCCGCCATCGCCTGCTGCAGATCGTCGGTATAAACCAGCCGGCCGCCCACCGCCAGGACCACTTTCTTCAATTCCGGCAGCCGCGCTTGCGTCGCTTGAATGTAGATCGGCTCCAGATAGATGAACGTGTTGCCCACCGGCAATACGAGCGTCGTGCCGCGAATCACCCGGCTGCCTTGCTGGTTCCACAAGCTCAAATCCTTGCTGATATCCCGGTTCTGGTCGATCAGGCTTTCGATCTGCAGCGGACCGTAAATCAGCTCTTCCTTCGGCAGTCGGAAAAACAAAATTTGCCCGTAATGCGCCGGATCGCAGCGCGCCGCGATCCACGCGATCAGGTTGTCGCGGTGATGGCTGGTGAAGGGCAGCATCAGCACGAAATGCGCGCGTTTGCTTCCCGGCAGCTGCATCATCACGTAGTACGGTTGCGTGTATTCCGTTTCGCCCTGGCTCGCCACCTGCCGCGCAACGTCCCACAGGTCTTCCTTGTTGTAGAACACCCGCGGATCGGTCATGTGGTAAACGCGGTAAATCTGCGCCTGCGTGCTGAACAGCAGTTCCGGATACCGGATGTGATCCAGCAGGTCCTTCGGCATCGCCGATTCCGGCAGAAACAGTTGCGGAAAAACGCGCCGGTAAGCCGCCAGCACCGGATCCTGGTCGTCGAAGACATAGAAATGCACCGTGCCGTTGTAGGCGTCCACGGTGATCTTCACGCTGTTCCGGATGTAGTTGATTTCCTGGTCGCCCACGTCCACCGGCTCGGAATACGGATGCCGGTCGGAAATCGTGTACGCGTCCAGCATCCAGAAAAGCCGTCCCGAACGGTCCACCACCAGATAAGGGTCCGGATCGAGCAGCAGAAACGGCGCCAGCCGCTCCACCCGCCGCACGATCTGTCGGTGCAGCAGCAGCTTCGATTGTGGCGTCAGGTAATCGGTCAGCAGGATGTTCGTGTCGTTTTCCGCGATCGCCGCCGCCACCCGCGTCATCAGGTCCGGAATCGGCACGCCGGCCGTGCCGTGATAGGTGTTATAGGCGTTGTCCTGTCCGCGTGGGTAATCGAATTCCTGCTGCGTCGTGTCCACGAACACCCATCGGTTCGTCTGTTCACCGAAATAGATTTCCGGCCGCTTCAACTGGAACCGCGCCACTTTCGTTTCCGGCGGCGCGTTTTCCAGCAGCAGCTTCGGCTGCCCGGAGCTGCTCGCCTCGTTCACCAGTCCCGCCACCGCGCCGTACCCATGCGTGTACTGCATGTGCAGGTTCAGCCACGTCTGCGCCGTATCGGGCAGCAGGTTGGTGTCCAGGCTCCTTGCCGAGATCATCACCTCGCGCTTCTCCCCGTTGATGTCGTATCGGTCCACGTCCACGTCGGGAAAGTCGTAATACGGGCGTAGCGCCTGCAGCTGCGTGATGTTGTCCTGGAACGGCCGCCAATCCCACAGCCGGATGTTGTCGGCCGTATCGGGATAATCGGCCAGGTTGAACGTCCGGTCGTGCTTCGGCGTGAACTCCTCCTCCTTCGAGTTCTGTTCGATGCCATAGGCGTCTCGCGTCGCCGCGATGTGATCCACGAGATCGGAA
>JAKAOH010000208.1 GCA_021812285.1 Acidobacteriota bacterium | reverse complement strand
GGAAAACTGGCGGTTAAGTTGAGCGCCTTGCCGGAGCAGTTTGTTATCGTTACGGCAAACTCAGGAACCGATCCCATCCTCACTTTCGGCGTCTTGGTTGTGAGGACGAGCGCAAACGGCTTGTGTTGCGGCATTTTCGCGCAGTCAGCCGGGTGCGACGGTGCAAATAGCAGATCAGCCACGCTGCGTATCTGGGCCGCCGGCGCCGGTACGGCCAGCGCTGCCAGGAGGGCGAGACTCGTTATCATCACGCCTCCTCTACCGCGTGGCCGCGAGCTAACTCCACATAACTTCGCTGACGAACCAGTCGCAGCGCGCGGCGGTGCCCAAGCCTACTTCACCACGGTCACGGTGATCGTGAGAACATTGGATTTCAGGACGGCGCCTCCGGACTTCTGGGGCAACTTGCGCGTCACTTGAATTCGGTACTTGCCGGGCTTCTCAAGCCGGTATTGCATAGAAAGGTCGGCCTGCTCCATGTAGGACTTCCCCGGCTCGACGCGGACGAACCTCCCAATGTTGGCACCAAGGGTATTGAGATGCACGTTGGGCCGGAGCCGCCCTCCGGCCTGACCCGTGATCGTGAGGACGTAGCCCGTGTCCAGCGGTACTCCCTCCCACCATTCGGTAGGGATGCCGAGCACCTTTCCTGAGCAGTTTATTAGGCTCACGGCAACCTGAGGTGCGGTCCCCTGCTTCACCTTCGGCGTCTTGGTTGTGAGGACGAGCGCAAACGGCTTGTGTCGCGGCATTTTCGCGCAGTCAACCGGATGCGACGGTGCAGATGGCAGATCAGCCATATTGCGTATCTGGGCCGCCGGCGTCGGCACGGCCAGCGCTGCCAAGAGGGCGAGACTCGTTATCATCGTGCCTCCTCTACCGAGGGCCTCGCGCTAACTTCCAAATGACTTCGCTGACGGACGAGCCGCAGCGCGCGGCGGCGCCCTGGGCTACTTCACCACGGTCACGGTGACCACGTTGGATTTAACGCCGTAGCCTGCCGGCAAAGGGGGCTCCCTGATCCAGATCCTATACTTCCCCGGTCGGTTCAGGTCGTAGTAATTCGTGACGGGGATGCGGTCAATGACGGATTGGCCGGGGTTAAGCACGACCCCACCGAGGCTGAAAATGGGCCCGGCGGCGGCGCCCTTCGAATGTGGCGGAGGCGGCCGCCGTGGAACTGTGTGTCCACGCTGATCGCAGACGTAGACCTGGTAGATAACCCCCATCGGAAAAGCCTCCCCGGCCATGAGTCCGACGCCGACCTTGTGGTCCGAGATGTTCGTTATCTTGGCTCTTAGGACCAACCGCTCCCCGACCTTCAGCGGTGCCTTCGGGGCCTCGAGATGCAGGGTGATCGGGGGTTTCTGTCCTGAGCGGGGTGATGGCGTTGCCAGTGCTGCTAGCGTGGCGGCGCAAACCAGAGACATGGCCACTGTCTTCATAGTTTCCTCGCCGGCAATTGAACCTACCGCCGATCGCAGTTGCTGTCCAGCGCGGACTTGGCCTACTTCACCACAGTCACGGTGACAACGTTGGATTCAACGCCGTAGCCGGCCGGCAAAGGGGGCTCCCTAATCCAGATCCTATACTTCCCCGGTCGGTTCAGGTCGTAGTAATTCGTGACGGGGATGCGGTCAACGACGGATTGGCCTGGGTTAAGCCCGACCCCGCCGATGTTAGGTACGCTTACGACGACGGTACCCTTCGGGTGTGGCGCGGGTGGCGGAGGCGGCCGCCGTGGAACTGCGTGTCCACGCTGATCGCAGACGTACACTTGGTAGATAAGCCCCATCGGCAAGGCCTCCCCTGCCGTGAGCCCGACGCCGACCAGGTGGTCCGAGATGTTCGTTATCTTGGCTCTTAGGAGCAACCGCTCTCCGGCCTTCAGCGGCGCCTTCGGGGCCTCGAGACGCAGAGTGATCGGCGGTTTCTGCCCGGGGGAGTGGGGTGATGGCGCCGCCAGCGCTGCTAGCGCGGCGGCGCAAACCAGAGACATGGCCATTGTCTTCATGGTTTCCTCGCCGGCAATTGAACCTACCGCCGATCGCAGTTGCTGTCCAGCGCGGACTTGGCCTACTTCACCACAGTCACGGTGACAACGTTGGACTTGACGACACCCTTGCCGGGGTGCCCGACAGGCCCGAGGAATCGCGAAACCCGGATCGTATACTTTCCGGGCTCTCTCAGGTCGAAGTCTTTTGTGACGCTTACCTCGTCGACGAAAGTCGCGCCCGGGTCGAGTCGGTGGCCAACGAAGCTGCCAGCTACAAGGGTATGCTTGCCTCTCAGGCTCAAGGCGAACGCGGAGGGACGGGCGGGCCGCCCATGCGCGTCCCGTACGTCAATGTGGTAATCCCATGTGTCGTCCGGCGGTACGCCCGGAGAGGTGACAAGCGTGATTGGGCGGCCTGAAGTGTCCTCCACCGTAACGAGCAGACGTAGAGGACACCCCGCTACGAGCGGCACCTTGGGGCCGACGATGGTCAGGGTGAAGGGCTGGCCGGCGGCAGCAGCGGCAGCGACCGCTGTGGGGGACGGCGATGGCCCCTCAGGTGGCTTCCACGGGGTGATCCCAAAAACCCGCGGGTCCTTGTCGGAAAGTCTTTGATACTCCCTGCCAAACGTCGAGGGCTTATGGTTCTCCCCGAACCCCCCAACAAATCTCCCAAGCAGCTTTTCGAAGCCAGTGAGTCCACGATCCTGCAGGATTCTGCTTAGGTCCGTAGCGGTCGTCCCGCGGGCCCTCACGTACTTAGCCAGAAGCGAGTCTTGGTAGGCTCTCTGCGAGAACTGGAACTCGTCATTGAACATTTTTTCGAGTTGGCTCACGACCGCGAGTGGCGAAGTCCCAGCGGACGAGCGAATGAGGTTCAGCGCCGCAAGAATTTCATCTCGCTCCGCAAACTTGGCCATTAGGTAACTCTGCAAGACACGGGTCTTGTCCGGGCCGATGAACGTGCCGTCGCCATATACGACGCCGTCAACATTCACGTCAACCGAGCTTAGCCCCTCACTACGTGGAAAGGAGTTGGCCGGGTACCACCCGTAGGAGGGCTTGTCCCGCTCGTACTCCTTGGGTGTCACGTTGAACATGGGGGCGATCAGCCTGATGTACCTTGGCGGAAGGTACGTCATCGCCGGCCGGAACATGAGGTGCCTGTTGACAAAGACCGCGCGCTGCGATTTTACCGAACAGTCTTTGTAATGAACCCTCCACATGATGGCGTAAGCCACAGCAGGCAGGGCGGTGTCGTTGCGAACCAACACCAGGAAGGGTTTTATCGAAGTCTGGTAGCCGGGCTCTTGCGAGATGCCGGGATAGTAGGTATCGATCATGCCCTCAAAGAGCGGATCGGAGGGTTTAATTAGCGTCAGCGATTGGGTCGCCGTTTGCCGCACGCGTAGGTGCCAAACGCCCTGGGCGATCGCGCCTGGGGCCAACAGCAGACAGAGAAGGAGAGCCGGCCCGCATGCCTCCAGCCCTCTCCACCCGTGCCCGTCTTCGCCGACCTCAAACATGGCCTTGCGCCCACACTCGGGGCAGCCGACGGCACAACTTGACGATGCCGCTCGCAGCCGAAGCCGGCAGCTTCGGCAAGAGAACCACGGCGCCGTTCGGTCCGGCCCATTACATTTATAAGAACGTAATACCACGCAAGGCGCCCGGCGTAAACCCGGACGCCGCGCGGTCTCTCGGCCAGCAAAAGTCAGCTTTTGCCGTTGCGTGCCGTCGCCGATGCGATGAAGCTGTCGATATTCCGCGCCAGCGGCGGAAGCGCCTTCGGGTTTACGTAGAGCATGTGGCCCACGGGATAGTAGTAGAAGTGGACGTTGCCCTGGAGCGACTTGGGCAAGCCCATATGCGCCACGGTGTATTCGGTGGCGTAGAACGGCGTCGCCATATCGTAATACCCGTTATTGAACATCACCTGCATCCCCGGATCGTTGTTCATCGCCCGGGAGAGCGACGGCGCGACGTTGCGCGATTGCAGATTGCCGACTCCGGCGCCCACGCCATTGAGCGGCGAACGGTACGTCCAATTCCAATCGCGAAACACCGTGCCGCTGCTCTGCACGTACAGGCGGTTGCTCTTGAAACCCAGCGTCTTGCTCACGTAATTATCGAAGCTGGAGGTTAGCGCGCCCCAAATCGCCGTTGTGGCCGCGCCGGCGTCGCTGCGCCCGCCATGGGGAAGCAGCGGCTGCAATTCGGGCGAGATGAAACGTGCGTCGTAGCGTCCGGTAGTTACATACGCCGAGCCCATCAGGCGGCGCATGAAAACAGGCAGCGTCATCCGCAGATTCGCTTCGAGCCACAAACTCGTCGGGATGCCGGTGAACTGGGAAAGTTTCTGCGCGATCTGCTGTTTTTGCGCTGCCGTCAATTCGTCGCCCGCGAAAAGCGCCTGAACGTACGGCCCCGACGCAAACTGACGCGCCTGCTCGACGAACGCCGAAAGGCTCGCCGGCCGCGGAGTGACTTTATGGTGATACCACGCGACGGCGGCGTAAGAAGGCAGGTAGAGCGCGTAAGGCAGATCGTTTCCCGCGGTGAAATTGATCGTCGGGAAATCGAGCACGGTCGAGCACATGATCACCCCATCCAGGTAAACGCCCTTCGCCACCAGATCCCGCGCCAGCACGGCGTTGCGCGTAGTGCCGTAGCTTTCGCCGAGCAGGAATTTCGGCGATTCCCACCGGCCGAAGCGCGTGATGTAGCGCTGGATGAATTGCGAAAATGCATTGCCATCGGCGGTGAATCCGTAGAACATTTTCGGCTTACCATAGCCGACGATCCGGCTGTAGCCCGTTCCGACCGCGTCCACGAAAACCAGATCGGTGCTCTTCAGGATGCTGTATTCGTTGTTCACCAGTTGGTAGGGCGGCTGCTCGCCGGAAATATCGCCGACGCCCGGCCAGATGATGCGCCGCGGTCCGAACCCGCCGATATCCACCAGCGCCGAGGCGAATCCCGGCCCGCCGTTATAGGAAAAAGTGATCGGCCGATCGGCGATATCTTTCACGCCGTCTTCGGTATAGGCGATGTAGAAGACGCTCGCGGTCGCCTGGCTTTGCTTGTTGTAGAGCAGTAGCGTACCCGTCGTCGCGGTATAGGGAATCGTTTGTCCGTCAATCGTCACGCTCGCGTGCGTCACCACCGTGCGCGGCTTGGGCACCGGGATCGGCGGTTGCTTGGGCTGCGAGCCGGGCGCGGCGGCCATCGCCGGAATCGCGAAAGACGCCAGGAGAATTGCAACTTTCAAGACAGAAGATGGTTTCATGGATACCCCTCGATGAATTCCGCAAAATGTTGCCGGAAGTCCTGCCGTTTTTCCAGCCAAGGCGAGTCTACAACAGTCCGCCGGTTTCACG
>JAKAOH010000031.1 GCA_021812285.1 Acidobacteriota bacterium | reverse complement strand
TTCCGCTCCGTCGCCTTGACGCGTTCATTTGGCGTCTCTGCTTTTTCCTCCAGCCGCATTGGGCTCGCATCCGGTCCTCATCGCTCCGGTGAGACAACGCACATCGAAGATTTGCACCGCCCCGTCCTCGCTCCGGAAAACCCGGGGTCGATCGGCCAGGAGTTGCAATTCCCTCGCCTGAAGGCCTGCTGAGTTTCCACTGGAGGAAAAATCGTCCGGAAGAAGCATCCAGTAGCTGGCGTGAATATTCCGCGCAATATCGGTGAGATGAGCCGCAGCGCGTTCGCCGTATCGGCTGTTGTTCTCGTAGAAACCTGCGGTGGAACCGATGATCGGGAGGACAGCCTGTCGCCCCGTGTAGAGATATGTAAGCTCACCGCGGCTTGAAATGATGCGGGCGTCGGGCGCGGCACGTTTTCGGATCCACGCGAAGGCGGAGCGTTCGGCTTCGAGTTGGCTGCGATTGGCGCTGGCCAGCCCAGCGACGGCAGTGGGGATCGAGTAAAAATAGTTGACGCCGACCACACCGCAAACGGTCAGTGCTGCCAAGGCGGTTCCCGCAGCAATCGTCCGCTCCGCAACGGTGTGGCTGGATAGGAGGGTCTTCCGGACGAGCATGGCTAGATGTCGCCCCTCAAGCCAGAGGCCGCCAAAAAAGAGCGGGAGAAATGGGACCAACAAGCGGTCCATTGTGTACGGCCACGCAGTCAGGACGCCGAGGTATAAGAGGAATATTACGAGCAGCGCGCTCCACTTCGCTTTCCTCACGTATCTCACGATGCCTGCCCACGACGTCACGCTTACGACCACCAGGAGGATGAAACTTTCGATGGTGCGCGACGCTTCGAAGGGGAAGAGAAGAAAGAGGCCGGGCTCGATCGCGGTCCGCTGTAAGTTCGCTTTCACCACCGCCCAAAGCACCGCCGGACCGCTTACGTCCATGCGCAGTTCACACGCATAGCTTGTGTAGTAGCAGAGAGTCTGCGTCCACCCGTTGCCACCTTGGTTGATCGGGAGCGGCATGGCCCTCGGATGCACCAAGGCAATGAGTTGCGGCCAGACCATCACCACCGCAATGGGCGCCGCAGCCAGCGAAAACCAAACCAGTTTCCGAAATTGCCGCCGCGTCAGCAGCACCAGCCCGATTCCCGCGACGACCGCCGCGCCCAGCGTGCGAAAGCCGATCGAGACTCCGGCAAGGACTCCTGCGCCGAGCACGGCCCAGTCTGCGGCACTTGGAGCAGTAAATTGCAGTTTGTAGGGGCGGGTCTGGCCCAAAGGTTTGGAACCGCCCCCAGGGCGGCCGGTGAGGTCCACGCTGCGTTCTGCTAGCCAAATTGCGCCGAGCATGAGCGCCATGAACGGAACATCGGTCAGCACCGAGGCGCTCAAATCCAGAAATAGCGCTGAGAATGCACACAAGGCGACCACCCCCAGCGCGTCCCAATCGCCGAATTCCGGCCACCGTCTGAGCAAGAGAAAAGCGAAGATCAGCGCCGCGCATCCGAATACGAGCGTCATCGCAACCGCCCAGTTCACATTGCCAGGAAAATGCGGATCGAGTTTCCAGATTCCGGCCAGCAGCAGCGGATAAAACTCGGGGTATCTGGTTGCGGCGAGCCGCACGGGGAAGCTCGGCAGGATGTATCCCTGTCCCGAGGCCAGCGCCTTCGCCGAGGCAAAATAGACCGCGTCGTCGCCCTCGACGCCGAAATTGCTCACGGGGTCAATGCGCCAGGCGCTGTAAGCGTAGAGAATCAGCAACACGCCGAACAAGAGCCAAAAGCTCTTCCTCGTTCGAGCCGTACGCTCATTTGGCCGATTCTCTGCCATTTTGTTACTTGCCCCTGGGAGATGCCCCGCGGCCGTTCGCATCAGCTATCGTCATTCGCCGAACATCGTAAACGCGCACCATTCCATCGGAGCTTCGGAAAACTTCAGGCGAACCTTTGAGCAGTTCTTCCTGCTTGCGGGTGAGAATTTTGTGGTCTGGATCTCCGTCGAGCAAAAAATCGTTAGCCGTTGCGATCCAATAGCTGGCGCCGATATGGCGCGCGACGTCGGCCATCTGCGCGGCGTCTTGCTCGGCATAACGCTTGTCCTGGAGGTAGAAAGCCTGCGTGCGGCAATCAATGGGCATCACGGAAGGATGGTCCGTGAATAAGTAACTCAGGCCGTCCTCATACGCGATCACGCGCGCGCCGGGCTCCGCATGCTCTCGAATCCATTGGTAGGCGGCTCGTTTGTCTGTCATCATCCGCCGATTTGCCGTAGCAAAATTCGTAACCTTCTGCGGAATCGCATACACATAATTCATCACGAGGATCGCCGCAATCGCCAGCCCTCCCGCCGCCATCACTCCGGCCGCCACGCGGTCTCCCATTCCATGCGGTGGTCGCAAATTTGCGGCAATCAATTTCGCCATGTGCCGCCCCTCCAGCCAGAAACCTCCCAAGAGGAGGGGCAGAAACGGCACCAGGAAACGGTCTGGGGTGTAAGGCCACGGGATAATCACCAGCAGATACAGCAGGAAAACCACGGGAAGCGGTTGCCAACCGGCTCTTCGCACGTATCTCAACACGCCCACGTAGGCCACGACGCTCAGCAGCATCACCAGTCCCAGCGCCCACACCTGCTGCCCCGCGCCCAATGGCGATAGCAGAGTGATGCCAGGCGCCTCGAAGAGTCCTCTCAAATTCGTCAGGGCGATCGCGCGCAACGCTCCTGGTCCGCTCGTATCCAATCGCCAACCGCACGCATAGCTCGTGTAGTAGCACAGCGTGCGCGACCACCCCGAACTGCCAACGCCGGCGGCGGCCGGCATCGCCCTGGGATGGAACATCGCGAGAAGCTGCGGCCAGACCATGAGCAGCGAGATCGGCGCTGCGGCAATCGAAAACCAGATGAGTTTCCGCCATTCCCGGCGCACGAGCAGCACGATCCCGATTCCGGCGACCACTGCCGCGCCCAACGTCCGGAACCCAATCGCAAGCCCCGCCAGCGCCCCGGCTCCCAGCACGGCCCAGTCAGAGGCACTCGGAGCGGCAATTTGCAGCTTGTAGGGGCGGGTCTGAAACCCGCGCTTACCGGGGTGGGACGTGGACACCTGAACGCTAATCTCCGCCAGCCAGATCGCGCCGAGCATGAGTGCCATGAACGGAATGTCCGTCATCACCGATGCGCTCAGATCGAGAAAGTAGCCGCTGAAGGCGCACAGCGCGACCACTCCGAGCGTGTCCCAGTCGCCAAGTCCCGGCCAGCGTCGAATCAGCAGAAACATGAAAATCAGGGCCGCGCAGCCAAACGCGAGCGTCATCGCAACCGCCAAATTCACGTTGGAAGGAAAACTCGGATCCAGCTTCCAGATGCCTGCCAGGAGCAACGGATAAAATTCCGGATATTTCGTGGCCGCAAGCCGCACGGGGAAACTCGGCAGAACGTAACCTTGCCCCGCAGCCAGCGCCTTCGCCGCCGAAAAATACAATCCGTCGTCGAGCACCTTGCCAAAATTGCTTACCGGCCCGAACTGCCAAGCGCTCCAAACGTAGAGAGCAAGAATTGCGCACAGCCCCAGCCAAACGCCCTTGCTGGTTCTCTTTCCGTCCTGCGGCACGTTCTTTTTCCTGGATTCCATGGTGTGCGCCGCCGGAGACTCCTCGGCATTTGCCGATTGCACCGAACCCTCCCTGTGCGGGCAAGATTAGCAAAGGCTATTCAGACGCCCAACATCGACAAAACGGAACTATTGCTCGCAGGGTTACTGCGCGGCCTGGGCGTCTCGGCACGCTTTTCGCGGGCGATTTGTGCCATCAGCGCACGCCCAGCCCGGTCGGGGCAAGTTGCATTCGACGCTCCCCGAGAGACGCTCCGTAGTCGCCCACGCAAGCCCCATTGGGTTTTGCGAAGAGACATCGCACATCATAAAGCCGAACCGCCCCGTCGGCACTTTGGAACACCACGGGCGATCCTGCCAGCAGTTGCTTCTCCCTCGCTCTCAATATGGCTGTTCCCGCATGGCTCTCAAAGAGAAAGTCGTATGGGCCGACCAGCCAATAATCAGCATTGATGTGTCGCGCGACGTCGGCAAGGTGGGCGGCGTCCCCTTCGGCGTAGCGAGGGTCATTCAGGTAAAAGGCTTGCATTCGGGTCTCTTCCGCCAGAACGGTCGGACGCCCGGTGTAGAGGTACGTGCGCCCGTATAGGTCAGCAACGATCCGAGCCTTGGGCGATGCGTGGTCCCGGATCCACGAGAACGCACCAGTCTGATCCGCCAGCAGTCGGCGGTTCCTTATCGCGATCTCCGCCACTCCGGAGGGAATAGACAACGCATAATTCACAGCAACAGTCGCGACCAGCGCCAAGCAGCTAAGGACGAGCGCGCCTGCTAAGACTCGCTCCGCGAAGGCGGGCCCCGACTTAAGTTTTTCCAACGCGAGATGTAATAGGCGCTTGCCTTCGACCCATACCCCAGCGAGGAAGAGCGGCAGAAACGGCACAAGGTAGCGCTCCGGCGTTCCTGCGTAAGGCACGGTGACCAGAAGATACAGAAAAAGCGTGAGGGGAAGAACTGCCAGGGGCCGCTTTCCAAATCCAACCGCCTGCCTCGAGATACCCACATAGGCTGCGGCGCTCAAGAGTCCGACGAGTACTAAATCCCCGATCCTCCTCCCCACGGCGAGCGGCGTCAGGATGTAAAGCCCGGGCTGTTCAATGGCCCCCTTCAGGTTTACCGAGGCCATCGCGATCTGCGCCCCCGGCCCGCTGCTGTTCAGGCGCCAGATGCAGGCATAACTCGTGAAGTAGCAGAGCGTGCGCGACCATCCCGAGCTGCCCGGGCCCGCGACCGGCACCGCCAACGAGGGATACAGCAACGCGGCGAGCTGCGGCCAAATCATGAGAAGGGAGACGGGCGCAGCGGCTAGGGAGAACCAAACAAGTTGCCGGTATTCACGCCGCATCAGCAAGGTGAGCCCCATACCAGCCACTACCGCCGCGCCCAGAGTGCGAAACCCGATTGAGAGTCCCGCCAACCCTCCTGCACAGAGCATCGCCAGAGGTCGTGACCCCATGCCGGCCGCACGTTTAGGCACACCGGAACTCTTTCCGTTCGGAGCATAGCCGCAGGAACCGGATTCAGCGAGCCAGATCGCGCCAAGCAATGACGCCATGAACGGAATGTCCGACATTACGGAGACGCTTAGCCAAAGAAAATACCCAGTGAGCGCGCATAAGCCGACCACTCCAAGCGCGCCCCAATCGCCGAGTCCCGGCCATTGGCGGAACAGAAGAAATACGAAAACAAGAGCGGCGCATCCAAACGCGAGCGTCAACCCGGCCGCTAGAGTTACATTCTGGGGAAAGTGAGGGTCAAGCTTCCATATCGCCGACAATATCAGTGGGTAGAGTTCAGGATATTCCGTCGCTCGGAAGTGAAAAGGGAAGCTGGGCCAGATATAACCTCTGCCTTCGGAGAGGGCCTTTGCTGAACTGAAGTAGAGGGCGTCGTCGTTCCACACTCCAAAGTTGCTCACCGGCCCGATCCGCCAAGCGCTCCAAACGTAGAGAGTAAGAATTGCGCACAGCCCCAGCCAAACGCCCCTGCTGGCTCTCTTTCCGTTCTGCGGCGCGTTCTTTTTCCTGGATTCTATCGTGTGCGCTGCCGGAAACTCCTCGGCATTTGCCGATAGCACCGAATCCCTCCCTGTGCGGGCAAGATTAGCAAAGGAATCGCGCGGCCGAGGGTGAAGAACGCTGTTGCGTTGCTTGCGAGGTTACTGCGCGCTTTGTAGTCGCACGGCTAGGGCGCAGAGTGCGATCGGCAGCCCTGCAAGGGTCGTTCGAAATGGTGCGAAGCAAGAGCTGAGCGCATCCGCATTGCGGCTGTTCGCCGCTGGCGCGCCCGGCTTCCGCGTTTGTTCTCCGGCTGCTTGCCCGGCTTTGGCCGCGGCGCGCTTGTCGGCGCCGCGATTTCAATCGCCGGCTCGCCCGCGCTCTGCAACTGCTGATTTAGCGCGGGCCGCTTCGTTGTTTTCGCCGCGGTCCATGCGGCGACCAACTTGTCGAGCGTTTGGGCCGCCTGGTTCGTAAGCGTCTGCGCGGTGAGCGTCGGTGCTTCGTCGGCGCTTTCGACGACGCCTTCCAGGCGGGCGAAATGCCCGCGGACCTCGCTCAAATTCTCCGCGAAAGTTGGCGCAGCTGCCGATGCGGCCCCGCTTCGATCCAGACGTGACCGAGCGGTCGCGGAAGCTCGCACCGCGCTGGCCATGGGAATTCCGGCTTCCGACGCCTCGGAGGAAGTTCTCCATTCATCGCCAACGGTCAACGCTTTCAATTCCGCGGCCAGTGCTTCTGCCGCTTTGCTCTCCGCCAGCGCCTTCTGCCGCGCCGCAAGCTGCTTCTCGACACCTTGCGCTTCGGCGAGCGTCTGGCCCGCGCGCCTCATCTGGTTTTCGATGTCCATCGCCAGATTGAACTGTTTTTGCAGATCGGCGCGTGAGACCGGCGCGACGGTTAGGCTGCCCCGTCGCCAGATTCACGAGAGGGGTAATTCTTTCGTCGGGCAGCCAGCCTCAGCTCGCTAGTCTGTGGCATAATGAAAAGTCCTGCCGTGCCAAGCGACGCTCGCCGCATTCCGGAACTGGATGGCATTCGCGGCATTGCGATTCTGCTCGTCCTAACCGCGCACTGCTTCGGCTATTCCATGCGCGGTCGCTCCTGGCACGGCTACGCCGAAACCCTCCGGACCTTCAGCCGGCTTGGCAACGCTGGAGTCGACCTGTTCTTTGTCCTGTCCGGCTTCCTCATTACCGGCGTCCTGCTTGACTCGCTTAAAGATGCACACTACTTTCGCAGCTTCTACGCCCGGCGTGCGCTCCGCATCTTCCCACTCTACTCGCTCACGCTCTTGCTGGTGGGAGTTGGCTATCGGGATGCGGGTCCTTTCCTATTTCTCAGCGTCCTATACTTGTCCAACGTTTGCACCCTGTTCGGCGTTCCTCGTCTCTACGCGCCGCTCTGGTCCTTGTCTGTTGAGGAGCATTTCTACCTGCTTTGGCCGTGGGTCGTCTCGCGCTTGCGCCAGCGTCACCTGTGGAAGCTCTGCCTCGCGCTGATCGTTCTGGTGCCGATTCTTCGTGCCGCTGCGTACAATTCCAGCGAAGGTGTCGCCGTCTACTTTTACTCCTGGTTTCGGTTCGACGAGCTTGCCTGGGGAGCACTATTGGCCTGGTATACCCGCACCTCTCGGTACAAGAGGTCGCACCTTTTCCCGCTCGGCTGCGCCTCGATGTGTGCTGTGGCCATGCTCGCCGCGGCATCGCCAACCAGCGGTGGCATCGGTCCAGCATTGATTTACACGGATACATCGCTGCTCAGTGCAGCGCTGATTTGCCTCACCCTTTCAGGCGACGTCCCGCTGCTCTCGGCTTTCACCCGGTCACGTCCGCTCGTCAAGTTTGGCGAGTTGAGCTACTGCCTGTACCTCACGAACTGGCTTGTCTTCCGCGCCTGGGATGCAACAATAGGAAGATACCCAGCCTTTGCGGTCCGCGTTTTAGGCCCGCTCGGCGCACTCGTTTCCCGGGATGCCGTTGTGCTTGTTCTCTGCTTGCTTTTGGCCCAACTCTCCCAGTCCTTCTTCGAGCGTCCGATCCTCAACCTCAAGCGCCGCTTTGCCCATATTCCATCTTCCACGCCTGCCGTGGGTAGTTCCCCGGCTTGACCAGGGAGTTTCATTTTTTGACCATCGACCTGACGATCAACATTTGCTCGACAGGTATGGATGGCGACTGCCAAGCGGCTTTTTGGAAGCGGCGCGGCCATCTGATCAAAGTGCCTTCCAGGCCTGGGAGTTATTCGAATCGAAAAATCATATTCCGGCGCCGCGCCTGCGCTATTGAGGTCGAGACGCCGAGCGCACCGTAGCAATCAATCGCAATTCGGTGCCTTAGGCGTGTGCTTCAGCCTTGGGTTGATCGCCTGCCTACTGCCGCGGCGGGGTTGCCGGCGCCGCGATTTCAGTCGCCGGCTCGCCCGCGCTCTGCAGTTGCTGATTTAGTGCGGGCAGCTTCGTCGTTTTCACCGCCGTCCATGCGGCAACCAACTTGTCGAGCGTTTGGGTCGCCTGGTTCGTAAGCGTCTGCGCGGTGAGCGTCGGTGCCTCGTCGGCGCTTTCGACCATGCCTTCCAGGCGGGCGAAATGCCCGCGGACCTCGCTCAAATTCTCCGCGAAAGTTGGCGCCGCTGCCGCTGCGGCTACGCTTCGATTTGGGTGTGGCCGAGCCGTCGCGGAAGCTTGCACCGCGTTGGCCATGGGAATCCCGGCTTCCGACGCCTCGGAGGAAATTCTCCGTTCATCGCCAACGGTCAACGCTTTCAATTCCGCGGCCAGCGCTTCCGCCGCTTTGCTCGCCGCCAGCGCCATGGGCGATTTTGCCGCCGCCAGCGCCTTCTGCCGTGCCGCAAGCTGCTTTTCGACGCCTTGCGCTTCGGCGAACGTCTGGCCCGCGCGCTGCATCTGGTTTTCAATGTCCATCGCCAGATTGAACTGTTTTTGCAGATCGGCGAGTGAGACCGGCGCGCGCGGGTCCATGCGCAGCGTCAGCGGCCGCGTGTACGCTTTGCCGGCCACCGTCAGCCGCACGCTGTATTGCCCCGGCACGGCCCACGGCCCTCCGCCGAATCCGGAGAAGCCGAAGCGTCCGGTCGGTCCCGCCGTCGCGTAGTGCAAGTCCCACGTGAAGCGGTGCATGCCGGCTGTTTTTTCCAGCGCTTCCGGCGCCTTCACCCAAAATGGCGGGAAGGGCAGGGAACTCGCCGGCGGCGCTTTCGGATGCTCGGTGCTCGAATAGGCGCGCACCACGTGGCCCTGCGTGTCCAGAATTTGCAGCGTGATGGGGCCCTGCGGCTCGGTCTTCAGGTAGTAATCAACAATCGCCCCATTGGGCGGATTCTTGCCGGCCGGGATTTCCGGCGGCAAAGGAGTGCCGTGCTCGTTTCCTGGCCGCACGCGAAACGCGGTGCGCGGCCGGAACAGATACGCGTCTGCCTTTTCCGCCTGCAGCGCTTCGCGCAAAGGAACGATGTCGTCCAGAATCCAGAACGAACGGCCATGCGTCGCAATCACCAGATCGCTTCCGTGAATGGTCAGATCGCGCACCGGTGTCGCGGGCATGTTCAGCTGGAGCGACTGCCACTGGTCGCCGTCGTTAAACGAGACGTAGACGCCCGTTTCCGTTCCCGCGAAAAGCAGCCCGCGATGCATGGGATCTTCGCGCACCGCGTGCACATAGGACGGCGCCGAAATTCCCGTGTCAATCTGCGTCCACGTCCGGCCGAAATCGTGTGTGCGGTAAATGTACGGCGCGTAATCGTCCAGCCGGTGACGGTTCACCGCCAGGTACGCGGTGCCCGCGTCGAAATGCGAAGCCTCGATCATCGCGATGCGCGACCACGCGGTCAGTCCTCTCGGCGTCACGTTCGTCCACGTCTTCCCGCCGTCCTTCGTCAGGTAGACCAGTCCCGTGTCGCTTCCCGACCAGATCACGCCGCGCTCCACCGGCGACGGCGCAATCGAATTGATCACGCCGTAGCCGCGCTGCTCGGCGTTTTCCACCGTCGTCGGCCCTTCGAGTACCTCGGCCGAAAGATGTTTCGACATTCCGGTCAGGTCCCGGCTGATGATCTGCCAGCTCGATCCGCGGTCGGTCGAGCGGAAAATCACCTGCCCGCCGAAATAGAGCGTGTGCGAATCGAAAGGATCGATGGCCAGCGCCGGCGTCCATGGGAAACGGTATTTGTTCTTCGAAATATTCACCGCGAGTTCGTTGCGGTAGGGATACGGCGAAATATCCAGGCCTTCCTTCGTTCGCCGGTCGTAGCGCACCACGCCGCCGCCGGTCGTGCTCGTGTAGATGGTGTTCGGATCGTTCGGATCGGGCAGAATCCAGCCGCTTTCACCGCCCCATCCTGGGAACCAGTCGCGGAATGTGATTTTGCCGTAATCGCTCCGGCTCAGCACGGCGATCCCGCCCGAATCCTGCTGCGCGCCGTAGACGATGTAGGGAAAACTGTTGTCCGTGGCCACGTGATAAATCTGCGCGGTCGGCTGGTTGTACCACGAACTCCAATGCCGGCCGCCATCCACCGTCAGCGTAGTGCCCTGATCGCTGCCGACGATCATGCGGTCCGGATCGTTCGGTGCGATCCACAAATCGTGATAATCGTCGCCGCCTGGCGCGCCCTTGAACGCCTGCCACGTCTTGCCGCCATCCGTCGAACGGTACACCGACGTATTCGCGATGTAGACGGTGTTCGCATTTTGGGGATCCACGGTGATTCCGCCGAAATACCACTGCCGGATGAGCACGCGCGGGTCCGTGCCAACCAGATCCCACGTCGCACCAGCGTCGTCCGAGCGGTAGACGCCGTTTTTCGTTCCGCTCATCAGCAGGTACATGATGTTTCCGCCGCCCGTTGGGGCGATGGCGATCCCGACGCGGTCCCACGGCTTCGGCGGCAAGCCGATCGTGGGCATTTCCGTCCACGTTTTGCCTTCGTCTTCCGAGCGGTACAGCCCCGAACCCATGCCGTAAGAGGGCCCGTAGACGCTCCACGGCGGCCGCCGCACTTGCCACAGCGACGCGTAGACGATTTGCGGATTCGTCGGATCGAATTCCAGATCGATTGCGCCGGTATTTGGATCCTTATACAAAACCTTCTCCCAGGTTTTTCCGCCGTCCGTCGAACGGAACACCCCGCGTTCCGGATTCGGCCCGTAGGCGTGGCCGAGCACCGCGACCAGCACCAGGTCGGGATTTCTCGGGTCCACCAGAATCCTCGCGATCTGCCGCGAATCTTTCAGCCCGATCGCCTGCCACGTTTTTCCGCCGTCGGTCGTTCTGAACATCCCGGCGCCGATCGACATGTCCGACCGCATATCGGCTTCGCCCGTTCCCACGTAAATCACCTTCGGGTCCGACGGCGCAACGGCAATCGCGCCAATCGAGCCGATCGGCGAACTGTCGAAAATCGGCGACCACGTCAGCCCGGCGTCAATCGTTTTCCACACGCCGCCGCCCACCGCGCCGAAATAATAGGTGTTCGGCTCGTTCTCGACGCCCGTAACCGTCAGCACGCGGCCCGCGCGAAACGGCCCGATCATCCGCCAGCGCAATCCGGAAAACACGCTGGGATCCACCTGCTGTCCGTGCGCCACCGGCGCCGTCCACAAACCCACACTCGCCACGATGGCAAGCAAACACGCCCATTTCCACGCCCGCATTCCCGATCTCCCAATCCTGATTTCGTTCGAAGTATGGCGAATCCTAAAATTCCGGAAAAAGCGGCGAAACTCGCCGCACGAATCCTACCACTGCCGGCGCTTGCCGCGCCCGCTCGTTTTCGGGAAAAATGCGTCCGAGCCTTTTAGAGACGCGCGCTCGTCGCGCCGCGTTTCGCCGGCCACGGCCGTTCTGTGTCACCGGCAAGCCTGCGCCTGCCCGCTTGCGCCCGCGAACCGGGCCAATCCCACGCGGATCACGCTGTGCGGCCGGTGCGGCCTGCGTCCCTCTTCGCGCCCCGGCGACGCGGTCTGCTCCGTCCACACGCCGTAAACGCAGCCGTTGTACGCGGCGAGCCCTGAATAATCGCCGATGAACGCATCATGGGGATCGAATGGCGTTCGCGTCCAAGCGTAATTCCGGAACCGCAGGGCTTCATCCGACGACCGGGCCAGCGTGATCGTCGCGCGCACGTTTTCGGGATCGGCTCTCCGGTCGTAAAACAGCGCGTACAAATCCCCGGTCAGCGGATCGACCGCGGCCCATTGCATGAACTGGTCGGCTCCATCGTGCACCGGATCGTCGTTTACGCGAATCGCCGGACTCCACGTCTTTCCACGATCGAGCGAGCGCGAGACGAAAACGTCGATATCGCCATTCCGGTAATCCGTCCAGCAAACGTAAATCGGCTCGCCGCGCGCCCCTCCGCGCGGATCGAGCACGATCTGGGGGAATCCGTCGCCACGCGATACGCTGGCCGGCTTGAAGTAAGCCGCGGCGGTTTGGACGATCTGCCGCGGAGCGCCGAAATGCTTCCCTCCATCGCGCGAAATCGCCAGCACCAGGTGCATTCCGTCCGACCATACCGCGTAAATCGTTCCATCGGGCCCGACGGCGGCGTCGAATCCCTCGAGTGCGCCGGTATCGTCGCGCGGCAATCCGGGCTTGCGACTGATGGCGATCGGCGCGGACCACGTTTTGCCGTCGTCGGTCGAGCGCGAAAACAGGATCGTCGAATTTTCCAGAGTGAAATGCGTCCACCCGACGTACAGATTTCCGGCGTACGGCCCGTGCGTGTTGTCGGCCACCACGTACGGTTTGTCTTCGAACGGGATTCCCGGCTCGGTCCGGTGTGCGATCACCGCGACGTCGTTCGCCTGCCACGTTTTCCCGCCGTCGAGCGAACGCCGGACGAAAATGCCGTTTCGCGTGGCGTTGTGCGCCCAATAATCGATCGTGCCCAATTGGTCGAACGCGATGTAGCACAAAATCGCGTGGCCTTTGTTGTCGTAGGTCACGGAAACGTCTCCCGAAACGCGAAAGTTCGCCGGCGCGGTGCCCCGCGCCACGTGCCACGTGCGTCCGCCGTCGGTCGTATAAGCCACGTGCGCTCTGTCCTGATACGCCGCCACCACTTCGCTCGGATCGCGCGGATTCACCGCAATCGAAGGTTCCGTGTACCACCCCGCTTGGGGCGTCAGCGTTTCGACGCGCCTTCCCGGCGCGAGTGGCAGCACCGCGTTTCCCGAAATCGGCATGCCCATCTTCGTCCGCGCGTGGCGCAAAGGTCGCGCGTCGCTATCGAATCTTGCCGTTCGCGCCGCGCTGCGTTTTGGCACACCCCAAGCCGCGATCGCCGCGCAACACAGCGCTCCCGCGCCCACGACCACCCCTGCGCGAAAAAACGCGCGAAAGGAAAAACCGGGAAAGGAAATCCGTGATTTGTGCTTCAAGCGCCCGCCGCGATCCAAACCGTCACCTCCCGGGTTTCGCCTCGATCCAGCGGATGCCCCGCCACCTTCCGCTACGCTCTTTTCTACCAGAACGCGCTTTTTTCAGCACGGCGATCCTGGTTCGTGCGGGAACGGGGGAATTGCGGCTGGATTTGCCGCCGCGACAAGCGTAGAGTTCTCCCGCCGCGCCGGCCGCGCAGCCTGGCGCGCAGAATCCGTTTCGTCACAGGAGAGCCCGATTTCCGAGCCATCTGATTCCGCACCCCTTGTAGGCGATTCCGCCGTTCGCCAGGCGCTTGCCCGCGAAGCTGGCCTCGCCCGCCAATTGTCGAGCCGCCAGATGGCGATGATCGCCATCGGCGGGGCGATCGGCACCGGCCTTTTTCTGGGCAGCGCGCTCGCCGTGCGCACGGCGGGTCCCGCGGTTGTTTTCAGCTACCTGCTCGGAGCGGCGATCGCGCTGCTGCTCGCGAAAGCTCTTTCGGAAATGGCCGTCGCTCATCCCACCGCCGGCTCCTTTGGCATTTACGCCGAGCTGTATCTTTCGCCCTGGGCGGGATTCGTCGTGCGTTACACCTATTGGGCGGCGCAGTGCATCGCCATCGGCGGGGAAGCAACAGCCGCGGCCATCTATTGCCGCTGGTGGTTTCCGCAGGTTCCCGAATGGCTGTGGATCGTCGCCGTTTCGCTGGCGCTGGTTTCGGCGAACGCGCTGGGAGTGAGGAGTTTCGGCGAATTCGAATACTGGTTCGCGATGGTCAAGGTCACGGCCATCGTTCTGTTCATCGCCTTTGGCGCCGTGCTGCTCTCCGGCGTCGTGCACGAGCCCGGCGTCACACTCCGCAATTTCACCGCGCACGGCGGCATTTTTCCGCACGGCATCGCGGGCCTGTGGCTCGCGATGGGATTCGTGATTTTCAGCTACATCGGCACGGAAGTCGTCGCCGTCACCGCCGGCGAAGCGCGCGATCCGCAAAGGGCGGTTCCTCGCGCGCTGCGCTCGATGGTGGCGCGTCTGGTTCTGTTCTACGTCGGCGCGATGGTCGTTCTGGTTTCCGTCGTTCCGTGGAACGCCATCCAGTCTTCCACCGATCTTCGCGCCAGCCCGTTCGTCCGCGTCTTCCAGCTGCTCCACGTGCCCGCCGCGATGAACGTGATGAATTTCGTCGTTCTCACCGCCGCGCTTTCCAGCATGAACTGCGATCTGTATGTGAATACGCGAATGATGTTTTCGCTCGCGCGCGGGGGCTACGCACCGCGCCGCCTGGGCGCCCTCACGCGGCGCGGCACGCCCATCGCCGCGCTTCTGGTTTCCACGCTGGGGCTGGTCGCGGCGACGATCGTCGCCGCCGTCGCCCCGAGCACCGCCTACGTTTATTTGCTTGGCATCGCGCTGTTCGGCGGCCTGTTCGTGTGGATCATGATTTTCGTGACGCATCTCTTCTTTCGCCGTGCCTGGGTGCGTGCCGGTCACGCTCCGCTGCCCGTTCGTATGCCCGGCTATCCTTGGCTCACGCTGCTGGGACTCGTTTTGCTGGTGGGGATTTTGGTTTCCACATGGTGGGTGCCGGGCATGCGGCCCACGCTCATTTCCGGCATGCCGTGGCTGGCTCTGATTTCCCTCGCCTATTTTTCCTGGCGCCGCCGCGCCCGCCACGCCGGTTCTTAAGTAAGAAGGGTGTGGTGGTACTACACCATAAGCCCACTGACATCCATAGTTGTTGCGTCCAGCATCGGATATAAAATAGGCGCCCCGGCGCCGGATCGAACCGGGTTTTAGCACGGCCTGCGCACCACTCGTTTCTCTTGAACCGGGCTGATGGGCCGGGGATTGCACATCCAGAAGAACCGTGCCCCAACGGCATGGCGTGGAGGAAGGGCAATGAAACTGAAGAAACATATGATCGTCTTCGTAGCGGCAGCCTCGCTTGCCCTCGGCGTTTCGGCGATGGCGCAGGGACGGCCCCAAAGCCATCCCGGCGGTAGCCCCGGCATGGGAGGTCCTGGAATGGGCGCTCCCGGCATGGGTGCGCCGGGCATGGGCGGAACGGGCATGGGTGGAACGGACATGGGCAGCACGCACGGCACCATGGGTAACACCGGTCGCATGAGTTCGAACAGCCCCGTGATTCCACTGAAGGGCCCCAGAACCGTTTCCGATCTCCTCACCCAGAACTCGAAACTTTCCTCCCAGCTCCAGACCATCCTCGGCAAGGACGTCAATCTGTCGGACGCAGCCAGCGGCTTCAAAAACCTGGGCCTTTTCGTCGCCGCTGTCCACCTTTCAAAGAACCTGAATATTCCTTTCGACCAACTGAAGAGCACGATGAGTTCCGACGGTTGGAACCTGGGCAAGTCCATTCACACCCTGCAGCCGAACCTGAGCAAAAAGCAGGTCGGCCAGGCGATGAAGACAGCCAAAAGCCAGGCCAAGAACGACATCAAGCATTCGAAGCCGTAACCGGCAAATTGCGGCCGGGGACTTGCGCCGGGCCGCTGCCCGCGCGCAAGTCTCCCGCCTCCATCGTCCGTCTTCGCGCATCTTTCCGCGCCTCCCGCAACCCTCCGACTCGCTCGGTCCTCCCCGTGCGGCTCTTGAGTGCCGGTCCCTCAGGTCTTCCGGCCGGGCGTTTCGCCCGTTGCGCCGCTCGCATCCCGCGTGTATCCTTTTTAGTTACGTTTGCTAAAGCATTTGGAAGTGCCGCGTGGGGATCAATTACCTGGGCTTCGCCGCAGAGCGTCGTGGAGGAACTATGAACGCATTTTCAAGGCAGTGCATGTGCCGCTGTGCTTGTTGGATACTTTTTCTGTTGTGTCCGCTGGCGATTTCGCTTCAGGCGCAGTCTCCGCGAGTGGAAATTCTCACTTCCGTCAAGCACGGTGTCACGCCGCCTTTGCGCAGCTTCGTGCCTTACCTTCACGCAAAGCCCAATCCTCCCCTTCGCGTCTTCCCGTTGGGCCGGCCGATACCGCCGGAAGCAAAAGGCGGCAAGCCCGGACCGGGCGCAGGCCACGGCGGCTCAACCTGGACGGACCCGGATTTGATAGGGGCGACAGGCACGAATAACGGCACCCTTGGTTCAGATTTCCCGGGCATCGTTGCCGGCTGCGGCACGTCGAGTGGCTGCGTTCCCGCCGACCCGAATCTATCCGTGGGCTCAACCCAGATCGTCGAAATTGTGAACGTGGAATTCGAAGTCTTCAATAAACCCAAAACCTTTGGCGAGACACCCACGGTCGCCGAGCCAGCCGCGCCCATCCATACGATTTTCGCAGGGCTCGGTAGCACCGATATCTGCGCCACCACCGACGGCGGCGATCCGATCGTTCTTTGGGACAAATACGATAATCGCTGGATCATTAGCCAACTCGCGTACAACTCCACGCTCACGGACGATCATTGGTGCCTGGCGATTTCGGGAGGCACTGACCCGGCGGACGCGACTGATGCTGCCGGCAGCTACGATGTGTACGATTTCAGCTTCGGCTCGAATTTCCCCGATTATCCCAAGCTCGGCATCTGGCTCAACGGCTCGGCCACAGGCGCGTATTCGGGCGTCTATTTCTCCGACAACACTTTCGCGAACGGAAACAGTTTTATCGGCGCCCAGACTTGTGCGTTCCCTCTTTCAGAAGTCAGCAGCCCGCCTGCTACGACGCAGTTCAAAATGGCTTGCATGCAGCAGCCCAGCACCATTTACAACATCCTGCCCGCGGATACCGACGGCTCCGGCGCGGGGCCCAGCGGCACCGGCGGTCTCTATCTGCAATTCCAGGCGAGTAGCGGCGTCGGCAGTTCGCTCGTGCTCTACCAGTTCCAGCCAAATTTCACCGCGGGGACGGGCTCCTTTTCCAGGGTCAACACGATACCGGTGAACACGTATCACGAAGCTTGCGGCGGTTCAGCCTGCGTTCCGCAGGCGAGCACGCGCGAGAAGCTCGATTCGCTAGGCGACCGTTTGATGTATCGCCTTGCCTATCGCGATTCCGCCACATTTCCCGATACACTGTTCGTCAACCAGTCCGTGCAGGTCAGTTCCAGCAGCAATCAGGCCGGCATCCGCTGGTACGAAATTCAAAATGCCACCGGCACCCCCAAAGTCATTCAAGGAACTTATTCGCCCGACACGAGCCTCTACCGCTGGATGGGCAGCATCGCCGCGGATCAATACGGAGATCTTGGCCTTGGCTACAGCACCTCCAACTCGTCCACCTATCCCGGCCTCGCTTTCACCGGGCGAGTACCGGGCGACTTACCAGACAATGCGCTCGAGCCGGAAGCCCCGATCTTCACCGGGGAAGGTTCGCAGACCAAGGTCAATCGCTGGGGCGACTATTCGAGCATCAGCGTTGATCCCTCCGACGATTGCACCTTCTGGTATGTGAACGAATTCCTGCAGACGACCGGCAGCTACACGAACTGGGCCACGAGGATCGCCAGCTTCAAAGTCGGCAGCAGATGCACCAACTAGCTGGTTTTTCGAATCGTTTTTCGGCCGAGGGCCGTCCGCTCGCTCGGGCGGCCCTTTATTTTTCTACCCTTGGCGGCCGTTTCGCTGCGCCGGAGACTGCACGGCTTTCCCGAGGACTCGGCGCTCACTGCACCTGGTAAACGTACACTTCGCCAGGCCTCGACACCGCCGGGGGAATCGTGACGAGAAGCCGGTGCAATTGCGGCACCAGCACCTCGTTTTTTCCGCCGCGCCCGGTTGGTGCCATTCCCAGCAGCGTGTAATGGTCCGGATCGTCTTCGTGATAGACGGCGATTCGCCCGCCGTTGCCCCAGCAGGAAGCGTACAGGCGCTTCGTCGCCGGGTCGAAGACCAGGTCATCCACGCCGACCGGAATTTTGAGCAGCAGCAATTCCTTTCCCGTTTGCGTGTCGAAAACGACGATCGCTCCGCTGCGGCACGCGGTGAACAGCCGGTGTGCCGATTCGTCGAGCGCCATCGCGACGTTGCGCCGGCACAGCGTGACCGGCCATGTCGCGACGATTTTGCGCGTCTCGCGGTTCACCACGTCAATCAGGTTTTTCGAGGGATTGTTCTGATAGAGGAGCGGGGAATGCTTGGCGATCGCCATTGCTTCGAGCGTCGAACCCTCGATGCGAATGTCCGCCACTTTGCGGTCGCTCGTCGTGTTCACCACGCTCAGCATCGAATAGGATTCATGCGCGTCGCCCCCTCCATTCACCACATAGAGATCGCGCGTCGCCGCGTCGTACCCGATCGAATCGGAATCCACTTTCAGCCTCACCGTTCCGATCTGCCGGAACGTATTCGAGTTGAAAATCCTCACTTCGCCGGCCCCGCCGTCGGTCACGTAAATGCGATCGAGCGCCGGGCGTACGAAAATCGCGTGTGGAATTTCGATATTCGGAATCGCGCGCAGATATTTTCCCGTGTGCAGGTTGAACACCAGCACCTCGTGCGCGCTCTCTGCCGCCAGGAACAGGCGGTTTCCTGCCACGTCGGCGGCCAGGTGATCGAACCGGCCCTGCACATCCGCGGGCATCTTGTATTTCGCCACCAGTTTCAGCGGCGGTTTCGGCGCGCCCGTGGCCGCGCCGCTCGCGAGCAGCAGGGCCGCGGCCGCGGCCAATAGCGTTTTCATACCTCGCACCTCCTTCGCTGGATTTGTGTCCGCAGCTTAAACCGGCACGCGCTCCGGAGAAAGCCCTCGCAGGAAAATAAACGCAAATTAATCTTCGTTTAAGGCGCGGGAGTATGTTTCCGGCTTGCCGTATCGCCCTGTGGAAACCGCGCCGCCGCGGCCCGCGTCCATAGCGGCATGGGTGTGCATGCGAAAGAAAGTTCCACGCGCTTCCCGCTGCGCACGGCTTTTCCCGAGGAGGGGTAAAGATGAAACATGAGAGAAGTTCAAGGCTTTTGATCCCCGTAACCATTCTGGCGGGAGTCTTCCTGTGCTGCGCCGCGGTCCGTGCGGCGGGAAATCGGGCGCCGCGAGCGGCAGCCGCCCGGCAGGATTCGGCTGCGGTTGGCCCATCCGGCTACCATCTTCTGAAAACGATTCCGATTCCCGGCGACACCTTCTGGGACTATTTGAAGTTCCAGTCTTCGACGCACCGGCTTTTCATCACGCACGGCACACACGTCGTCGTCGTCAACGTGAAGACCGGAAAAATCATCGGCGATATCGGCGGCATGGAAGCGATTCACGGCGTCGTGCTCGCGCCGGAATTCAATCGCGGCTTCGTCACCGACGGCCGAGCGGCCAAGCTCTGGATTTTCAATCTGAAAACGCTGAAAGTTGTCGGCTTCGCGCCCACCGACCGCGACGCCGATGGCGACGTTTACGATCCCGCGTCGAAGCGCGTCTTCACGATGAACGGCGATTCCCATACCTCGACCGTGGTTGACGCCAAAACCGGTAAAGTCGTCGGGCACATCGAGCTCGGCGGAGGGCCCGAATTCCCTGTCACCGACGGCCGCGGCCACGTCTACGCGAACATCGAAACGACGAGCGAAATCGTGGAAATCAATTCCCACACGATGAAAATCGAGCATCGCTGGCCGCTCGCCCCAGGCAAATCGCCCAGCGGTCTCGCCATCGACGCCAAGCACCACATCCTGTTTTCCGGCTGCCACAACGGCATGATGGTCATCATGAACGCGGACACCGGCAAGGTCATCACCACCGAACCGATCGGCCGCGGAGTGGATGCAACCCGGTTCGACCCGGGCACCGGCTACGCGCTCGCCTCGAACGGTTTCAGCGGCGATTTGACGGTGATTCACGAGGATTCGCCGACGAAATTCCACGTCGTCGAAAACGTGAAAACGGAATTCGGCGCGCGCACCATGGCGCTGGATCCCGTCACGCACGATATTTTCCTGGTCACCGCGAAAATCGAACGCATTCCGAATCCGCCGCCGCACACCCGTCCCTTCCGCATGGTGCCCGGCACGTTTCATCTGCTGATTTTCGGCAGGGAGTAAACCGCCTGTCGCGAGAGCGGCGCGGCCCCGCGGCCGCGCCGCTCGTCAGTTGGCGGTGTTGTCCAGCAACTCTCGCACTTTGCGCCCGAGCACTTTTGGCGGGTACGGTTTTTCGAGCACGGTAGCCTGGCGCGAAGCGGCGGCGACGCGTTCGTCGAAATAGCCGGAAGTGAAAATCACGGGCACGTTCGGCCTCATCCGGCAGATGGCGTCGTAGGCCTGGGGCCCTTCGAGCTTTGGCATCGCCACGTCCAGCACCACCAGGGCGATTTCATCGCCGTGCTGAGCGAACAGCGTCACCGCTTCCTCGCCGTTTCGCGCTTCGAGCACCCGGTACCCGAGCGTCCGCAGCAACTCGCGCACCATGTCGCGTATCCCTTCGTGGTCCTCGGCCACCAGAATCGTTTCCGCGCCGCCGCGCAGCGCCGGTTCCCTGGCGGCTTCGATCGGCTCAGCCGATTCCTCGCTCGCCGGCAAAAACACGTGAAACGTGCTGCCGGCTCCCGGCGCGCTTTGGACGTCGATGTGTCCGTTGTGCTGCTTGACGATGCCCAGCGCCGTCGCCAGGCCCAGGCCAGTGCCGTGGCCTTCCTCCTTGGTCGTGAAAAACGGCTCGAAAATGCGTTCGAGCATCCCCGGCTCGATCCCCGTGCCGTTGTCGGCCACCGATAGTTGGACGTAGAGTCCCGGCGCCGCGTCGCGCGCGGGCGCCGGCGTTGCCTCGTCCAGGCGCGCGTTGCGCGTTTCGATTCGCAGCGTTCCGCCCTTTGGCATGGCGTCGCGCGCGTTCACGCACAGATTGATCAGCACCTGCTCGATCTGCGACCGGTCGGCGCGGGTCCGTTTCAGGTCGGGCGCCAGCAGCAGCGTGATTTCCACCCGTTCGCCGATCAGTTTCTGCAGCAGGGAAACCGTCTCGCCCACCAGATAATTCAAGTCGACGTTCGCCGGCTCTATCACCTGCCGCCGGGCGAACGCCAGCAGTTGCCGCGTCAGGCTGGCGGCGCGCTCGGCCTGCTGGCGAATCTGCTCGAACGACTCGGCGGGCGATCCCTCCGGCAGTTGGCGCGCGCCCAGTTCGGCCCAGCCGAGAATCGCCCCGATCACGTTGTTGAAATCGTGCGCGATCCCGCCGGCCAGCTTGCCGAGCGCCTCGAATTTTTCCAGCTGGTGCATTCGCAGTTCCATCTGCCGCTGCCTTTGCCGCAGTTCCGCCTGCTGCATCTCGCGCTCGATCGCCGGCACGAGCCGCGCCATGTTGTCTTTCATGAGGTAGTCTTGCGCGCCCATCCGCATCGCTTCCACCGCCGTCTCCTCGCCGATCGTTCCGGAAAGAAACAGGAACGGCGGTTCCGGCCCTCGTTCCCTCACCATTCGCAGCGCTTCCAGCCCGCCGAAACCCGGAATCTGGTAATCGGAAATCACCAGGTCCCACGGCGCCTCGGCGAGCGCGGCCTTCAACTCGCCGGCCGATTGCACTTGTTTGCATTCGATGGGACCTCCGGCCTTGCGCAGATGGCGCACGAGCAACTCCACGTCTTCCGCGGAATCCTCGACCGCCAGCACGCGAAGCGGCTTCCCCATCTACGTCTCCCGCGGCACGGGCGGGCGCAGGTTCAGCAGCACCCAATAGAGGCCGAGCTGCCGCGCCGCTTCCAGGAATTGGTTGAAATCCACCGGCTTGCGCACGTAGCTGTTCGCGCCCAGGCCGTAGCCGCGCAGCCGGTCCTGCTCCTCGTCCGAGGACGTCAGGATCACCACCGGCTGCATGCGCGTGCGCGGATCCGAGCGCAGCCGTTTCAACACTTCCAGCCCGTCCACCTTCGGCAGCTTCAGGTCCAGCAGCACCACCTGCGGATAGTCGGCCGAAGCGCGTGCCGGCCGCTGTCCATCGCCGAAAAAGAAAGCGAGCGCCTCGGCCCCATCCCGCGCCACCACCACCTGGTTGCTGATGTTGTTCTTCCGGAGCGCGCGCAGCGTCAGCTCTTCATCGTCGGGATTGTCCTCGACGAGCAGAATCAGTTTCTCCGGACCGTTCTTTTCCGCTTTCTCGTTCATTGAGGCACCTCGAAATAGAATGTCGCGCCCCGCTCCAACGCTCCTTCGGCCCACACCCTTCCCCCATGGCGCATCACGATGCGCTGCACCGTGGCGAGGCCGATCCCGGTGCCGGGAAATTCGGTTTCGTTGTGCAGCCGCTGAAAGGGAGCGAACAGCTGCCCGGCGTAGGCCGGGTCGAAGCCCGCCCCGTTGTCGCGCACGAAAAATGCCCCGCCGCCGTTTCCGCGGACCCGGCTGAACTCGATGATCCCGGCGTCGCGCTTGCCGGTGAATTTCCACGCATTGCCGATCAGGTTTTCCAGCAAAATACGCATCAGTTGGGGATCGCCTTGCACGCGCAGGCCGTCCTCGATTCGGAATTCCACGCTTCGCCCGCCGGCCGATTTCAGCAGGTCGCCGGCCAGTTCCCGCGCGATCGCCGTCATGTCCACAGCCTGCGGGCGCAATTCGGCGCGCGTCAGGCGAGCCAGTTTCAGCAGGTCGTCGATCAGTTGGGCCATGCGCTGGCTGGCGCGGCGGATGCGTTCCAGGCGGCGCTTGCCTTCGGCGTCCAACTGGTCCGCGTTTTCCTCGATGAGCGCCTGTCCGAATCCGTTGATCGCGCGCAGCGGCGATCTCAGGTCGTGCGAGACCGAATAACTGAATGCCTCCAGTTCCTTGTTCGCCGCTTCGAGCTCGGCGCTGCGCGCGCGAATCAGCGCTTCCGCTTCCTTGCGCTCGGTGATATCCCGAATCACGCTCGAAATCAGCAGCCCTTCGTTGGTTTCGAGCGGGGCCAGCACGATGTCCGCGGGGAAAATGGCGCCGTCCTTGCGCCGGCCGAAGAGTTCCAGCCCGGCGCTCATCGGCCGAATATACGGATGCCGCTGATACTCCTCGCGCTCCGCCGTGTGCCGCGAGCGGCACGCGTCCGGCACCAGTTCCTCCACCATCTTTCCGAGCAACTCCCCGCGGCGCCAGCCGAAGAGCGCTTCCGTCTGCGCGTTCACCAGCACGATTCGCCCTTGTTCGTTCACGATCACCACCGCGTCCGGAGCCGATTCCAGCAGGCCGCGGAACTTCGCTTCCGCCCGCTTCAATTCGCTCACGTCCGTCGCCACCACCAGCCGGGCGTCCCGCCCGCCGTAATCCATCCGGTGCGACGCCACTTCGACGTCTATCACCGTTCCGTCTTTTTTCGTGTGCCGCCATTGTCCGCGCTGTTCCCGGTCCTGCGCCTTCTCCATCTCCGCCAGGAATGCTGCCACGTCTTCCGGCGGCCGGATGTCCTTCACGTTCATCCGCAGAAATTCCTCGCTGGTGTAGCCGTATTTTTTCACCGCCGCCGGATTCACCTGCAGGAACTCGTACGTGCGCGCGTCGTAGATCCACGCCGGCTGCGGATTGCTTTCGAAGAACATCCGGTAGCGCGTCTCGCTCCGCCGCAGGTCGTCTTCCGCGGCCAGCCCGCGCTCCCGCTCGCGCCAGATCACCACCCCCGCCAGAAACAGCAGCAGGAACGAAACCGCGAATCCGCCCACCAGCACGTGCGTTTCTTCCCGCGCCGCGGCCACCGCCGTCTTCTCCCGCCTCGCCATCTTGCCCTTTTCCCGCAATCGCAGGCCGCCGAGCAGCAGGCGAAGCTGGTCCATCTCGCGCTTGCCAGTTCCCTCTTTCACTAACGCCAGGCTCGCGCGGGCGCGTCCGGCTCGTTCGAGCGCGATCGTTCGCCGCAATTCTTCCAGTTTTTGCCCGCTCAGCCGCCCGATCTGCGCCGCCACGTCGCGCTCGGCCGGGTCGTTTGCCGCCAGCGTGTCCAATTGCGCCAGGGCGCCCCGCAAGGTCCGCGTCGCCGATTCAAAAGGCGCCAGGTACGCCTTGTCTTTCGTGAGCAGGTAGCCGCGCTGCCCGGTTTCGGCGTTGTCCAGCGCGATCAGCACGCGATCCACTGTTTCGATCACCTGATGCGAATGCACCACCGCCCGCGCCGTCGCGTCCTCGTTCTGCAGGTGGATGTAGTTCGTCGCCCCGACGACCACCAGGATGGCGAGCGCTGTTCCCAGCCCCAAAACGAGCTTGAATTTGACACTCATTGCGCGTGAACTTCGCGGGAAACGCCAGGACAAGCGGAGCACGTGCGAGCTTTCGCCCGGGCCGTTTCTTTTTCAGGAAGGGGATTCCATTGTGAGTTAGAGAGAATTAATGTCAAGCCGCGCGGGGAAAAAAGTTGCCGTAGCCGTTAGCCTGTTCGCAAACGGAACAGCAATTCCATCCCGCGGCGCGTTCAACTTCTCTCCAACCGCGCCGTCGCAGAGCAAAATTTCCACCCGCTCTCCGCCTATCCGCCCTCGCGCATGGTCGCAAGCCGCTATACCGCATTGGCACATGCTATGTGTCCGAATCTCCACCAAGTTCTTATCGTAATTTTCTTTCTTCGCTTCCGCGCCTCTGAAACAATCTTTACGGGAAGAGAGAAGACGATGATTCGGAAGCCGGCGAGTCCTCTGCGAACAGGTGGGAGACGAACATGAAATCGGACGACCGGAGCGGCGCGATTTCTTTCAAG
>JAKAOH010000030.1 GCA_021812285.1 Acidobacteriota bacterium | reverse complement strand
GACGCCGACTTCGGGCTCGGCGAGCCGCGTGAGGTCCGCGAGTTCACCGCGGT
Organism: Acidobacteriota bacterium; assembly: GCA_021812285.1. Taxonomy (GTDB): domain Bacteria; phylum Acidobacteriota; class Terriglobia; order Acidiferrales; family UBA7541; genus JAKASX01. The sequence goes on along the minus strand of JAKAOH010000030.1, from coordinate 24,712 downwards.
GCGACATTCCCAGTTCGACGACGGCGGCGCGGTGCGTTTCTTCCAGCCGGCAGAGCGTGAGCGGGAGGCCGTAGGCGTTATTCAGATTTCCTTCCGAGCGCAAAACGGGCATGCGCTCGGCGACGAGCGCGGCCAGAATCTCTTTCGTCGTGGTTTTTCCGCTCGAGCCGGTGATGGCGGCCATGCGCCTGTCGCCGAGCGAGCACCACTCGCGGCGCATCGCCCGAGCGAGCCCGCCGAGCGCCGCGAGCGTATCCGCGACGCCCAGCAGACGGCCGCGCAATTCCGGCGCGAACTGGCCCAGGCGCTCCCGCTCGACGACGGCGGCCACGGCGCCTTCGCCGAGCGCTGCGCGCACGAAATCGTGGCCGTCGAAACGCGGGCCGCGAATCGCGAAAAACAGCTCGCCCGGCTTGACCGTGCGGGAATCAATGGAAACGCCGGCGATTCGCGCGGCCAGATACATCTCCGCCGGCGGCTGCGCGCCGACGGCTTGCGCGGCGTTTTCGAGGGCCCAATTCATCTCTTCGTTCCGCTTTTTGCGTTCCTTTGAGCGTTCGAGCGCGATGGTCCTCACTCGGCCGCCTCGTTCTCCGGCGCGAGCCGGCCCTTGCCGTAACCGAGCGCGGCGAGCGCGTGGCGCGCGGCTTCGCGATCGTCGAAAGCGATCGTTCGATCGGCGAGGACTTGATAAGCTTCGTGGCCTTTCCCGGCCAACAGAACGACGTCGCCCGTTTGCGCCTTGCCCAGAATCAGGGCGATGGCGGAAGCGCGATCGGGTTCCACGAGGAAAGGCGTTCCCGTGCGTTCGAGCCCGGGCAGGATTTCGGCGATGATGTCGCGCGGATTTTCGCTGCGCGGGTTGTCGCTGGTGACGACGACGAGATCGGCGCCGCGGCCGGCGGCATGGCCCATCAGCGGGCGCTTGGCGCGGTCCCGGTCCCCGCCGGCGCCGAAAAGCAGCAGGATGCGGCCGGGGAGCCGGAGTTCGCGCGCGGTTTCGGCAAGCCGAGCGAGCGCGTCGTCGGTGTGGGCGTAATCCACGGCCACGAGGAACGGCTGGCCAGCCTCGACGCGCTCGAACCGGCCGGGAACGCTTCGCATGCGTTCGATTCCGCGGGAGATGGCGTCGGGCGCGACGCCCAGCGCCAACGCCGCGGCCGTAGCGGCCAGAATGTTTTGCACGTTGACGCGACCCACCAGGCGCGAACGCAGCGCGATCGGGCCCGCGGGAGTCTGGGCGATGAATTCCAAGCCGTCGGCGGTGAGCCGGTAGGACTGGGCCAGAACATCGGCGCCGCGCGTGAGGCCGTAGGTGACGGTGCGCTCGGCGAGGCCGACGAGCTGGCGGCCGTAGGGATCGTCGAAATTGACGATTCCGGCGCGAGGCGCGGGCGAGCCGGCCCCCTCGAACAGGCGGCGCTTGGCGGCGAAATAGTTTTCCATCGTTCCGTGGAAATCGAGGTGGTCGCGGGTGAGATTGGTGAACACGGCAGCGGCGAACCTGAGGCCCCAGACCCGATCCTGCGCCAGGGCGTGGGAGCTGACTTCGAGAACCGCGGAGCTGCCGCCTTCATCGCGAACTTCGGCGAGCAGCCGGAGCAGGTCGAGCGACTCCGGAGTGGTGTGCGTAGCCAGTGCGGCTCGCCTGGGCGTGCGGTAAAGAACGGTGCCGAAAAGACCGCAGCGCCGGCCAGCCTCTCTCAAGATAGAGTCGGTGAGGAACGCAGTGGTTGTCTTGCCATTCGTGCCGGTGATGCCGACCAGATCGAGCGCGGCGGCGGGGTGGTCGTAGAAATTGGCGGCGGCGAGGGCCAGCGCGCGGCGGGCAGAGCCGACTTGCGCCCAGGCTATGCCTTCGGGCAGGCCGGCCGGGCGGGGGAGTTCGCTGATGACGGCCACGGCGCCAAGCTCGACCGCCTGGGGAACGAATCGGGTTCCATCGGTTTTCTGGCCGGGCAGGGCAAAAAAGACGGAGCCGGGACGCGCTCGCCGACTGTCGTATTCCAGCGAGGACACGGGCAGATGGGCCGAAAGATCCCCGCGCGGAACCAGCGGAAGCGTTTCGATTCCGTCCAGGAGGGCCCCAAGCGTCATGCGTTCCGATACCAGTGTAAGATCCTCCTCCGTCACACCCCAAATGGGCTCAGTTTCCAGGCGCATCGCCGCTCCCGGACTTCACTTGGACGAGCGCGGGCCGCAGGGCAAACCGCAAGCTCACGCGCGCGCCGCGAGATACGACCGTTCCCGGAGCCGGCCGCTGCAATACGGCCAAGCCGTCGCCTTCGAGGCGCGGCCGCAATCCCAGACGCAGGCACCGTGCCGCTGCCGCGCGCTCGGTTTCCCCAAGCAGCGATGGAACGACGAGCATTCCGCGGGGAACGATCCTGGGTTTCGCGGAAGCGGCCGCCGCGGCCAATTGGGTCGCGTGCAAGGACGCTTTCTCCAACGCCGCTGTCCGGCGAGAAAGCGATGGGCGGCGCGAACGTAACCTTGCCGACTGCTCGACCATCGGCTGAACCGGCAAATCGCGGGGCACTCCCAGATAGTTGAGCACCTGCTGCATCACTTGCCGGAAAACCGGCGCGGCCGTCCAACCGCCCTCGCTCTGATACCAGGTTTTCCCGCGCGGCGAATCCAGCACGACGAGCGTCACCACGGCGGGATTGCTGACCGGAGCGAAGCCGACGAACGACGACATGTAATTCCTGTGCGAATAGCGATGGGTGACCGGATTGATTTTTTGCGAAGTTCCCGTTTTGCCGGCGGTGGTGTAGCCGTCCAGCTGAGCGTACTTGCCGGTTCCCTTCAGGACGACACCTTCCATCAGGTGGCGCATCGTGGCCGCGGTGGTCGCGCTGATGACGCGCCGCGGAGGGGGAAGGACCGGGCGGACCATTTTTCCATTCACTTCGATTTCGCGAACGATGCGCGGCGTATAGAGCATGCCGCCGTTGGCAATGGCGGAAATTTCCCGAATCAGCTGGATCGTCGTGACGCCGACGGCCTGACCCATCGCCATCGCCCCGATGGCAATACCCGACCATTTACTCGGGGGGCGGAGCAGCCCCGGACTCTCCCAGGGCAGCTGGATCCCCGTTTTGCTCCCAAACCCGTACGCCCGCATGTAACGGTAAAATGTCGCATCGCCCTCCTTCAGCGCGATCTTGATCGCGCCCACGTCGCTCGAATTCATGAGCACCTGCCCGACCGTCAGCAGGCCGAAAGGATGCCAGTCGTGAATCACGTGGCCGGCCAGAACGATATGTCCCATCTGGCAGTTGAAGATTTCGTTGGACGTCACGGCGCCGGAATCGATGGCGGCGGAAATCGTGACGGTTTTGAAAGTCGAACCGGGTTCGTAGACGTCGCTGATCGCGCGGTTCTGGCGCGCAGCCGGGGTGCCGTCGCCGGGGAGGTTGGGATTGAAGGTGGGCCAATTGGCCATGGCAAGGATGGCGCCGTTGGAAGGATTCATGACGAGGACGCTGCCGGCGACGGCATGGGTTTTCCGGATCTCCATGGCGAGTTGCTTCTCGGCGATGTATTGGATGTTCTGGTCGATGGTCAGTTCGATATTGGCGCCCGGCACGGGAGGGCGCTCGCTGCGCTGGTAGTAGTGGTTCAGACCGTCGGCAAGCACGTAGAGTTCGCCGGGCTTGCCGCTGATCTGCTTGTTGAACTCGTATTCGACGCCCGCTTCGCCGTGGCCGTCGATATCCACGAACCCGACGACCTGCGAGGCCAGATCGCGATCGGGATAGAAGCGGTCCATCTCCTTTTCGAAATAGATGCCTTTCAATTTCAACTCTTCGATTCGAGCCACCGTTTCCGGCGGGAGTCTGCGTTCCACCCACGTGAAGGTGCTATCCGTGTTGAGGCGTTTCTGAAGGTCTCTTTCCGGAATTCCGAGAATCCTCGAAAGCAGCTTGGCAACCAGGGCGGGATCCTTGATCTGCTTCGGCACAGCGAAGCAGGATTCCACCGGCAGGCTGACCGCGAGTTCGTGGCCGTTGCGATCGTAGATGGTGCCGCGCATCGGATTGAGCGGAATGATCCGCTGTTGCTGGCGCAGCGCCATCTGCCGATAGGCGGTGTGGCGAACGATCGTCAGATAGACCAGCCGGCCGACAACCGCCGAGCCCCAGAGCCCGCCCAAAAGCACAAGCACGAGCAGACGTGAATTCCAGCCGGGCGACGGCTGCCGCTCGGCGTGCTCGGCCCGTCTCGGGATCGGTGCGGGCACACCCCACCTCATTCGCTCGAACTGCTCTTTCTGCCAGCGGGCCGTTAACCCGCCGGTTTTCCATCTGTTGCGAAATTACCGAAAGCTTGCCGGATTGGCCGACATCCCCGCGTCAGCCATTTCACCCGCCGCATGGGCCTGGGCCGGGATGATCTGCGTCGGCTGGGGCACCATCATGCCCAGCTGATCCTGCGCGAGCACGTCGATGCGCCCCGGCGACCGCAGTGTCGCCAGTTCCAGCTTCAGCTCGCGATTCAGCTCGGCCGCCTGGCTCTTTTTCTGGTCGAGCTGCTCGTACTTGTAGCTGAGCTGCACCGCTTCGTAACGCTGCCACGCGTAGCCCATCACCACTGCCGCGACCACGCCGGCCAGCGCCAACTCGCGCCCGCAAGCGCGCAGGAAACCGTTGGCTCGACGCCGTTTCAGTCGCGAGTTGTCAATCCGTTTCACTGTATAGAATTCGACCACGGCCCCTGCTCCTGCGGCCCCGCCGCACCGGTCTTTTCCGCCACCCGCATCCGCGCACTGCGCGCGCGAGGATTCTCGTCAATCTCGGCGATTGTCGGAACGATCGGCTTCCTCGTCAGCACTTCCATTTCACCGGTCTGCGCCAGGCGCCGAAACGCCTGCTTCACCTGCCGGTCTTCGAGCGAGTGGTAGCTCAGGATCACCCACCGCGCTCCCGAAGTTAAAGTGGCCGGGGCCCGCAAAAGAAACTGCTCGAGTTCCTCCATCTCTCGATTCACCGCTATCCGCAGCGCCAGAAACGTTTTTGTCGCGGGATGCAGTTTCTGCCTTCCCTTGGCTTTCCGGGCCCCTGCCACAACCGTCGCCAGGTGCTGGGTGTCGCGGATCGGCCGCGACTTTACGATCGCCCTGGCAATTCCTCGCGCGTGATGCTCTTCTCCGTAGTAGAAGAGCAGATCGGCCAGTTCCCGCTCGCGCCAGCGATTTACGATTTCCTCCGCCGTCAACTCCGAGCTCTGGTCCATGCGCATGTCGAGCGGCGCGCGATAGCGGAATGAAAAACCGCGTTCGGCCGTATCGAGCTGGAGCGAGGAAACGCCCAGATCGGCCAGCAGGCCGTCCGCCGGCGGGAGACCCAGCTCCCGCACCACCTCGTCAATCCGCCCGAAGTTCGCTTGCATCAAAGTGACCCGCCGCTCGTAATCTTTCAGCCGTTCCCGTGCCGCAACGAGTGCCCACCCGTCGCGGTCCAAACCCACCAGACGCCCTGTGGTCAGCCGCCGCGCGATCTCGAGCGCGTAGCCTCCCGTTCCCACCGTTGCGTCCACGTACGTCCCGTCGGGCCGGATTCGCAACCACTCCAACACTTCCCCGGCCAGAACGGGCTTATGCCAAACCGTCAAGCTCAGATGCCCAGGTTGCCCAAAGTCTCGTCGTCGCTAGAATTCCAGGCATTGCCGTGAATCTGCTGATCCATCAACCGTCCGCTGTTCCAGATTTCCAGGTAGTTCTGGTTGCCCAAAACCGTCACTTCCCCGGTCAACCCGGCCGACTCGCGCAGAATCGCCGGCAACAAAACCCTTCCCTGCGCATCGGCTTTCGCCGTGGACCCGTAGAAGCTGGTCACGACCTGGAACTTGCGCCGGGTCGGATGCTGGGAAGGAAGCTTCATCAAACTTTCCTCGATGGCCTGCCAAACTTTCATTGGATAAAGCCGGGCGTAGTCGCCCTTGGTACTGGTAATATAGAATTCGTCGTTGTCCTTGCGCAGCTCGCCGAGGAACAGGGCGGGGACTTTCAGCCTGCCCTTGGCGTCGACCGTTGACGATTGATGACCGCGAAACATTCAAACTCGCTTTCCCCTTCGGACCGAAAACCCTGGTGGAGGAGGGGCCCTCGCGTCCTCCTCCACCACAAAACTCCATTTCCAACCACTTTTGTCCACCCATTGTAGGAGTGTCCGTTTTGAAGTCAACAACTTTCGCGATCTTTCACAAAAAAAAATCGCTAATCTCGAACTTTCCTGTGGATATCTTCCCCGGACACACCACAACGGGTTGGGTTGGCCGTTTTGGTGCGCCTATCGCTGGCGTGCGGCGTGCGGAGAACACCGTTTCTGGAAAAAATTGTTTTCTATGAGTTAACGAAGAAAAAGAGAATCAGATCCCACCACCGGGACCCACTCGCAATTTCGCAATTTCCCGCAGAAGATCGCGCTCCTGAGGCGAAAGACCACGCTCGAAATTGGGGTCCGCAAGCCGTTTGCGCCGCTCGCTCGGGCTGAGCGGCTGCAACTGGCGCAGTTTTTCGACCAAAATTCGGCGCCGAGCCGGCGGCAATTGTCTCCACTGGGGCAGAATGACCTGGCGGATACGGCGCCGCTCGGCCGGAGGCATTCGTTCGAGGATTCGGGCGCGGCGGATCAGGATGCGCTTCTGCTCGGGGCTAAGCCGGTTCCAGAGTTTCAATCTGGAACGAATCTGCTGCTGTCGCCAAGGCGGAAGCTCCTGGAAACGGCGATTATTCTCCAGAAATCGCTGCTGCTCGCGCGGACTCATTTTCTGGAGGCGCTTCATCCAGTTTTGCGGCAAGCGCTGCTGGAACCGGCCGGGGCGCGCCATAGGCCTGGCCCGCTCGGGGCGAACGCGCCGCTGGGCGAAAACCGGTGACGCGACGAGCGAGGCCATCGCGAGCGAAAGTACGGCGAAAATGGGCTTACTGAGCTTCATTCCCTCATTCCATCGGCTGCGCCTGGGACGCGTCTTGCTGCGCCCCCGGAAGCGCGGTCAGCGCGTCGAAATTCGAAAGTACGTCGTAGTTTTCGAGAATGGGAAGATTTTTGACGACGGCGAAATCCTGCTGGCTTTGTTCCCGCGCGGGCGTTGGCAGAACGGCTGCGGGCCGAACCGAGAGCCAGACGGCGGTCACGGCGACAAGCCCGGCGGCCAGGGCGACCAGGCGCAGGTGCGCGAGCGGCCAGGCAAACCAGCGCGGGCGCGGCGCGACCGCTTCCTCGGCGAGGCGCGCGCGCAGGCGAGCGTCGAAGAGCGGGGACGGTTCGATGGCGGGCAGGTGATCGAGCGCGTTCCAGGCGTCGCGCAGGGATTCCATGCGCCGGGCGCAATCGGCGCACTGGGCGATGTGCGCGGCCGCTTGCTCTTTTTCGGCGGCCGTGGCGCGTCCATCGAGCACGGCGAGCAGCGCGGATTCGATCCGTTGGCAGTTCATATTCACCTTCCCTTCCCCGGCGCGGCGACTTCGGCGGACAGACGCACGCGCAAGGTTTCGTAAGCGCGAAAGAGCAGCGATTTCAGGGCGCTTTGCGAGCAGCCGAGAATGCGGGCAATTTCGCCGTAGTCCAGATCCTGATATTTGTGCAGCAGCACCGCGGCGCGCTGCTTTTCGGGCAGCGCGGCAACGGCTTCGCGGATGCGGAGCGCGCGCTCGCGTTCGAGCATCCGCTGCTCGATCGTCGCGCCGGTGTCGGGCAGATCGAGCGCGGGCCGTTCATCCTCTTCGGCGCGATCGAGCGAAAGTTCCTGCGCGCGCCGGCGGCCGTCGCGCAGCCAGTTGAGCGCGAGGTTGGCCGCAATGCGAAAGAGCCAGGTGGTAAATTTGGCGTCGGGAGCGTAGCTGGCGCGCGCGCGGAAAACGCGCAGAAAAGCTTCCTGCGCCAGGTCCTCGGCCGCGGCGCGGTCGCGCACCATGCGGTAGAGGAAAACCACCAGCGGCGTCCGATACCTCGCCAGCAACGCCTCAAAGCAGGCGTCGTCGCCCGCCTTGACGCCGAGCATCAGTTCGACGTCGCTTGTGGTCATGCGATCCAGAGTGTACAGAACCCCCGCCGTCGTCGAAAGCTGGAGTTCGCTCATCGGTACGTCTCAAACATCTCGCCATAACATACAACCCTCCGCATGGGGGAAAGTTGCGGAGAGAAAAGGAGAAAACGAGGCAGCCAGGACACGCGGCCGGCGCAAAAAAGCATTCGGGATGGCCGCAGCGACGGCAAGGGCATGCCGCCTAACCGCTGTGGCGGAACAGGATGACGTCGCCGTCCTGAACGACGTAGTCGCGGCCCTCGAGGCGCAGCTTGCCCGCTTCGCGCGCCGCGGCCCAACCGCCCGTTTCGAGCAGGTCGCGCCAGTCCACGATCTCCGCCTTGATGAATCCGCGCTGGATGTCGCTGTGGATGGCGCCGGCGGCTTCGGCCGCGGTCATGCCACGGCGAATCGTCCAGGCGCGCACCTCGGGCTCGCCGGCCGTCAAAAACGAAATCCAACCGAGCAGCGCGTAGGTGGTGCGAATCAGGGCGTCGCGGCCGGGTTCGGCGAGGCCATACGCCTGCATCATTTCGCGCGCTTCGGCTTCGGGCAGTTCGGTGAGCTCGGCTTCCACTTTTCCGCACAGCGGAACGACGGCCGTTCCCGTTTTGCCCGCGAGCGAAGACAGACCGTGGCGCTCGGCCGCGCCGGCGAGTCCCGCGGCCTCGCTATCGTCCAGATTCAGCGCGTAAATCATCGGGCGTCGCGAAAGGAACTGGAAGCCGGTGAGCATCTTTTCCTCGTCGGCGGCGAATTCGACTTGGCGGAGCGGATGCTCGGATTCAAGCGCCTGGCGGCAGTTTCCCAACAAGACGAGTTCCTGTTCGAGCTTGGGATCTTTCTTTTTCTTCAAGTCCTTTTCGATGCGCTCGACGCGGCGGGCGACCTGTTCGAGGTCGTAGAGGACCAGATCCAAGTCGAGTGTTTCGATGTCGCGGTGCGGGTCGAGTTTGCCGCCGGGAGGGGGATTCGAGGGGTCGTCGAAGGCGCGGACGACGTGGACGAGCGCGTCCACTTCGCGCAACTGCACCAGAAACGCCGAATCGCGGCCGCTTTCGCCGGCGAGCGCGGCGACGTCGAGATATTCCATCGAAGCGTGGGTGACTTTTTTCGGCTGATAGAGGGCGGCGAGCTTTTCGAGGCGCGGATCGGGCACCTGCGCCACGCCCAGATGAACGGCGCCGTGTTTGGCTCCTTGCGGCGCGTGGCCGCGCGTCAAAATGCGGAAAAGGGTGGTTTTGCCGACACCCGCGAGACCAATGATTCCTGTGCGCATAAGTTCGAAATGGTAGCACGGAGGGCGAATCACGCGCGCGACGCATGGCATTTCCCGGCCCGGTTGACGTAGACTAACGCTCCCATGACCGCACATCCTCTCGCATTCGATCCCGGCGAAGCAGCCGAGTTTCTGGCGAAAGCCGACGCGCGTCTCGCCGCGGTGATTCGTCAGGCAGCTCCATTCGAAATTCGCCCGGGCGAAGAAACGCCTTACCAGTCCCTGCTGCGCGCGATTATTTATCAGAGCATTTCCGGCAAAGCGGCGGCGACGATTTTCGCGCGGGTGAAAGCGCTTTCGGGCGACGGCTGCGCGCCGCTGCCGGAGGAGATCCTGCGGCTTCGCGCACCCGTCTTGCGCCGCGCCGGGCTTTCCGCGGCGAAAGTGGCGGCGGCGAAAGATCTGGCAAGGAAAACCGTGGAAGGAATCGTGCCGTCGCTCGACCAGGCGCACGCGATGTCCGACGGCGAACTGGTGGAACGGCTGATTCAGGTGCGCGGCGTCGGCGCGTGGACCGTGGAAATGCTGCTGATTTTCCGGCTGGGAAGGCCGGACGTGCTCCCGGTGCACGATTTCGGCGTGCAAAAGGGATTCGCGCTCACGTACGGAAAGAGGCGCCTGCCCAAGCCGAAGGAACTCGAAGCTTTTGGTGAGCGCTGGCGGCCGTACCGGACGGTGGCCAGTTGGTATTTGTGGCGCGCGGTGGAGTTGGCGGGCAAGGACGCTCGCAAAATCAACAAAAACTCGGGGAAAAAGAAAAGGAACGCGAAGCGGCGAACTCGGAAATCGAAAAGTGCGCGCTTGGCGTGAACGGCTTGTGAACCGCGGGCTTGCGGAGATGCAGTAGCCGTGCGTCACAGCGAGACCATTGAGATGCGATTCGCGTTTTGGTCGCGGTTGGAAATGGCTTCGCAGGGTGTCACAGGTGGTCGAGCAAAAAATCCGATAAGCGGTTTTGTTTCAGCGAGATCATTTTTCCAGGGTGTCACTTTTTGAGGCTCTTCTACGTGGACTGCTGTGCGCGGAAAGTCCGCGCCAGTCTCCCAGCCCGTGTCCGCCGCAACCCACGAGGCGCTTGCCCGGATCGCGGAATCGCTCTGCAAGGCGGAGGGTGTCACGCGCGGGGCCTGGCGGAATGGGTTTCTCTCTCCTGTAATGCCCGTATTTTCAATGGAATACGCGCTATTACGTGGAAGATTGAGGGCGTCACGAGAGTGGTGTTTTGTTTCTTCCCGATTCGCTCGAAAGCCGCGTTGGTATTGGGGATTTGTTGACCGAGCGGATTTGGGCCGGTCACCCTGGGGCATTGCGGCTCGCGTGGGCTCGAATGGAACGGTGACGGAAGTTCGGACCATGAGTTTGCTTCTCCACCTGCTCCCCGGCATGTGGTGCTTCCTCCTTTGCGCGGGTGAAGGGCCGCAGTTTTCCTTACGCGACGGCATTTTCGCGCGATGCGACTCGGAGCGCGAGGGGTGGTTCTACGTAAAGAGGCGGGGGTCCTGACTTTGGCCGGTGCCGGGCGCGGGCGCACGCAGTATACTTCGCCGTATGCTGATGGTTATATTCGGCGCGGGCGCCTCGTTCGACTCGTCGTCTACGTACCCTCCCTTCCCGCTAGGGGGCCCGGGTCACGACTTCGAGCGCCCACCGCTGGCCAAGAACCTCTTCGACGATAGGGATATTTTCAATGAAACGATTGAGGACTTCTGTCAGTGCAAGACGATCGTGGGGAAACTGCGCGATCCCGCGGTTCTGTCGGGGAAGGCGTCCATTGAGAAGTGCCTTGAGGATATTCGGGAGGAGGCGAGGGCATATCCGAGGGGAGCGCGGGAGCTGGCGGCCGTGCGCTGCTACCTCCAGCGCGCGATCTGGAAATGCGAGGAGCGGTGGCGGGACGTGACGAAGGGGATTACCAACCAACTGGCGCTGCTCCGGGAAATTGAGAGGAACAGCGCCGCTGGCGAGCCGGTTTGCCTCGTGACCTTCAATTACGACCGGCTGCTCGAAGACGCGCTCGGCCTCCTGGATTCGCGGCACACCGTCGTCCGCATGGGAGATTACACGTCGCGGGACCGCCTTTTCCGCCTTTTCAAAATGCACGGTTCTGTCAACTGGGGCCTAGGGTTCGACGGCGGCCCTAATTTCTGGCCGAACGAGACACTGGACAGCAATTATGATCGCCTCATCGTTGAGAAAACGCCCCCGCTCCACAGCCCGCGCATTTACTTTCTTTCTGACGCGCGAACGTTGTGCTCGATGGACGGGCATCCCGTCTTTCCGGCGATCGCAATCCCAGTCGAGGATAAGAGCGAATTCGAGTGTCCTGAGTCGATGCTTATTGCCTTGAAGGAGCTTCTGCCGAGCGTGTCCAGAATTATCACAATCGGCTGGCGCGCCTCGGAGGCGCACTTTCTCAGGCTGCTCGAATGTCACCTAAGGCCCGGCGTGCGCACATTTGTGGTCGCTGGGAATCGGGGGGAGGCGGACGAGGTCCGAGCCCGTATCCTTGGGGGGATGCGCAGCGCGCCACCCAATTGCACGGCAGAGAACTTCAATGGATTCACCGGGTTCATGCGCTCCGACTTTGCCAGGGAGAATCTCCCTGGCTGCCTGAAGCAACCCTGACCGCGCGTCGGCCGGCTCGGGCTTTGGCCGTGTGATGTGCGTCGAGATCCTCTGATTGTTCGGCTCCGGGCGCGCATCGGAAGGCCCTAGCGGCTCCTGTAGACTTTTAGGATCGGCTGCCGTCTGGGGATTAAGACGCGGCGTGTCTCTCTGAGCGGCACGCGCTCGCCGTGAAAATCGCCGCCGACGTCCTCGAAGTACAGAAACGCGTAGCCGATCGCTTCATTGTAGATAATCCTTGCCGGATTTCTGCCGATAAGGATGCGCCAAACGAACGGCTGAACTGGTGGTCCTGCGAAGAACTGCACCCGAGCCTCGATGCTTCGTTCGGTGATCTCCGCGCTGAGAAAATGCCCCCACCTTTTCAACTGGCCGCCGGCCTGAAGCTCAAGTATAAAAGGCTGATGCTCCGCCAGCACTACTTGGCCCTCCGACTGACCTGTGTAGATGAAGCGCTTGATGTTGTCGAACTCCCCCTCAAGGCCCGAGAACTGGGGAAAATAATTCAAAAAGTAGTGAAAGGCAATCTTGGCGACGGCTCTGAGGTATTGGGCAGAAAGGGGTGCATTCATCTGACCGTCAATTTGAGCTCCATCGACCAGCGGTGCCATCTCGGTCTGCCTGCCGCCCGGCAGGAGTTCATCGGTCAGTGCCTGCATTTCCTCGGCTTCTTCGTCGCTGTTAGGGACTGCTACTATTTGAGCAGGCTCGACTCTATGGACGGCTAGGGCCCTCCGGATTTTGTCAGCGTTGGTTACGCCGCGGCGAAATGGTAGTGCCTGGGACCTCCCGTCCCTTCCGATGAAGACAAGCTGACTCATCGGGCGAAATCCGGTCTGCCCTACCGGCTCCCAGAGTATTTCGAATTCATGTCCAGGGTGTCTTCCCAGGACCGCCAAAGGGGGAATCCCCATGGTTGGCTCGTAGAAAATGTTTTTGTTACGGTGATTCTTCCTGCCCACGCGCCCGACCATCTCGCGGAAAAATGCCTCGGAGCTGTTGTGCGCGAACACGTCCTCCAGCTGCGCGAAACGCCTTTGACAGTTTTCGCAGATTCGGTCTACCAGTGGCTCATTGTCTCTGAAATTACCGAGCGCGCGTGGCAGATAATGCTCGTTCCTCGAGAGTGGTGCTGTCCCGTCGCACAGGCCCTGGGGGGCTGTGTAAACACACGGCATAGCGAGCCTCACTAGAATTGCTTTTTTCGGGTGGCAGGGTCTGCCGGGAAGTCCTCATCTGCTTGAGCCTGGCCAACCGAGTGTAGCGAGAAGTGTAGCAACGTACCGGGTAGGAGAGCGAATCATACGGTCTGTGAGGACTACTGGGCTTCAAGTTCCTGCCCGTTTGCCCACTTGGTCCAAAGGCCCTCGGCCCGAATGGCCAAGTGCCTTAGCTCATGTCTTGCGTCGTCAAGTTCCAGGCCGATCGGAACCACGTTCTCATCGCCTCCGGCTAATGGCACAGGCTCTGCTCCCGGCTCTAGATGCTTTGTCCCTGGCGGCAGCGTCTCAAGAGCTTCCAGAGATGGCGGTTCGATTACTCGCTTGTTTCTCCCCACATTCCTTAGCCGTCTACTCCAATACTCGAGGCGCTCGGCAATCTTCAAGCACTCCAACATCACGCCCATATCAAGCGGCTCATCGGCTCGCATAGGGCCTCCTGTAGGCTGTCTACCGTAGTGAGAGTTGTAGGGACTCCTCGCCTTTCACGGCCTATCACCGTATATCAGGCGTTTCGTGTAAATGCAAGGAATGGCGCGCGGTTAGCTGTTCTGACGCATAAGGAGACATTGGCCCTGGGGCGGTTCGTGGCCGGGCGCTCTGTCCGGCTGGGCCGCTAGCGCACGCGAGTCATTTTGGCGAAGCGGGCGACGCGATTTCGCCGGTTCGTTTTTTTGCGGAGGATGGGCGCGGCCCCGAATGGGAGCATCGGCCCCGATAAAAGGCATCGGGACGCAAGAGGCGCGGATGCAAAAAGCGCGGGTGCAAAAGACGCAGATGACTCGGAGCGGGCCGTTGTGGTGAGACTCTCGCGGGTTGGGTGGCCGACAAAATCCGCACCCTTTGCAAACGACGCAAAGGATGCGGCACCCGCAAGTGCAAAGGCGAACCGCCTTCCCGATTGGGATGCATCGGGACTCCTCGCGTCGACGCGTATATCGAGGCTACGGCGAGACAAGCGGCGAGGGGCGGGGATCTCTTTCGGCTTTGTTGAGGATGAAAGCCGCCCCCACGACACAAAGGGCGTGTCGTGGCTACCAAAGACTGCCAAAGACGCCGAAAGACGCGGTCCCGATAGGAGGCACGGCCCCGATAGAGGGCATCGGCCCAGGTGGGAAGCGTCGGCTCCGATAGAAAGCATCGGAGTGCAAACAACGCAGGTGCAAAGAACGCGGGTGCAAAAGACGCAGATGACTCGGAGCGGGCGGCTGACGGATGGAACGCTGACGACCGGCTTGCAAAATTGCGGCCGCAGCCGGGCTGGCGGGGTGTATGCTTTGGCAGCCCGGGGGCCCCAAAAAGGAAATTCCAGTCAGGCTTTTGCAAACGAAATCGGCGGGTTGATTGACAAGCGCCCAGGAGGCGGCCATGGACCGGAAAGTCGCTGTCATCGGGACCGGACGCATGGGCTCGACGCTTGCGGTTGCGCTGTTGAACAAAGGGTTTGTCACGACGGCATGGAATCGCACCGCAGCAAAGGCTGAGCCGCTCTCCCGCCTGGGCGTGCGCGTGACGAAAAGTATGCTGGAGGCGCTGGATCAAGCGAATGCCGTCGTTGTCAACGTCAACAGCTACGACTCGAGTTTCGAATTGCTCGGGCATCTCGAAATTGAGGCGGCGCTGCGCGGCAAGGTCCTCGTGCAATTGAGCAGCGGGACCCCGGACGAAGCGCGAAAAATGCAGTCTTGGGCGCAGCGGCTCGGAATCGAATACCTCGACGGCGCCATCATGAGCTATCCCGCGGGCATCGGAAAGCCGGAGGCCACGGTGCTTTATTCTGGCCCCGAAGAACTCTTCCAGCGGGCGAAACCGATTCTGCTCGCGTTCGGCGGCAATGCGATGTTTGTCGGAAACGAAATCGGCCACGCCTCGGCGCTCGATGTTGCCCTTCTCATCTGGGCGACAAGCACGATGACGGGCTTCCTCCAAGGGTACATTGTCTGCGAAGCTGAGAACCTGCCCGTTGAAAAGTACATGCAACTGGTGAAGGGCTTGATGCCAGTCATGGAGTCGTCTGTGGCCGATCTGTTTGCGAGGGTCCGGGCGAAAGAGTATGACAACACTCAGGCGGCGCTGGAAACGTGGGCCGTGGGCCCCAGGGAAATGATCGCCTGGTGCAAAGCCCATGGAACCGACCACAGCTTTGCGGATCCCCAACTCCTGCTCATGGAGAAGGCCGTCAAGGCCGGCAAAGGTCAGGCGGATTTCGCGTATTTGTATGAAGTCCTCAAGAAGAGTTCAACCTGATCAGGCTGCTGAGGTGGGGCCATGATTGAGAGAGCCGCCGGAAATTTGGCGGGAAATCCTGAATTGTCCTTCGGCGGACTGACGCGGGGGTTTCTTTGGGGTGCGTTGGGGATCGGGCCGCGCGACAGGCCCACCCGCGCAAATCCCCACCCTTTGCAAACAGCGCAAAGGATTGGGCACCCGTAAAGGCAAAGTCGCGAGCTTGGGGCACGCAGCAGCGTGCCCCTACCGAGGTTTCCGAGGGCGGAGGGCGAGGTGAAGGAGCGCCGGGCTTCAGGCGCTGAAGCCCCTGCGTTCATTGTGATGCGTTTTGTCGGAGCTCCCGAATTCTTCGGGGCGGGTTCCGCTCCGACGCCCGCAAGCATTTGGCGGAGGGCGACGGGGAATGTCGGTGGGTGCCGCGTGGGGAGTCGGGCGGGTCTGAGACCCGCCCCTACCAACGGCGGGCTGGCGCAGAATCCGCACCCTTTGCAAACAGCGCAAAGGATGCGGCACCCGCCTATATCGAAGCTACGGCGCGGCAGGCGGTCTGCGCGGGGAATGCGCACAGGCACAGTCCCGATGGAGGGCATCGGGGTGCAAAGGACGCAAATGCCTGTGCTACTGGCCTGCGCTTGCTACTTGGGAGCGGAAACCGTGCTCGTGGAGATTGATTACGTCGCCCGACGTCGCTTAAGGAAAGATCACGAAAAGCCCCACGTTTGGCTGACGCCAAACATGGGGCACCCGCAAGTGCAAAGGCGGTCCGACTGAACAGCTTCGTCAGACGTGGAGGCCGAAGCGGGCCGTCATTTCGCGGCGGCCGCGGCCCGTGATTTCGAGGGCCCGGCTGTCCAAGTCCTGAAGCACCCACTCCCGTTTCAACGCGATTTTCAAGAGCGCCGCGCCCAGCGCGCCGCCGATGTGCGGCCGGCGCTCGCTCCAATCCACGCAGGCGTAGGCGAAACGGCGACGCAAGGCCCGCATCGAATCCACGTGCTCGCCCAGCGTTTCGAGCGCGTTCGCTCCGGCCGGCGTCAGATCGTAAGCTTGCTCTTCTTTTGCCGCACGCGATAGCCAGCCGAGCGCCAACATGCGGTCGTGCAGCGCGACGCCCAGCGAACCCGCGATGTGGTCGTAACAGGTGCGCGCGACGCGCAGCGGCCCGGGCGTCGAGGGCACGAACGCGGAGCGCGGCGCGCCGGCGAGAACGCTGAGCGCTTCGAGCGCGGCGGCAACGCTGGGACCTTGCAGGCTGTAGTAGCGGTGCTTGCCCTGCGGCAGCACTTTCACCAGACGTTCGGTCTTCAGCCGCAGCAGATGCGCGCTGGCCGTCGCCGGACTCACTTCCGCGAGGACCGCGAGTTCGGTGCTGGTGCGCGCGCGGCCGTCGGCCAGAGCATAGAGCATGCGCGCGCGAGCCGGCTCGCCAATCGCGGCGGCAATCGAGGAGACGGCGTCATCGGGACCGGTGACATTCATATTTCGATCCTAGACGAATTATGAACGCATTACAACCGGCATACTGGCGCCGCTCGACCCGCCGCGCGCGTTAAGGTTCGGGTCGCGTTGGAGTTGGAAGCGCCCTTACTCGGAGCGCGACCCGGGCGGCCCGTTCCGTCCCGTATCCGGGACGGAACGGGTCGGCTCCAGCCATGGCGCATTTCACCAGAATGGCGGAAGCGGTCCCAACGGCACCGGACCCGCGCGTGGGTCGCCGGCCGGAGAGGAGTTCCATGAGCATCACCTGTTTCATTCGCTACCAGATCGATCCTTTTCAGCGCGAGGAATTCCGGAAATACGCGGAGAACTGGGGCCGAATCATTCCCCGGCTCGGCGGACACCTGGTGGGATATTTCCTGCCGCATGAAGGCGCCAGCGACGTGGCGTGGGGACTGGTGGCGTTCGAGAACCTGAGCGAATACGAACGCTACCGGGCGCGGCTGAAAACCGATCCCGAATCGCGCGCGAATTTTCAGATGGCGCATAGCAAGCGCATCATTCTGCGGGAAGAACGCACGTTCGTCGAGACGGTGGAGGGCACGTTCGGGCTGACGCCGGCGTGCGCCGAGGGAACCTGACGCGCGCGATCCCGCGCCCCCGCGCAAACCGGTCAGCGGCCGAGTTCGCGCACGGTAAGGAAAATGGCGCCGATGCCGAGCAGCAACACGGCGCCTTCCAGGTACACGGAAACCACGTGCAGGCGGTCGAATTGCCGGCGCAACGGGCTCGTTACCGGCGTCCGCTCGATCGAACCCATTTCCACGCCGAGCTTTTTCATGCGGCTCATCACGCCCATTTGCGAAACGAGCGTCAGCACGATCATCGCCAGCACCGCGAGCGCGCCGGCGCGGCTCAGAGCCCGCGTGGAGCGAGCCAGCGAAACCGCGGTCGCCACGTAGACCACTCCGCAGCTCACACCGAGCCAGTTGAGCTTCGGCAAAATCACGCCGACGACCGCGCCCGCCTGATCCAGGCTGGGCAGCGTGGCGAAGAGAACCGGCGCGACAACGAAACTAAAGTAGATGATCCCTCCCACCCAGATCGTGAGAGAAAGAAACATCAAAAAACGAAGAAACGTATTCATCCACTCCCCCTGATTCCCTGCTCGCGCCCGTTTTGCCAGCGAAACGCGAATGACGGGCGCGGCCTTCGGTCAGCGAATGCCCACCTGCCCGCGCACCGATTCGATCAGTTTATCCGGATCGTAGCCGATTCCGTCCTTGAAGACGGTTTCCACGTTTTCGATCTCGGCGATATTTTTCGAAGGATCGCCGCGAACGATCACCAGATCCGCGTCCTTGCCCGCCACGATCGTGCCGATGCTATCGAGGCGTTCCAGGTACCGCGCGCCGTTTTGCGTCGCGATCCGGATGGCTTCGATCGGCGTGAAACCGGCCTCGACGAGCAATTCGACGTCACGCTGATCGCCAAATCCGGGCAGAACTCCGCCCATGCCCGTCGGGTCCGGCCCGGTGATCAGCAATCCGCCCGCCCTGGCGAACGCATGCTCGAATTCCATCTCCTTGCGAAATAGCGATTCCCACGGAAACGACTCCGCCATGCCCATGAAGACGCCTCTCGCGCGCGCGGTCAAATAGCTGGTGCGCGATTCCGGACACATCGCGTCCAGAACGCGTTGCTGCAAAACCGGGCGTCCCGGAACGCTCAATTCGAAAACAGGGAGCGTGGATGTGATCGCCACGCCGCGCTCGACGAGGTCGCGCATCATTTCCTCGACGGGCGGGCTGGAAATTTCCGTTTTCGACCAGAATTCCATCAGGCGAGGAAGAGGCGGACAAACGTCCGGCTGCTTTTCGGGCAGAAATTCGGTGTCGGTGTAGACAGGGCCGTGCTCCAGATTATCGATTCCGAGCGCCGCGGCTTCGCGGTAGCCGACCGAACCCAGATGTCCCGTCACTTTCAGGCCGCGCGCGTGCGCTTCCTCGATTGCGGCGGCCAGCTCCGCGCGGGTGATGCCCATGTAGGCTTTGAACGACGTCACGCCCAGATCCGCCCAATAACGAACCAAGCGGCGCGCGTCTTCCGGCCCGGCGAGTTGGTGCATCTGCGGAAAGGGTCCCGCGCCGGTGAGAAACGGCCCGGTGACGTCCATTTTCGGTCCGGGCATGCGTCCCTCGGCGATCTGTTTCTTCACATTGAGATCGGTATAGGGCTCGATGGCGCCGGTGGTGCGAATGGTTGTGACGCCGCAGGCGAGGTAGAGGCGAGGAGCGGTACAGGCGATTTCCGTGACGAAAGGGCCCGGCGCCGGCACGTGCCCCTGGGCGTCGCGATTGCTCGATGCCGTATAGAACAGATGATCGTGCATGCCGACGATGCCCGGAATCACCGTTTTTCCGCTGAGGTCGAGCACCAAGGCGTCCGCGTGCGACGGCGCCACGGCAGAATCGCCCGCGAATTCGATTTTTCCACCGCTCATCAGGATGGTCTGATTTTCCCGCGCCGGCGCGCCGGCGCCGTCAACCACGCGCACGCTGGTGAGTGCGACGCGCGGAGCGTTCACTTTCACGTATTCCAGCACTTCCGCCGAAAGATTTGGGCGCTCGTCGCGCATTTTTCCGTTAGTTTGGCTCATCCCGAATCACTCCACCACTGTTGAATTACGAATGACCCCGTTTTCTCCGCACCGGCCCTCCGCGCGCTAAAAGTTGGCGCAAATGGCGGAAAAAATCCACTGGAAAAAACTTCTTTTCGGGAGACCGGAGCGGCCGGACGGTTGCGGAGCGCGTTTTTCACGCTTGCGCCGCGCGAATTATCGCTGGGCGGCAATCGCGGCCGCGAGCGCGGCACGGACCTTGCGCAACTGCGGCGTCTCGGGCGAATTCGGGAAACGGGCGAGGAAATCATCGAGTTCGGCGAGGGCTTTTTTCCGTTCGCCGAGCTGGATCAGGTCGTCGTAGAGCAGCAGATGCGCGGAAGCGAACTGGGGATGAATCCGGCGCGCCGCATGGAGAGGCCCAAGCGCGCGCCGAAAGTTTTTTTGCGAATAGAAAAGCCTTCCCAGCTCGAGCTGGGCGAACCAATTGCTTTTCCGCAGGGCGATTGCGCGGTGAAATGCTTGCGCCGCTTTCTTCGGATGGCTTTCCTTGGCGTAAACGTAGCCGAGATAGCCGAACGCCTGCGAACTCGAATTTCGCAGACGCAAGGCGCGCTGGATGGCGCGATTCGCCAAGGAAAATCGGCCCTGGTCGGCGTAAATGGCGCTTAGCTTCATGTAGCTTTTCGCGAAATGGGGGTAGAGATGGATCGCCTTTTGGAAACTTTTCTCGGCCGCATCGCTCTGGCCGTGACCCAACTGCAGCAGGCCCTGCCGGTATTGCGCCATGGCCTTGGCAGGAACGCGTAAATCCTCGGCCGAGACGATCGCTCCACCGTTGGACTCTCTTGCTCCACGAAGCGGCGCGAGGATGATGTCCTCGCTATTGACCATCGCGTTCGTGGTAAAGGAACGCCGCACCGGCTGGTAACCCGGAACGTCCAACGAGAGTGTGCAGCTGTTTCCGACGCCGACGTCGGTGAAATAAAACTCACCGCCCGAATCGGTGACCGCCGTCGCCATCATTCCGCCACCCATTTCCGGATCGAGTCTCACGGGAATATTCGCGGCGGGGCTGCCGTCGGGGAACAGAACTTCGCCCTGGATTTCCGGCGAGCCGGTGGTGGGACAGTTCGCGCGGCAGGCCGCAGAGGATGGAACCACCGTCGCGCTTGACGGCCATTGGCCTGCCCGCGCCAGCGCACCGGGAACCAAAGCGGCCATGGCCGCAAACAGGAAGCAAACGCAACTGGCGCCTGAGCGAAACATCACGGCGCTCCGTTGACCTGCTTCTACTCCTCTCGCGCCCTCCGTTCAAGTCGAAAATCGTGAATCCACGGCCGTGGACCGGGCGAATTGTGCTAACGGAAAATCGTTGCGCGGCGCCATGGCCTGGGCGGTCCGAGAGATGGAATCGGGGAAAAATGGTGGGCGATCAAGGACTTGAACCTTGGACCTCTCCCGTGTGAGGGGAGCGCTCTAACCACTGAGCTAATCGCCCGGCAAAAGATTAGTTTATAACAGCCGCAGCCGTCTGGCGTCCAGAGCGGCACGGAAGACGGACGTCGCGGCAGGAATTTCGGGGATCAATCGAGGCTGGAAGACGTGGTGGCGTCGGGCGGCGGAATTTTCGCGCAGCGGCGGAAGTCCAGGAGCACGCGAACCGTGGCGTCTTTCTGGTTGCGCTCGATGTGCTCGGCGGCGAGTTCGAGCGGCGGCAGCAGCACCCATTTTTCCTTGTGGCAGAAACGGGCGACGGAACTGGCGTCGAAAATTTCGCCGTGCAGGAAAGCTTTGTGGAGCGCTTTTTCGAGCAGCGGCGGCAAGCCGAGCGCTTTCACTTCGCCGATGCGGTACTGCCGGCCCTGGTCCAGTTCGAGCACAAACGAGACGCGGTCGAGCCGATTGTCTATGTGAACGACCGGGAACGCGGAAAAATCGAGATAACCATGGCGCGTGTAAAGCTCCGCCATCGCCGCGATCGCCGCGTGGATCTTTTCGGGATCGGCCACGTCGCCCCATCCCAGCGGCACCATCTTCCGCAAGCCGTTTCGGGAAAAAATGAGCTTGCTCGCGGCATTGGTGTTCACCACGCGGATCGAGCCGACTTTGTAGCGCGGGCCGGGATCAACGTAGACCGTGAACGACACTTTCTTCCATCCCGGTCCCGACGAGAGCAGGCGCGGCGTCACGCGGACCACCGCCTGAAAATAGCCCTGCTGCCGCCAAGCGCTTCTAACAGCCGTCCACACCTTGGTAAACTTCTCCGTTTTTGACTGCGCGGCGCTCTGGCCGATCAAGGCGATCATCTGGTCGCGCGAGAGGTTCGGCGGATGCGCTTCGCCCGTAAAGCTCACGCCGTCCACGATGATTTTCGGTTGCACCTGGATGACGGTATGGGGCTCGCATCGCTTGGGGACGCTTGCCGGCTGATTCTGTTGCGCCAAGGCCGGACGCGCGCCGGCCAAGCCGCAAAGGCCAACGGCGCAAACCATCGCGATCATCCCCGCACCACGCATAGGCAAACTATACGCCTCGGCCGAACGGGGCGACAATAGCCCGTCCGCCGCGAACGCCGGCATGCAGATGACGAACCGCATATCGCCAGGACGACGATAGTTCCAGGCGCCTCCGGAACGGGCGAAGGTCCCAAGACCGGGCTGCACCGAGCGGCCGGAGCCGGCTGTTCCTCCATCACGAGAATATGGAAATCGAGCAAGATTCTGGGTAGACTTTCGCCAACTTGGCGCGCACAAGCCCAAACCGGCGCCTTCCGCGACCCACATCGAGCGGAGTCGCGCGCCGCCATCCCACCAGGCGAGGACCGGCGTGACGTTCCTACTTTTCCTTTTCCTCGTCATTGGCCTGATCGTGTGGCTGATCGTGCGAGCGAGCTCGCGCCGCCGCAGGACCGAACGACTGATCGCCGATCTCACCAGCCGGATTTTCAAACTGGAAAATCAGATTCTCCGGCTTTCCCGGCTGATTGACCGCCCCGAAGGCGCGCAGCGGCAAACCCAACCGCAGGCGGAAGAGAAAGCGGTTTCCGTCCGCGTCGCGCCGGTGGAGCAGCCCGCGGCCAAGATTGCGCCCGCGGAGACAGAATCCGCCGCACCCGCGCCACCGCCGAAGCAAGAAATCGTGCCGCCCGCTGCCGTCCCCGCTCCTGCCGCATCGCAGACGGCCAGCGCAACTCCCTCGGCGCAGGCGTCCCGGCCTCCTGGCCTTTTCCGCCCTGCGCCCGAGGAGCGCGCTGCGGCAACCGGGCTTGCGGGTGAACGACGGAAAGCGGTGGAGGATCTAGAAGAGACGGTCGGAACGAACTGGCTGAGCAAGCTGGGCGTGGTGATTCTGGTGCTGGGCATCGCGTTCTTTCTGGCCTATCAGCTACGCACGCTCGGACCCGAAGGGAAAATCCTGGTCGGCTACGCGACCGGCGCGGCGCTGCTGGGACTGGGAATCTACAGCGAGCGAATGGAGCGTTACAAAATCGTGGCGCGGGCGGGAATCGGCGGCGGCTGGGCGCTGATTTATTTCACCGTTTACGCGATGTATCACGTGCAAGCGGCGCGGGTGATGACTTCGGAAACGCTCGACCTGGCTTTGATGCTGGTGGTGGCGGCGGGCATGGTGGTTCATACGCTGCGCTACCGCTCGCAGGTGGTGACCGGGCTCGCGTTTCTGCTGGGATTTCTGACGGTCACGATCAGCCATACGAACGTTTACAGCCTGGCCGCCGGCGCGATTTTGGCGCTCGGATTGGCCGTGGTTGCGGTGCGGACGCGATGGTTCCTGATGGAAGTGCCCGGCATCGCGGCCGCTTATTTGAACCATTACCTCTGGCTGCGCCCGATCATCGCCGCGCGCGGCCCGCATCCCGTCGCGTTCCACGGCTATTTGGGGAGCGCGCTGCTGCTCACCTTTTATTGGCTCGTGTTCAATTGTTCCTACGTGGTGCGGAAGACCGAGGGAGCGGGGCGGCGGGCGGAAAGCGTCTCGGCGCTGGCCGCGCTGGTGAACGTCGGCGGCTACATCTGGCTGATGGGTTATCAATCGGTGCATCCGGAGCTGGCCTTCGAGTTTTTCCTTTTCGTCGGCGCGGTGGAATTGGCGCTGGGCCAATTGCCGATGACGCGGCGACGCCGCACCGCGTTCCTGGTCCTGACCACCTTGGGCGTCACGCTGCTGGTTGCGGCGTTTCCCTACAAATTCAGCGGATCGGCGCTTTCGGTTTATTGGCTGGCGGAAGCGGAGGCGCTCTTCCTGGCGGGAACGTTCACGGACGAAATTGTGTTCCGGCGGCTGGCGATGGCGGCGTCGCTGCTCGTCGCCGGACACCTGGTTGCCGTGGACGCGGCGCGCGTGATGGGCCAGAGGATCGATGGAGCGCACGTGGCGCGGGAACCGGGAATCGGCGTAATTTTCGCGCTCGCGGCGGCGATGTTTTACCTGAATGGAATTTGGCTGAAGCGGCGAAGACCGGATTTCGCGCCAACGCGTTACGATGCGTTCGGCTTCGAGCTGATCTCCTACGCCGGCGGGCTGATGCTGTTCGTCGGCGCGTGGCTCGTGTTTCCGGGAGCGTGGACGGCCGTCGCGTGGAGCGCGCTGGCGCTGGGGCTGGCCTACGCGGCTAGGCGCTGGAGCGATTCCCCACTGTGCATTCAGGCGAATTTTCTGGCGGTCATGGCAATCCTGCGCGCGGCAACGGTGAACCTGCACGCCGGCGGAGAGATCGCTCACGTGAGCGTCCGCTTGGTCAGCGTGGCGCTGGCGGCCGCGCTGATCTACGTCTTCTCCCGCTGGAGCGCACCAGGGAATTTCGCGGAACGATTGATTGTGTCGCAAGGATATACCTGGGCGGCCTCCACGCTGGTTGCGCTGCTCTTGTGGTATGAACTGCGGCCGGTGGCCGTGGCGCCGGGATGGACGCTGCTGGGACTCGTGCTGCTGGAAATGGGCGTTGAGCGCCGGTTGGTTTCGCTGCGGCTGCAAGCGTACGTGGCGTTTGCTTCGAGTTTCGTGCGCGTCTTTCTGGTGAATCTGAACGCCAGCGGCCCGGCCGGGCAGCTCAGTCCTCGGCTCTACACCAGCGTTCCGCTGGTCGCCGCGTTTTTCTACGTCTACCACCGGGTGAGCTCGGCCGGCGATGCAACCGGGGAAAATTGGTCGCTCGATCGGAAGCTGCGGGCCGCGGCGGTGCATTGCTTTTTCGGGACGGTCGCGACGATGGCCCTGCTGCGCTTCGAAATCGCCGCGGACTGGGTCGCG
>JAKAOH010000207.1 GCA_021812285.1 Acidobacteriota bacterium | reverse complement strand
CTCGCGAGCGCGCCCAGTTTTTCGCCATGGCTGCCCAGATGATGCGCCGCGTCCTGGTGGACGCCGCCCGCGCTCGTGGCGCGCGCAAGCGCGGCGCCCAGATTCCCAAAGTGAACCTCGACGAATCGGCCATTATGTCCTGCGCGCGAAACCGCTCCATTCTGGCTCTCGACGATGCCCTCACCGCTTTCTCCCAGATCGCCCCGCGCCAAGCTCAGGTCGTCGAGTTGCGCTATTTCGGCGGATTGAACGAGGAGGAAATCGCCGCGGCTCTCGGGACCTCCCCGCGCACGGTCCGCCGCGACTGGGACTTCTCCAGGGCCTGGCTATTGCGGGAGCTACGCCGGCAGGCGTAGGATTAGCCAACCAGCTAAGCATGATCCCCGAGCGTTTCCAGCGGATTGAAGAGCTGTACCATACAGCTCGCCAGAAGACCGCTGAAGAACGCGCTGCCCTATTGGCTCAGCTGGACCCCGATTTGCGCAGCGAAGTCGAATCTCTGCTCGCCCAGCGCTCCGGCGGCGAATTCATCGATCGCCCGGCCATCCAGAACGCCACGCAACTGCCCGGTGACCCGACTCTCACCGGAACGGCTTCAGGCGCGAGCCTGGGGCCCTATCGCATCGAAAACAAACTCGGCGCGGGCGGCATGGGCGAGGTCTATCGGGCGATAGACACGCGGCTTGGCCGCGCCGTCGCCATCAAGACCGCTCGCGAGCAGTTCAGCGCCCGGTTCGAGCGCGAAGCGCGCGCCATTGCTTCTCTGAACCACCCCAACATCTGCACGCTGTACGACGTTGGCCCGAACTATCTGGTGATGGAGCTGGTCGAAGGCGAAACGATAGCGGCCCGTTTGAAAACTGGCCCACTTCCCGTACAAACGGCGCTTCAGTACGCCTCTCAGATTCTGGCCGCGCTGGCCGAAGCGCACGGCAAGGGCATCACCCACCGCGATCTGAAGCCCGGCAACATCATGATTGCGAAAACCGGCATAAAAGTTCTGGATTTCGGTCTGGCGAAATCGGAGCAGGACGATACTCTCACCGCCAGCCAGATGGTGATGGGGACGCCGGCCTACATGGCGCCGGAGCAAAGGGAAGGTAAGCCGGCCGACGCCCGCTCGGATATCTATTCCTTCGGTTGCGTCCTCTACGAAATGTTGACCGGCGAGAGATCCGCTTTCCAGCGGAAGCGCATCCCATCACGGAAGCTGGAACGAATCGTGCAACGTTGTCTGGAAGAGGACCCCGCCCGCCGCTGGCAATCCGTCGTGGACCTGGCGCGGGAACTGGCGGCAGGTCCTAAAGAGAGCCGCGGGCCGCGCGCCTTCGAACAATCCTCTCCGCGCCGCGCGCCGGAACTCACCCGGAAACACAAGATTGTGGCTGGCGAATTCGAGAACAGAACCGGCGATCCGGTGTTTGATGGAATCCTGCGTCAGGGCTTGTTCGTACAACTGGAGCAGTCGCGGTCGCTGACTCTCGTCTCGGATCAACAGGTCCATCGCGTGCTTCGTTTGATGAACCGGCCGCCCGAGACGCGGCTCTCACCCGAGGTGGTGCAAGAGATTTGCGAGCGCAGCGGCGGCACGGCCGCCCTGGAAGGTTCGATCGCAAGCCTCGGAAGCCAGTATGTCTTGAGCATACGCGCCAGAAACTGCCTCACGGGAGACATCCTCGCCTACGAACAAGCGCAAGTGGGAACCAAAGAAGACGTATTGAATGCGCTCACGGGGCTTGCCGTTCGGATCAGGGAGAGGCTCGGCGAGTCACTGTCCGCCATCCGCGAGCACTCGACGCCGCTCGAAGAGGCGACCACACCCTCGCTGGGGGCGCTCAAGGCTTACAGCGCCGCCCGTAACGCCGTTTTCACCCGCGGTTTCTCTGCCGCGATCCCCCACCTCCAGCGGGCCATCGCCATTGATCCTCACTTCGCCATGGCCTTGGCCGACATGGGTTTCTATTACTGGAACATGGGGCAAACCCATCTGGGGGCCGAGTACGTCCAGAAAGCTTATGAGCTGAGGGACCACGTCAGCGATCCGGAGCGGCTCTTTATCCTTTTTCTCTACGACCGCCAGGTAACCGGAAACTTGCAAAAAGAGTTAGAGACTCTCGAATCCTGGGCGCAAGCCTATCCCGGCGATTGGAGGCCCTGGAGCTTGCTGTCCGGATGGGGCACGCGGGGCACCGGCCAGTATGAGAGAGGAATCCAGGCGTCCGAGCAGTGCCTCCAACTCAATCCGGACCTCTCATTAGCCTACGTCAGTCTTTTCGACCACAACCTCGGCCTCGGCCGGATAGCGGAAGCCGAGGCCGCGCTCGATCGTGCCGCCGGCCGCAAACTGAAACTCCCCGCCTTCCTGGTCAATCGTTACTATCTCGCGTTTCTCAAGGGCGACGAAGCGGGAATGAAACGCGAATTCGAGCGGGCCCGCGGAAATCTGGAGACGGAGGACTGGATGTTGCACAATCAGGCCCTCGTCCTGGCGCGTTCCGGAAAGATGCGCGATGCCAGAATCCACTGGCGCCATACAATCGAGCGCGCGCAACAGACCAGCGATCGCGAGAAAAAAGTTGCCATTTACCAGGCCGCGGAAGCGGTCTGCGAAGCCCATTGCGGAAACCGCGATCGGGCGAAAGAGCGCGCCCGGGCGGCGCTCGAGCTGGGCAGGGGCCGCGATGTGGAGTACGCCGCGGCATTTGCGTTGGCGCTCGCCGGCGACGGTTCCGGCGCGCAGACGCTCGCCAGGGATCTCGCGGAACGATTCCCGGAAGACACTCCGGTCCAATTCGAATATCTTCCCACGCTGCGCGCGCTTTTCGCGCTCGCCAAGGACGCCCCGGGGGACGCGATCGAGCGGCTGCAAATGGCGCTTCCCTACGACTTGGCGATGCCGGGCACGGCGTTCTTCGCCAAGTTCGGAGGCCTCTATCCCGCTTATGTCCGCGGCTTGGCGTACCTGGACGCCGGGCGTGGCCGGGAGGCTGCGGCCGAATTCCAAAAAATCCTGGATCATCGCGGCATCGTTCTTGGTGATCCCATCGGCGCGCTGGCTCACCTCCAGCTTGGCCGCGCTTGCGCCTTGGAAGCGCGAAGATCGCACGGCGCCAATGCCGCCGCCGCTTTCGCCAAGGCTCGCGCCGCATATAAAGATTTCCTCACGCTCTGGAAAAACGCCGATCCTGGCATCCCCATCCTGAAGCGAGCCAAGGCCGAGTTTGTCAATTTGAAGTAGACATCCATTCCCGCGCTCGTCGCTGGGCGGCGAATGCGATGCGTGAAGGCTGTGCGGCGTCCCGGCGCGCACGCCTGGCAGGCTTGTTACGTGTCTGGAAGTTGTGGCGGATTCGGTCGGCTGGAAGGCGGTACGATGCCGTTCAGCCGGAGGTACACCACCATTTGGCCATAGTGGTCGGCGGCGTGCCAGACGACCACTGTGGCGAGAGTCAACCGCGTTGTCGGCCGCCCCTCAACCGGTTCGAGCATGTTTTTCTCGCTGGTTGCCGCGAGGGACCTTTCGACGGCAGCGAAAGAACCGCACAGATCGGCAAGCAGTTCGGATTTGGTTTTGGCGGAGGACGATTCGCCCACGTGGCGCTGTTCGGGCGGTGTTTCGCTGTCGAACTCCGCGGCAAAGGTGAAGTTGGAGCAGGCTACGTGCTCCACCTGCTCGGCGAAACTGCGCATTTCGGCCGGGCCAAACCCCGGCTTTTGGCCCTCGAACGAGCCACCGCCGGGCCGATAGCTATACTTGTCTTCGGGCATGGCTTCTGCCGCCGAGCGCACCTGATATACCTGATACTTGAAGAAGCGAAGCAGAGCCGTCGCAACCGTTTCTCTCCCGCTTGGCTCCGCTGCATCCTCGCGGCCATCATCCATTTCGGATACCTCCGCGGAAGGCAATGTGGGTCCACGCGCTTTCGGCTACTTCAGGCCAACCAGCGCGAATTTCCACGAGCCGTCGCTCTGCCGTTTCAGCAAACGCATGCCTTTGGTTTTCGGGACGATCACCGGCTTGGCGTCCGGAGAGACCTGGAAGACGGCTTCGGTATAGCCCACCTCGATTGCCCAGCCATCCAGGATCCGGACTTGCGTTATATCGGACTTGTATTTCAACACGTGGAAATTCGGATACTCTGCATGCACCTTCGCGTACGCCTCCTCCATTGCTTTGATTCCCACAACCGGCGGGCCGGGGAATCCCAGGTTGATGCCATCGGCGGACCAAAGAGCGGTCAA
The DNA here is from genome assembly GCA_021812285.1 of Acidobacteriota bacterium. Classification (GTDB taxonomy): domain Bacteria; phylum Acidobacteriota; class Terriglobia; order Acidiferrales; family UBA7541; genus JAKASX01. The sequence goes on along the minus strand of JAKAOH010000207.1, from coordinate 1,291 downwards.
ACACTTCGGGTCCTGCGCCAGGGTGCACGCTACGTCTTCCTGGTGAAGTTTTTCGATAGCCGCCATATCGGCGGCGTGCCCGGCGCTTTGCCGCTGAGCCGCCATGGCAACGCTTCGGGCGAGAAATCCTATGGTCAGTCCGGCAAGAAACACGAGAGCTACGAACGCTGGCATGGGTTTCACGATGCCCCCTTCGGCGCGGTTGCTGTCCCCAATTGCAGCGCGAGCGTAAGCTTGAAATTCGGCACTGACAATGACAGGATTCCTTAGATTTGTGTTAGAGGACCGTTAGTGCTGGGGTTTCGGCGCCCCGGCAATGGGGAAGGGCTTGGCTTAAGATGTCGTTTTTGAGGCTCGCTCGGCGGAGCGCTGGCGCAAAGCTAATCGTTCCGCCGGAGCCATCATGCTTTCGCCCTCTCAGCCTTCGATGATACGTTTCGGCGCGTTCGAGCTGGACGCGGCGAGTGGAGAATTGCGCAAGGCTGGAGTCCGGCTGAAGATGGGCCCGCAGCAGTGTCAGCTTCTCCGATTACTCGCCGAACGGCCCGGACAGATTGTCACGCGCCAGGAAATCCAACGCTGCATTTGGGGTGAGAACACCTTCGTGGATTTCGATCGCGGAATCAATTTTTGCGTGAATCGAATTCGCGCCACGCTCGGAGATGATGCCGAAAGGCCACGCTACATCGAGACCCTTCCGCGCCGCGGCTACCGCTTCATCGCGCGAATAAAAGCCGGTGTTCGCCCGGCCAGCCGCCAGACCCTCAAACACAAGGCCGACAGTGGCTTCCGGTCCCTGGCGGTTTTGCCATTTCAAAATCTGACGGCCGACCCGGAAAGGAACTATTTCGCGGATGGCATGACCGAGGCTCTGATCACCGAACTGGGAAAGATCGGCACGCTGAGAGTCATCTCCCGGCAGTCGGTGATGCAGTACAGAAATACGAATAAATCGGTGCCGCAGATTGCGGCCGACCTGAAACTCGATGCGGTGGTCGAGGGCTCAGTCCTGTCTTGTGGCGACCGCGTGTGCATCTCGGTGCAGTTGATCGAGGCGCGGCCGGAACGCCACCTTTGGGCCGAAAGCTATGAGCGCCAGGCGAGAGATATTCTCGGCTTGCATAGCGAGATAGCCCGGACAGTTGCCCGGCAAATCAAGGCCACGTTGACGCCTGAAGAGGAGAAGCGTCTGGTCAATGTACATGCCGTGAATCCCGCGGCGAACGACGCGTACCTCCAGGGCCGCTTTTTTTTGGATAGACGAACGAAGCAGGACCTTGATAAAGCCTTG
>JAKAOH010000206.1 GCA_021812285.1 Acidobacteriota bacterium | reverse complement strand
CCGATCCGCCGGCATCGCCGTCGCCGCCACCGGCCATTGCCATCCGAAAGTCGTCGAAGCGATTCAGCGCCAGGCCGCCGAGTTGATCCACATCTCGGGCACTGACTTCTACTACTCGCAGATGGTGGATCTGGCCGAAAAGCTCGAGCGCGTCACGCCCGGTCGCGAACCGAAGCGCGTCTTCTACACCAATTCGGGCACCGAAGCCGTCGAAGCCGCCATCAAACTGGCCCGCTACGCCACGGGCCGCGAAAAATTCATCGCCTTCCACGGCTGCTTCCACGGCCGCACGATGGGCTCGCTTTCTCTCACCGCCAGCAAATCCGTCCAGCGAAAGGGATTCGGCTCGTTGCTTTCCGGCGTCTTCCACATTCCCTATCCGAATCCGTACCGTTGCCCGTTCACCGGCCAGGCGCACGATTGCGGCGACGACTGCATCGAGCATCTGGAAAAAGTCGTATTCAAGAAACTGGTCGATCCCGCCGACGTCGCCGCGATTTTCGTCGAGCCGGTGCAGGGCGAGGGCGGCTACGTCCCCGCTCCGGCGAAATTCCTCCGCGATCTCGCCGATCTCGCCGCGCGCCACGGCATTCTGCTGGTCGCCGACGAAGTGCAATCCGGAATGGGCCGCACCGGCAAATGGTGGGCCTCGGAACACGCCGGCATCGAGCCGGATATCATCTGCATCGCCAAGGGCATCGCTTCCGGCATGCCGCTCGGCGCGATGGTGGCCCGCGCCAGCGTCATGCAATGGAAGCCCGGCGCCCACGCCTCCACCTTCGGCGGTAATCCCGTTTGCCTCGCCGCCGCGCTCGCCACGTTCGATCTGCTCGAAAGCGGCTACATCGAAAACGCCCGGCGCGTCGGCGCCCATCTGCTCGATCGGATGCGCGCCTGGCCCGAGAAGTTCGGCATCGTCGGCGACGTCCGAGGCCTCGGGCTCATGCTCGGCATCGAATTCATCACCGACCGCAAGAGCCGCGCGCCTGCTCACGATCTCCGCGATCGCGTCGTGGATCGCGCATTCGAAAAGGGTTTGCTCGTTCTCGGCGCCGGCGAAAATACGCTGCGCCTGTGTCCTCCGCTCGTGGTGGACGAGGAACAGGCCGATTTCGCCGCCGGCGCGCTCGAGCAGTCCATCGCCGAAGTGGAACGAACCGCCTGAGCCGGGTCGTTCCGGAGGGCCGTTTGCCGCGCATCCTCGATCTGGGCTGCGGGCCCAGGAAGTTTCCCGGCGCGATTGGCGCCGATCGCCTGCCGCAAACGGCCGCAGACGTCCTTTGCGATTTCGACGCGGCTCCGCTGCCCTTCGCCGATAATTCCTTCGATGAAGTCCGCGCCATCCACGTGATCGAGCACTCGGCGAATCCGATCCGCTTCGTCGAGGAAATGCATCGCGTGGCGCGGCCCGGCGGCCGGCTGCTGATCGTCACTCCCCATTGTTCCGACGCCAGTTCCTTCGCCGATCCCACTCATCGCCTTCATCTGAATAGTTTCGCGATGCGATTTTTCTACGAAGGCGGTTTTCACGGCGAGGGGCATTGGTATTCCGCCGCGCGGCTGCGCGAGCGCCGCTTGCGGATTCGGTTGCTCAGCCTCTGGCGCTGGCTGGGCTTCGAATTTCTGGTCAACCATTCCGCCCGTTTCCGCAAATTCTGGGAGTATTACCTCTGCTTCGTCGTCCGGGGCAAGGTTATGGAATTCGATCTCGAAGCGGTGAAGTAGCCGATGAGCTTGGTCGGCCGCGCGATGTTTTCGCTCGTCAATTGGCGCGCGCGCCGCGGCATTGCCGCGGACGGCGCCGATGGCCGCGCGACCGGCATCCGCGGCGAAACCTGCGCCTATTGGTTTCTCCGCCGCCACGGCTACGTCATGGTCGCGCGCAACTATCGCGTCCCCGGCCTTCGCGGAGAAATCGATCTCATAGGCTACGACCGCGGCGAGCTCGTTTTCGTGGAAGTGAAAACGCGCACCGGCCGGGATTCCCAGCCCGAGGATGCGATCACGCTCGAAAAGCGCCGCGTTCTGATCCGTATGGCCCAGGCGTTCCTCGCCGATCGCCGGATCAAGAATGCCGCCTGGCGCTTCGATGTCGTCGCCATTCTGGGCTGCGCCGGCCACGCACCGGAAATCCGCCTCCACAAGAACGCTTTCGGCGCCTCCGGCTGATCTGCCGCGAAATGCCTTCCGATCGCTCCCGAGCCTGGAATCCGCCCCGCGGGGCGCCGACGGCCTGGGCACCTTCCTGTTGTCTTTTTCCACAGGGGCCGAATGGTCTTCCTCTTGCGCTTCTCGCCCCGATGTAGAATAAAAAGTAGGCGATTATCCGCGAATCCAGCCGTCCGGGCGGGCGTTGGGGAGGAAGACAGAGTTTGCCTGAGCTTCGGAAAGACCCGATCACGCAACGCTGGGTGATCATTTCCACCGACCGCGCCAAGCGTCCCTCCGATTTCTCCACGTCTCGCGTGGAAATTCGGGGCAACGGCATCTGTCCCTTCTGCTACGGAAACGAGTCGAAAACGCCGCCGGAAATCATCGCCTACGGCGGCAACGGCCGCGCGCCGAATACGCCCGGCTGGAACGTCCGCGTGGTTCCCAATAAGTTTCCTGCGCTCGGCATCGAAGGCTCGCTCGATCGCCAGGGCGTCGGCCTGTTCGATCGAATGAACGGCATCGGCGCGCATGAAGTCATCATCGAAACGCCCGATCACCAGAGCACGCTGGCCACGCTGCCGCACGACCGGTTCGAGCAGGTCCTTTGGGCCTACCGCGACCGCATGAACGATCTGAAGAACGATCACCGGTTCCGCTACATTCTCGTTTTCAAGAATCATGGCGAAGCCGCTGGCGCCTCGATCGAACACACCCATTCGCAATTGATCGCGCTCGCCATCGTTCCGAAGCAGGTTTCCGAGGAGGAGGAAAACGCGCGCCGGTATTTTTCGCAGAAAGAGCGTTGCATTTTCTGCGACATCGTTCGCCAGGAATGCGCCGAAGGCAGCCGTCTGGTCGCCGAAAACGAGCATTGCGTGGCGCTCGCGCCTTACGCCCCGCGCTTTCCCTTCGAAACCTGGGTCCTGCCCAAACAGCACGGGTCCGCGTTCGAAAACGAACCCGCGGCCGTCGTTTCGAGCCTCGCCGATATGATGCGCAATATGCTGCGGCGTCTCGATTCCGTGCTCGATCATCCTCCTTACAACTACGTCCTTCACACCTCGCCCGTCGGCGAGGAGCGCAACGACCATTACCACTGGCACATCGAAATGATGCCCACGCTCACCAAGGTCGCCGGCTTCGAGTGGGGCACCGGTTTCTACATCAATCCCACTCCTCCCGAAGAGTCCGCCCGGTTCCTCCGCGAAGCCGAATCCTGATCGGCCGCCGACGGCCCGGCCCTCGCAGCGGCATCCTTTATTGACACGCTCCTGGTCTCGCCCTAATATGCCTGCGGCGTGGTTGAACCCTCTTCACTCATCGGCAGGACTGTCTCCCACTACCGCGTCGTCGAACGGCTCGGCGGCGGCGGGATGGGTGTCGTCTATAAAGCCGAAGACACGAAACTCGGCCGGTTCGTCGCGCTGAAATTCCTGCCGGAAGATATGGCCCGCGATCCGCGCGCGCTCGAGCGGTTCGAGCGCGAAGCTCGCGCCGCTTCCGCCCTCGACCATCCCAATATCTGCACGATCCACGAAATCGGCGAATTCGAGGGCCGTCCGTTCATCGCGATGCAGTGCCTGGAAGGCCAAACGCTGAAGCACCGCATCAGCGGCAAGCCATTGCCGCTCGACCTGCTGCTCGAACTGGGCGTCGAAATCGCGGAGGGCCTAGAAGCGGCGCACGCCAAGGGCATCGTTCACCGCGACATCAAGCCCGCGAATATTTTCGTCACGACGCAGGGCCACGCGAAAATCCTCGATTTCGGCTTGGCCAAGCAGACGGCCAAGCCAGGCCCGCCCTCCGACGCCACGCTGACGCGCGACGCTGCGGGACCAACCGTGGCCGAAGAACAGCTCACCAGTCCCGGCACCGCTCTCGGCACCGTCGCTTATATGTCACCCGAGCAGGTGCGTGGCGAGGAAGTGGACGCCCGAACAGACCTGTTTTCGTTTGGCGCGGTTCTCTACGAAATGGCCACCGGCGTCCTCGCCTTTCAAGGCGACACGACGGGTGGTATTTTCGAAGCCATTCTGCATGGCGCGCCAGCCGATCCCGTGCGGCTGAATCAACGCGTTCCCGCCAAGCTCTCGGAGATTATCGCCAAGGCGCTCGAAAAGGACCGGCGCCTGCGCTGCCAATCCGCGGCCGAAATGCGCGCCGATCTCGCTCGTCTGAAACGCGACACGGAATCCTCGCGCCACGCGGTCACCATCACGCAGCCCGCCGCTCCCGCGTCGTCCGCGCAGGCGACTCCCGCCGCTCCATCTTCCCAGCGAACGCCGTCGGCTGCGATTCCCACCGCCCCCTCAGAGGCTGTCATCCTGAACCCGCCGCAGCGGGTGAAGGATCCCGAAAATGGTTCCCCTGTGTCCCCATCCTCGGGCACCGCCGTTGCCGTGTCGGTTGCGCCCTCAACCGCCAAGCGCCGCTGGCCGCTCGTCGCCGCCGCGGTCGTTGTGATTGCTGGCGTTGGCGTCGGCGCGTATCTCTTCTGGCCGCGCCAGCCGGTGCTGACGTCGAAGGACTCCGTCGTTCTCGCCGATTTCACCAATACCACTGGCGATTCCGTTTTCAACGGTGCCTTGCGCCAGGGCCTGGCCGCGCAACTCGCCCAGTCACCGTTTCTGAATATCGTTTCCGATCAGCAGATGGCGCACGAGCTGCGCCTGATGGGCCAGCCTGCCGGCGCGACGGTTTCTGACCAGGTCGCCCGGCAGATTTGCCAGCGCAATGGCGATGCGGCCGTGCTCGATCCTTCGATTGCTCAGATCGGTAGCGAATACAACCTGGTTCTGAACGTGGAAAATTGCTCGACTGGCGCAACGCTCGCCAGCGCGCAAGCGGTAGCCACCGACAAAGACCATGTGCTGGCTGCGCTTTCGACCTCGGCCACTTCGATTCGAAGCAAACTGGGCGAATCGCTCGCCTCCATCCGGAAATTCAATAGGCCGCTTGCCGATGTCACCACGTCTTCGCTCGAAGCACTCCAGGCCTATACGGTAGGCTGGCAGTCGGTCGGCGCCGGCAACAGCTCCGCCGCGGTCGCACCCCTCCAGCGCGCCATCTCGCTCGATCCGAATTTTGCCATGGCGTACGCGACACTCGGTTCGGCCTACTCCAATCTCGGCGAAACGGCCCTCGGGGCCGAAAATATCCAGAAGGCTTACGCCCTGCGCGACCGTGTAAGCGAACGGGAGAATTTCTATATTTCCTCGCACTACGATCAGGAGGTCACCGGCGATCTGCTCAAGGCGAATCAGGTCTACCAGCTCTGGGCCCAAACGTATCCGCGGGACATGATCCCGTTCGGCAACTTGACCTACGACTACTCGGTCCTCGGGCAGGACGACCGTGCGCTGGCAGCCACTCGCCAGGCACTCGCGCTCGATTCGTCCGCTGGATTGGTGTATGTAAATCTTAGATCGGA
>JAKAOH010000205.1 GCA_021812285.1 Acidobacteriota bacterium | reverse complement strand
CGCGGCAATACCACTGGGACACCTTGTTCGTGAAAGGCAAGGAGATGTGGCGAGGCGCGGGGTCGCGGCCGGCGGTGAAGCGGCTGGTGAAGCAGTTGCGGCGCGGAGACCGCGTGCTCGCCTATCACGGGACGCCGGACCGGTGGGTGTACGCGCTGGCGGAGGTGACGCGGGACCCTTACGTGGACCCCGGCGATCCCGAAGCGAAGGCGATGATCATCGACCTTCGCGCGGTGGAACGGCTGCCGCACCCGGTGCGGCTGGCGGACATCAAGCTGAACCCGTTGCTGCGGCACATGAAATTCCTGAAGAATCCCCGCCTGCCGATTTCGCCGGTGACCGAATCGGAATACCGCGAGGTACTGCGGATGGGCGGCATCGTCCCCTCGCCGGGGATGCCGCTGCCGTAGCTAGGCGAAAAGTTCCTGCCGGGCCGTTTCGCAGATGGCGACGACGGCGGGATTCTTGATTTTCTTTTCCACCGAAATGCCGTAGAAGCGGGAGCGAATGGGTTCGGCGCGGCCCAGGCGGCCGAGGCGAGAGCGGTGCATTTCGGCGTCAAGAACGAGCGGCGAGGCGAAAACACCGAGTCCCTTTTCCGCGAACGTGCGCAAGAGGCTGAAATCGTCGAATTCGCCCACCACGTGCGGGCGTACGCCCTTTTCCTGAAACCACTGGTCGAGTTCGGCGCGCAGCGATGCGCTTTCGGTGGGCAGCAGCACCGGCGCGCCGTCGAGCGAGCGGGGAAATCCGCGGCGATAACGGGTGACGAGGCGCTGCGTCCCGTAAAATCCGACGCCGCATTCGCCGAGCAGATGGTTGAAGGCGCGGACGCGCATGGCCGGGCTCATCGGCGAATCCGTCAGGATCAAATCCATCCCTTGCGTCGCCAGATCGGCCAAAAGGCGATCGGGAGGATCTTCGCGGCAGATCAACTGCACCGGCTCGTTCAGGTGAAAGGCAGGCTCGAGCATGCGGTGCACGATGATTTTCGGCAGCACATCCGCGATTCCGACCAGCAGCTTCGACGGCCGGCCGGTGGGACGCCCCTTGAGCGCGTCCTGCATCTCGCGGCCCGTGGAGAAAATTTCCTCCGCATAGCGCAACGCCAACTGGCCGGCTTCGGTAAGCACGAGCCGGCGGCCCGAACGCTCGAAGAGACGTTCGCCCAGGCTGTCTTCGAGACGCTTGATCTGCGCGCTGACCGTGGGCGGCGCGAGCAGGAGTTCGGCGGAAGCTTTCGTCACGCTGCCGGTGCGGGCGACGGTCCAGAAATAATACAGGTGGTGATAATTCAGCCAGTCCATCGGGTTGTTTCAAGCTTAGCAAAAATCTAAAAGGTTTCAAACGATTATCTACTTTTTAGAACTTCGCTCCCTGCCTATAGTCCTGGTCAAGAAGAGGGTGAGGTCCCGGAGACAGACCCGGCCGGCCGCTCCCCTCCCGTGGCTCTTCCGAGGCAAGAGCGCGCTCGGATTTGGGAAGATCGCCACAGAGAGAGAATGCGAAGGACCCTGTAGGTAGAGGGACTTCGAGCCGGCCTTACGGCGAGGGCGCGAGACGGGCGAAAAGCCCGCCGCGCCCCCGCGACAACTCCAACCTCAACAAACCTGAGCGGTTAGCCGGCTGTTACCAGGACGCGGGAGGAACGGCCGGGAAGGCAAAGATTCCGGTTTAGAGATTGAAGAGCTCCGCCCGGGGCCTACCCGCCCGAGGCCCGGCGCGGCAATCCGGGGAGTCGCTGCATTCCGGACCGGTACGGCACGCACGACGTCAGCGAGCAGAGTCGGGGTTAGCGAGCCGCCCACCAACCGGATCACCCGCCCCCAAAAGCGATTCCCCGGCCTCCCTTTGACCGGCCAGCTGCTTCACCGTGTACGCGTCGAGCGGCCGTCCATGGCCTGGAAAACCCTACTTCACTTTCTTTACATCCTTTCGAGGAGCAGTGCCCCGGAACGCCATTCGCGCATTCGCCGTGCGGTGCGTCGAGGCATTACGGTTTCCCAGAAACGCAGCAGCCAATCCACCGGCATGCGGCGATTGAGGCGCCGCGATTCGGCGAGGAAATCGCGGAATTCCACTTCCCGCCAGCCGAGCGGCCGGAAAAATTCGCCGCCTTCGGCGGGAGCAAAGCGGAAGGCGGCGCCAGCAGCGTGAATCTGCCTTCCCCAGGAGCGATTCATCATGCGAATTACTCTGGGGCCGCCGAGATCGGTGAGCCAGAAGCGGAACGACCGGGCGTCGAACAGATCGCGCGCAAGGCCGCGCACCTCGTCCGGATCGAGATAAACGAGTAGGCCCTCCGTCACCACGAGAGCGCGCTCCGATCTTTCCGCGAGACGGGCGAACAAACGGCGGCGAGCGTCGTTCTCCCGAAGATCGATTTCCACGCGCTCGAGTTTGCAGACGGGTTTCTCGTCTTTCAGGATTTCGCATTTATAGGAAAGAATGCCGGGCAAATCCGCTTCCACCCATTCGAGAGACGTGGGCAGAGGCAGACGATAAGGTCGCGTGTCGAGCCCCGCGGCGAGATTCAGAACAAGGCCGACCGATTTCCGCTGAACGTACCGGACGATGATTTCGTCAAAGATGGCGGTGCGAACGATCATGGACCACGCCGAGGATTTTCCCCGGCGCAGCGATTTGACGGCGCGCTCGCCGCGTTCGCCCGCCAGGCGGCGGGCGTAGGGATCGCGGAACAGCGCGTCGGGCCGCTCGCTTTCCATGGCGCGGTAATAGGCGACCCAATGAGCGGTGTCGCTGATGGATTGGAGTCCGGGACCGGAATCGCTCATCGCGCTCCTCTGTTGCGTCGCGCCACGCGGACCGATTCCGGCACCGGCCGCCCTGCCGCGCATTCGCGCCGGAATGGCGCGCGGATGCGCGGCGGCGTGCGCGAAATCAGAGCGTTGAGTCCGACGGCGTGACGGGGCGCGGCGCCACGATCGGGATATTTTCCTGGCGCATCTTTTTGTTCAAATTGGCGAGGTCGGTGGAAAGGATCGTCTGCCATTTCGCGATCCAGCCGTCGAGTTGCCGTTTGTAGACCTCGTAGAGCTGGCCGTCCTGCACGGGCGGCGCGGAATCGGCGCTATCCACGCCGTTGATCAGGTAGCCGAGTTTGCTGTTGAGCTCGATCGGGTAGTTGAGCATGTCTTCGCTGGCGGTCGCTTTCGATTGAATCAGCGCGTCCTCGACCGCTTGCGCTTTTTGCTCGACGCTTTCGATCTCCGCAACGACTGCCCCGTTCTTGGGTTCGCCGGTGAGGCGCTGTTTCAGTGCGGCGAGTTGGCGATTGACGTCGCGGATTTCGAGCACGGTGACGTGATCCTGCTGCATGAGCACGTTGAGCTTTTGCATCAGATCGAACTGTTGCGCGAGTTCGGCCTGAGTGGCCTTCACGCGCGGATCGGGAACGATCCGGATGGGCGCAGTGTAAGTCTGGCCGTTGACGGTGAGCCGCGCCTGGTAGGCGCCGGGAAGCGCCATCGCGCCGAGCGGACCGCCCTCGTCGTAAACGGCGCAGGGGACGGGAATCGGCTTCTTGTAGCGCATGTTCCAGACGAAGCGGTTGAGGCCGGGCGAATCGGGCAGGCCGGGATGTGGCTTCGGCGCGGGGAAATCGGACTCGCACACGGTCGGCTTCTTTTTGGCGCTGGTGAACGAACGGATGACATTGCCTTTCGCGTCGAGAATGTCGAGCTTGATATCGCCCTCGGGTTTTTGCCTCAGGTAGTAATCCACGATCGCACCGATGGGCGGATTTTCGCCGACGTTGGCACGGTGGAAGAAGTAGTGAGGCGCGCGGAAGCGCACCGCCGGAGCAGGTTTGAAAAGATGCACCGGCTGATCGAGCGTGGACGCAGTGAGATGGCGGAGCGGAGTGATGTCGTCGAGGATCCAGAAAGCGCGGCCGTGGGTGGCGATGACGAGATCGTTGTCCTTGATCGCGAGGTCGCGCACCGGGACGGTGGGGAGATTCATTTTCAGCGGCTGCCAGAGCGCGCCATCGTTGAAGGAAACGTAAACGCCGAGTTCGGTGCCGGCGAAGAGCAGGCCCGGCTGCTTGGGATCCTCGCGCACGGCACGGACCACGGCGCCGACCGGAATTCCGTTGGTGATCGAAGTCCAGGTCTTGCCGTAGTCGGTGGTTTTCCAGGCGTAGGGGCGAAGGTCATCGTTCTTCATGCGGGTGACGGCGACGTAGGCCGTGCCCGGATTTTCGGGCGAAGCATCAATCAGGCTCACCGTGCTCCACGCGGGCAGATCCTTGGGCGTGACGTTTTCCCAGTGGGCTCCGCCATCGCGGGTGATCCAGACGAGTCCGTCGTCGGTGCCGGCCCAGATCAGGCCGCGGGTGAGCGGCGATTCGGCGATGGTGTAGATGAGATCGTAATATTCGGCGCTCGCCTGGTCCTTGGTGATCGGTCCGCCGGACGGCCCCTGCTTCGCTTTGTCGTTGCGCGAAAGGTCGGGGCTGATGACGGTCCAGCTCACGCCGCGATTGATGGACTTGAAGAGCACCTGGGAGGCGAAATAGATGTGGTTCGAATCGTAAGGAGAAATCATGAACGGCATCGTCCAGGTGAAGCGGTACTTCTGGTCCGCTGCCGGCCAGCCGTCGGGATCGTCCGGCCATGGTGAGATCAGGAGCGACTGTTCGGTCTTGTGGTTGTAGCGCGTGAGGATGCCGAAATAGGTGCCGCCGTAAACGATATTGGGATCGTTGGGATCGGGAACGATGTAGCCGCTCTCGCCGCCGCCGACATCGTACCAATCCTGGCGGCCGACGTAGCCGTGCGCGGTGGCGCTGGCGATGGCGACGCTGGAATTATCCTGCTGCGCGCCATAGACGTAGAAGGGAAAACGATTGTCCACCGAGACGTGGTAGAACTGGCCGGTGGGCTGATTATCGAGCGTGCTCCACGTTTTCGCCCAATCCGTCGAAACGGTCGCGCCGCCGTCGTTGCCGACAATCATGCGATCGGGATTCGTCGGATCGATCCACATGGCGTGATTATCGCCGTGAGGAACGTGAATGACCTGCCAGCGATGCCCGCCGTCGATCGAACGGAACATTCCGACGTTGAGGATGTAGAGGGTGCCGGTGTTTTTCGGATCGGCGAAAATGTGGGTGAAATACCAGGCGCGCTGGCGGAAACGGTGGTTGCCGTCGACGAATTGCCAGTTTTCACCGGCGTCGTTCGAAACGTAGAGCCCGCCCTTTTTCGCTTCGATCAGCGCGTAGACGCGCTCGCCATCGGCGGCGACGGCGAGGCCAATTTTTCCCAAAACGCCTTTGGGCAGGCCGTGACCCGTGATGTGCTTCCAGGTGAGGCCTTCGTCGGTGGATTTGTAAATGCCGCTGCCGGGACCGCCGCTGGTGAAGGTCCAGGGCTGGCGGCGGACCTGATAGAGCGCGGCGTAAACGATGCGGGGATTGCGGGGATCGAAGACGAGCTCCACCGCGCCGGTTTTGTCGTTCTTGTAGAGCACCTTCTGCCAGGTTTTGCCGCCGTCGGTGGAACGGAACACGCCGCGCTGATCGTTCGGACCGAACGCGTCGCCGAGCGCGGCGACCAGCACG